>SYLI01000061.1 GCA_005809105.1 Verrucomicrobiales bacterium | reverse complement strand
TTTGTCCGTCTCTTTCACCGGGATGTGCAGCAGCCACGGCGCAGCACCGACGAACACGCCACCGAAGCCATACTCGATAGCGCTGGCGAGGTTGAGCTTCTCCATGAAGACGGTGCGCTTGTCGAACTTGTGGTCCCCGTCCGTGTCCTCGAAGACGAGGATGCGGTCCGTGCCCATGCCCTCGGGCGCGCGCTGCGGGTAGGTGTAGTTCTCGATAACCCAGAGCCGTCCGCGGTCATCAATGCAGAAGGCGATGGGCTGCTTCACGTCCGGCTCAGCGGCGAAGACGTGCAGCTTAAAACCCGGCGGGAGCGTCGCGGCGCGCACCACCTCATCGGCCGAGAGGCCGGCGTGCTTCACCGCGTCCACCGGCGGCGCGGGTGCCTGCGGCACGGCAACCTGCGGCGGGGCAGGGCGCTCCTTGTGAAACCTGAAGTTGTCGAAGTTCACGTGGCCCCAGCCGCCCGTCACCTCGTCCACGATGCGAATGAAGATTTCACGATCCTTCTGCGCCGCCAGATCCACCACCACCGGTTGCATCGTTTCCGTATCGTGGCCGCGCGCTGTGTAAAACACCTTGCCCGTGTCGGCCCGCGCCAGTTCTACGCGCGTGCCCGCGTGCGCGCCGCCCGCCACCAAGAACGTCGCCCACGGATGAGTCACCCGGAAAGCCGCGCTGGTGAGCGTGCCCGTGGGCGCATCCTCCAGAAACTCATAGCCGCCAATCCAGAAATCCCCCTGATGATTGGCCAGCTTGCCCTCGCCATACTTGCGCTTGGGATCGATGGGGCCCTTCACCGGCTGCCGCTTCCACGCCGCGCCCGTGGCCGTCCAATCCGACAAGTCCCCCTTCTCAAAGTCGGTGTTGAGCACCTTGCCATCCTTGCCCACCGGCAGCACGCCTGCGGGTGCCTGCGGCACGGCAACCTGCACCTGCGGTGCGCCTGCGGCGGGCAATGTGGTCGCACCGATGATGCACCATGCAGTGGTGAAAGAAATCAATCGGAACATGGGAAGCATTTGGCGGGTTCAAAGCATCAGGGTCAAGCGCCCCTTGCAGTGGGGCCTGCGGCCAGCAACCCCTTGCAGGGGGGCAATGATGGGCTTCGCTCCCTATGGCTCTGCGCAGCAGTGCCCGCCGCAGGAGCCCGGCGCAGCCGGTATGGCCCCCCGCAGGGGCGGTATGGCCCTCCGCAGGAGTGGGGCAAGCACCGATTCCCATGGGGTTGGCTCCGATTCCCATGGGGGTGGGTCCGATTCCCATGGGGCAGGCTCCGATTCCCATGGGGCAGCGTCCGAGTCCCAGGGGGCAGCGTCCGATTCCCCTGGGGCAGCGTCCGATTCCCCTGGGGTTGGGGCTGCGCCCCGTGCAACCGGCTGCGCCGGGGCAATCATTCGCCCTGTTGCCCTCCGCAGGAGTGCTCACCGCAGGTGCCCCCCCGCAGGGGGGATCCCCTGTCATCCGCCTTTAATCGAGTTGAACTGCTGTTTGACAGGCGGCATCCAAGGCGTAGCCTGCCAGCGAACCTACGGGAACAGCCGTCCGGGCGAAGGCGTGTGCCATGAATAATGGGTGATACGCCTCAGCCGAGTCGCCAATGCGTTGGTCCTTTGGTCCTGTGCACATCACCACCACCACATATGGGATTACTAGATTTGTTCCGAAACCCTCCTGCGGACGGCAGTTCTTCTGAACTGCCACGCATTTGTTATGCCGCCGCTTATTACGTGCTTCCCCATCTCGCATTTTCAGAAGTTGAGATTGTCATCGAACACTGGGATGCTGAACCGGCAAAGGCGTGCGAAGTGATTTACGCCCTTGCTTGCAAGATCCGCAACCTTCCTGTGAACCCCGCCGACTCTCGAAAGCTTCGAATGCACGCCGGCGCTCTCGATGAATCACGACGATACTACGTAGTCGAATATCCCAACCCTCCACCATTCGATCCGACCACCTTCACTCCCGCCCGCCCGCCCGTTCTGGCGCCTTATTTTAGCGCGATCATCCGGAGCACTACCACAGGCTTGATTCGCTACTATGTTCTTGGGCAGTCTCCGATCGGTAGCACCACTTTTCGTTCGGTCAACGCGGAGGGCACGAATGCCAATCTAGGCGAAGGGCCAGAGCCGAGGTTTGAATCATGGATTCAACACCTCAGACAAAGGGCCTGACCCCGCGGGAAGCGAACGACGGCATCCTGCGGACCTGTCGCTCAGCGACTGGGCACGTGCCTTGAAAGCGCTCACTCCTAAGCCAACCTCCACCCATCAAGATATGGACGACTATGATCCGAGCGAACTTGGCGCTCTCTGCGCGTCTTGACAAGGCGCACGCTTTCCCGCACGCTTCTGGCATGACTTCACTCCCCGTCACCCAGGCCCGTTCCAAGCTCTACCAACTTCTCGATGAGGCCGCTGACTCTCACGAACCGATCCAGATTACCGGCAAGCGCTCCAATGCCGTCCTCGTGTCAGAGGCCGACTGGCGCAGCATCCAAGAGACGCTTTACCTCATCTCCATTCCCGGGATGCGCGGCTCCATCCGCAAGGGATTGGCCGAACCGCTCAACAAATCCTCCGCGAATCCAAGCTGGTGAGTTGGTCCATCGTTTACACCAAACAGGCGCAGAAAGACGCAAAGAAGATTGCGTCGTCCAATCTCCGACCACAAGCTCAGCGTCTTCTCGACATCATCGCCAAGAGTCCCTTCCAGAGCCCTCCGCCTTGCGAGAAGCTGATTGGCGATTTGGCGGGGGCTTATTCACGCCGTATCAACATCCAACATCGCTTGGTGTATCAGGTTTACGAGGCCGAACGCACCATTAAGGTCGTCCGTATGTGGACTCACTACGAATGAGCTAAACGCCTGACCCTGTGCCACAGATACGGTCGTTAGGCATTCTCTTTACATGACAACACAGGACAAAAATCATCGGGTGTTTGCGATGAAGGTCGCCAGCGTCTATCCCCTCTATGTCGCCAAGGCGGAAAGGAAGGGGCGCACGAAGGCGGAGGTGGACGCCATCCTTTGCTGGCTCACGGGCTACACCAAGCGGGAGTTGGCCGGGCAACTCAAGAAGCAGACCGACTTTGAAACCTTCTTCAAGAAAGCGCCCAAACTCAATCCTGCACGTGCCTTGATTAAAGGTGTCGTGTGCGGCGTCCGCGTGGAGGACATCCAAGACCCGTTGATGCGGGAGCTGCGCTACCTCGACAAACTGGTCGATGAGCTGGCCAAGGGGAAGGCCCTTGCCAAGATCTTGAGAGCCTGACCACCTGCGGTGGGGCACCTGCGGTGGGGCACCTGCGGTGTGGCGATAAGGGCGCTTGCGCCCCCCCCCCGGCGAAGCCGGTATTGCCCCGGCGCAGCCGGCTACTCGATGGCGATGATGTGGCGCAGGACGAAGGTGCCGTTCTTGTTGCCGACAATGATGTCGGGGAGTTTGTCGCCGTTTAGGTCGGCGGCCAGCACCTGCGTGCCAATGCCTGAGTTGTCGTCCACCTTGTGCGGGATGTACGCCACCTTGCCATCCTTGCCGCGTTTGAGTTGGAACCAATAGACCACCGCGGGCGCGTTGGGCTCGGCATCGCCCCCGGGGCCGTGCGCCCAGATGCGTTTTCCCGTGACGATGTCCTTCACGCCGTCGTTGTCCATGTCCACCAGATCCACCGCGTGGAGCTGTGAAAACTTCACGCCCTGCGGGTTCTCCTCGGGCTTGCTGCCTATGATGGTGTGCTGCTGGAACCGGGGATGGCCCTTCTCATCCTTCTCTGCTAGCTGCTCAAACCAAGCCAGACCGTAGCCGTGCGCAGCGAGGCTGGTGATGACATCGGCCCGGCCATCCGCGTTGACATCGTAGGCGTGCATGTGCGCGCCGCCCGCGCCGAACGCGGCGGGGTGGAACGCCCATTCGGGGTCGCCGGCGAGAGAGGCGGGCTGTTCCCACCAGCCTTCCTTCATCAGAAAGTCGGAACGACCATCGCCATTCACATCGCCAATGCCCAGGCCGTGGGTGAAGCGCTGCCAGTTGCCCTTGGCCGAAATCTTGTGGAAGGCCCACTTGGCCGTGGGCTCCTTGGGGTTGGGCGAGGCGTAGCCCAGATGCCCGCCGGTGTGGAACACCAGCTCGGGTTTGCCGTCGCCGGTGAGGTCGGCAAAGATGGGCGATTCGTTGTCGGTCACCTCATGGGCGACATGGCGCTTCCAGTGGCCGGGCTGGTTCTGCGAATTCTGATACCACACCGTCGGCGCGCCGGGAAAACCAATGACCAGGTAGTCCGTCCAGCCGTCGCCGTCAAAGTCGTGCGTGTAGGCAACGAAGTTGTCGCTGTACTCATTCTCGCTGCCCAGCGTGCCCTTGAAACCGGCAAACTCCACGGGCTTGCCATCCTTGGTGCTCTTGGAGCGGCGCGTGGCGGGATAGATTTCATGGCGCGTCTTGAAGTCCGGCCCGGCGTACCAGTAGGGGCCGCTCACCACATCCATCTTGCCGTCCTTGTTGATGTCGCCGATGTGGGCACCCTCACTCCAGAATTCGCCCGTGAGCCGTTGCTTGTCAAAAGCGTGCAGCGCGGCGGAGACTTGGGTGGCGGCGGCGACGAAGCCAATGGCGCCCAAGAGCAGGATGGGATTGGACATACGCGCGATTCTGACAAGAGCGCGGCGCCCGGTCAAGCCGGGGGGCGCACCCTAGCGCTCGCGCACGGGAGCCGGGATGGAAACAATCTGGTTAAGCTCGCTGTAGCGAACGCATGGGGCGGCCTTGAGGCGCGCCATCGCCTGTTCCACATTGGTATCGGCAGGCAGGCGTACGTGAAAAATGGTGTCGTTAACAAGGGTGGTCACCACCGTGAGGCCCGGCACGGACTCGGTGAGGGCCTTCTGCGCATCGGCCTTGTCCACATCGGGCTTCAAGCCCACGAGCAATTCGCCCGGCGCGTACGAACCAGCGGGGTGCAGTTTGGCGAATGCCGCGCTGATGGGGGGGCGCTCGCGCTCGGGCTGCCCGGCGGGCGCGTCGGGGGCGGCGCCCGCGCGCAACTGAGCAAGGCGCGCCTCAAGCGTTGCCAGTTCTGCGTCGATTTTGGCCAAGCCCTGGGGTGTGAACCGCGCGATTTGTTTAAGGCTGTGGATGGCGACGATGCGCTTCTCGATGGCGGCAATCTCTGCTTGTGGGCTGGCCCCACCCTGCGCCTTGGGAGGCTCTGGCGTCGCAGGATTGGCGGGGGCGCGCTCCTTGTCAGACTGAAGCTTGATGAGCAGCACCTTGAGATCCTTGAGTTCAGCCGAGATCTTTTCAAAGCCCTCCTTGGTGAAGCGGGCGCGCTTCATCAAGTCCTCAATCTCCGCAATGCGCTTTTGCACCCTTTCGATTTCCGCCTGCGTATTCTTTTGAGGCTCCTGCTTGCCCCGGTTGGGATCCTTGGCATCGGCATCCAGGTTCTTTTGAATCCAGTTTCTTAGAGTGCTGCTGCCCTGTCCGTAACCGCCGGGCAAGGGGCCAATGTCCATGGTCTGGATCCGTGGCGGCGGGCCCCAGTGCGCAGGGAATGGCTTGCGCGCAGGCCCCTTGCCTTTGGCCGGAGGCTCATTCTTGGGAGGCTCAACATTCGGAGCTTTTTTGGCGCGGTCGGGATCCTTGGCATCGGCATCCAGGTTTTGCTGGATCCAGTTTGCCAGCGTGCCGCTTCCCTGTCCGTAACCGCCGGGAAGGGGACGCAGATCACGCGTCTGGCGGAGCGGCGGCTCGCCCCAGTGCGCGGGGAATGGCTTGCGCGCGGGCGCCTTGCCGGGATTGGCAGCTTCGATGACTTGCGGCGCTGCTTCGAGTTTGGGAACGGCAACCTTGCCCACTTGGGCGCCATTCTCGACGAAGCGAACCGTCTTGGCACCGGCCGGTGCGAGCGACACCACGAGCGGCGAGGCGAAGGTCGCATCGGGACTGGGCTGGCCCTCGGAGCGCAGTTGCAAGAGCAGCTCGCCTTCGTCCGTCAGGGAGGCATTGTCGAGGGTGTACTTGTGCGGTGTGTGGTCGCGCCGGATCAGCGCCGCCACCACCCGGCCGTTGGCGAACGACGTGGCATCCACGTAATCGAGCCGTGCGCGGGCGGGGCCCAAGCCAAAAGCCGCCGTGCCAAAGGCCTTGTTGAACTCATCCAAGGTGGTGAACACCGCAAGGGAAAGCGCCTCCTGCGCACGGTATTGGTTGGACACGAAATGGCCGGAATGAACCTTGGGAGCCAGATCTGCCTGCGCAGCCGCAGGGGCCGCGGGGGAGGGCTGCCCCTCGGCCTTTTTGGCAGGAGCCAGCGTGATGGTATCAAGGTGGATGCCCTTGATGGGCGCATTATCGCGGATGCGCCGGTCAACCGTGAAGCAGGAGAGCAAGAGCCCCTCCTTGTTGACGCGCACAAACCGGCGCTCGTTCTCCGGCAAAGGCAGGGAGGCAATCTTGAGAGCATCGGCGTACACTTGGTCGAGCGTCAGCGCAGGCGCGCCCTTGGGATTCTTGCCCACGGCCGCACCTTTCTCCAGATACCCATTGGGAGGCGCCGCGCCCTGATTGAGGTCGGGCGGTTGCGGCGGTTCGTTGCGGTTAAATTCCTCGAACCTGCGCTCCACCACCTTGTTTCCTGCCACGACAAGGGTGGTGGTTTGGCCGAACCCGAAGGCGCTTTGGAAACCCACCGTGTAGCTGTAGTTGCCGCCGCTGGCTTCCTTTGCCTTGGCCCAAGCCTCCATCGCCGCCTTCACAATGACCAAATCAGGATTGGCCGCGCCGGCGTCCTTGGCACGGTTGGGATCCTTGGCATCGGCATCCAAGTTTTCTTGAATCCAGCGAGCCAGCGTGCCGCTGCCCTGTCCGTAACCGCCGGGAAGGGGACGCAGATCGCGCGTCTGAATGCGCGGCGGCTCGCCCCAGTGCGCGGGGTACGCCTTGCCCCCGTTGGGCGCCGGCTGGGCTGGAGCGGCAACGGCCGTTGGCGCCGTCGCCGGATCCAGACAAGGCTGGCTGGGGCTTGGCTGGATGCCCTCCCCGGGGCAGAGTGCCGCCCCGAGGGGCGAGGCGGCGATGGCAAGCAGCAGGGCGGTCGCCGGCAGGCGGCGCGCGCTAGTTCTTGGAAACGTCTTCATAGATGTCATAGAGCACGTTGTTGAGGATGAACTGGACATTGCGGCCCAGGCTCAGGTATTGCGCGGCCTTGGGCTCCTTGGCGAGCAAGGTGAAGTAGGCTTCGGAGTTGAATTTGACGCGCTGGCGCACGGCATCCTTGCCGGCCTTCTGCACGTCGGTATCCACCCAGGCGCGTTCGTTCTGGGCAAAGTTCTTGCCCGCGACAAACTGCATGGGCTGGGTGACCACACGGGCGCGGCCCGCGGCACCTTCACCGGGGCGGGCGGCATTGTAGAAGTGCGCGCCCGGACCGGAGGGTGCTGCTGCTTTGGGGAGCCCACCGGCGCCACCACCCAAGCCGCCCTGATAACCAAAGCTGCCCTGCGCGGCCTCGAGGTTGCTGAGGCGGAATCCGTCGGCGTTCTTGGCCTCCTTGAGAGCCTGCCCGGAGCGTGCGCTGGCCACGGCCAGATCGCCGGCCTTGTCGGCCTTCAACGCGCGATACTGCTCGGCCGCCTGGCGAACCACTTCGCGGTCTGCCTCGAAGTTGCTCAGCGTGCGGGTGGCGACGGGGACATTGCGCTGCTTCTCATCTTCGATGATGAGATAGGCCGTGTACGGCGTGACGATGCCGTACTTGCGGGCGAGTTCCGTGACCTCGTCCTTGAGCTCCTGCTTCTCGCCATGCAGGCGGATTTCGTCGAGCAGATAGCCCACGCGGCGCGTGGCCCACAGGCGCGGGATGAAGTCGTGGTCGCTGCGGGCGGGGAACGTCACCGCCAGTTCATGCTGCGTGTTCTTGCCATTGACACTGCCTTCCAACAGCACATGACCCTTGCCCTCGCCCTTGTAGCGCCCCACCAGCAGAAGCTCCTCGCCCTTGAAGAGGTCGGGCAGGGGGTTGGGATAGAGCGCGCTCACCCGGATGCCCTCGGGGAACTTGAGCTTGGGATCCGAGAGCACGGGCGCGTTGATCTTGGTGTAAAAGCTCGACACCTTGACCTCGATGTCCTCGTTGGGAGTGACGTACTGGCTGGAGGCGCGGGTGGCCTCGGTGATCTTGTCGAGCATATGGGCGTTGACGTCGGTGCCGATGCCAAAGCAGAACACGCGCGTCTTGCCGGCCTTGTCGGTGACGTTCTTCACAATTTCATTTTCGCCGGTGACTCCCACGGTGGGGCGGCCATCGGTGAGGAAGACGATGACAAACGGGCGCGTGTCCCCCGACGGGCGCATGCTCAGCGCCTTCTGTAGCGCGTCGTTGATGGCGGTGCCGCCAATGGGCTTCAAAGCCTTGATGAAGTCGCGCGCGCGGTTGCGGTTGGACTTGTCGGCCGGCATCAGCTTGTCAAAGAGAGGCTCGGTCTCCGTGGCAAAGCGCAGAATCTCGAAGCGGTCGCCGTCATTCACATTCTCCACGCAGAAGAGCATCGCCTTCTTGGCCTGCTCGAGCTTCTCGCCCGCCATCGAGCCCGATGTGTCCAGCACGAAGACGATGTCTTTCTCCACCACCTTGCCCGCGCCGCCGTCAATGCCGGGAGAAGCCAGCATCAGGAAGTAGCCGTCGTCGTCGCCTTCGCGGTGGGTGATGAGGTTGACCGCCACGTCCTTCTTCTCGGGAGAGAAGTAGAGCTTGAAGTTCTGCTCCGGGCGCACGCCGCGAGCTTCCAGGCCCGCCACGGCGCGCTTGGCTCCGTCGCGCTTCACCTCCACCTCATGCGAGGGCGAGTACACGGCCTTGATGGGAACGGACGAGTCAATCTCCACCTTGATGGAGAGATTTTCGATGGGCGTGGCCGAGTACCGCGCCGGCGAGAGCGGGAAGCTGTACTCCACCAAGCCCGCGTCGTTGCGCAGCACCTGGTTGTAGCTGAGCTTGATGCGCTTCTTGCCGTGCGGCTCGAAGGGGAAGATGCGCACCTTGAAGAGGTCTTGCTCGGAAAACTCCAGGAGTGCTGGATCCTGCATCTTGCGCACGATGCTGGTGTAGATTTCGCGGGCCTTGTCGGCCTTGAGCAGCTCAGCCTTGGCCATCTTGCCGCCGATTTCCATCTGGAAATCCTGCAACGCCGCGCCCTTGGGCACCGGGAAAAAGAACGTGCCCTCGCGCACGCTGGAGTTGGGATTGAAAAACTCCTGCTCCACCGTCGTGTTGGCCACGCGCTCGTTGATTTTGACCGTGACTTTCTCCTCGCGCAGCTCCAGCGGGGCAAAGACATGCGGGATGGGTCGCGGCGGGGGGATGATGATGGGCGGGCGCGGCACCGGGATGGGATGCGGCGGGGGGATGATGATGACATCATCAACGATGATCAGCCCCGCCGCCTGGGCCGAGGGGACGGGCGCAAAAAGGGCGCCAGCCAATACCGTGAGGAACAGGAACTTTTTCATGGCAGATAGACGTTTAGGACTTCCCATTTACTCCCCGCAATGAGCGGCGCCGCAAGGTAAGGGGGGCACTCAACCCAGATAAGGTGGCTACACCCACGGGCTAAACCGGGCAAGTCCGGATTGCGAGGACAATCCGGGGCTGCAGAGCCCTTGCCTTTGGATGCGTCCGGCTAGTGGGCGCTGCGGCTGCTTCCCCGGCTGGGCGTGCGGGCCGGCGCCCTCCGCCGCGAAGTCGGTGCCATCAGCCCTTCTAAGTCGGCAGCAAATGCCTCCACATCGCTCGGCGTGGTGTCCCACGCGCACATCAGCCGCGCTTCCGTGGGGCCGGTGAGCGTATAGAAATGCCAGCCCTGCCGATGCAGGGACTCAATGATGGCCTGGGGCAGCTCGACAAAGACCGCGTTGGCCTGGGGCCGATGCAGCAGACGAACCCCCGCAATGCGCTTGAGTCGCCGTGCGAGCAGCCGGCACATCCGGTTGGCGTGCGCCGCATGGCGAAGCCATGCCCCTCCGGAAAGCAAGCCCACCCACGGCGCCGCGATAAACCTCATCTTGCTCGCGAGCTGGCCGGCTTGTTTGGCCCGCCATTCAAATTCGCTGGCAAGCGCGTGGTTGAAAAACACCACCGCCTCGCCCACAGGGACACCGTTCTTTGTGGCGCCAAAACTCAAGACATCCACCCCAGCCTGCCAAGTGATGGCCTTGGGAGGCACGCCCAGGCTTGCGAGGGCGTTGGCAAAGCGCGC
Organism: Verrucomicrobiales bacterium; assembly: GCA_005809105.1. Lineage (GTDB taxonomy): Bacteria > Verrucomicrobiota > Verrucomicrobiia > Limisphaerales > UBA1100 > SYLI01. The sequence continues at coordinate 12,290 of SYLI01000061.1, read as the reverse complement.
GCCGTCCATGTGGATGCCCAGTCCGTTCCGGCGGGCGACCTTGGCAATGGCGCGCAGTTCGGCGGGGGTGTACACGGTTCCCATCTCCGTGGCCTGCGTGAGGCTAATCGCGCGGGTCTTTGGGAAATGCAGGTCGGTTCGCTGCGACAGGGCGCTGGTAATGACCTGTGGCGTGAGCTTGCCGCCTTTGCCGGGCAGGCAGCGCAGCTTGGCGCCGCCCGTAAAAAACTCGGGCCCACCGCATTCGTCGTTTTCCACATGGGCCACCTCATGGCAAAGTACCGAGTGGTAACTGCGACAGATGCTCGCCAGCGCGAGTCCATTGGCGGCCGAACCGTTGAAAACGAAGAAAACCTGGCAATCGGTCTCGAAGGTCTTTCGGATAAGATTACAGGCGCGGCTTGTCCAACGGTCGCCGCCATAGCCGACAGCGTGGTTGGCATTGGCGTGTGCCAGGGCCGCGAATGCTTCGGGGCAGATGCCTGCGTTGTTGTCGCTGGCGAAGTGGCGGGAGATGGGGTGAGTTTTTTTCATGAAACCCGGCGCGGGTTTCCGCGTCCAATAGGGCAAGTTTTTTCAGGGCGATATTTGTTTTATTAACCCAACTGGTTCAAGGCGAAAACCCACCACCCGAACTCTCTCAAGCCAGACTTCTTGCGGCAGGGTTCGGGCCGGGGCCGGGCATTGTCGGAGGGGGGAGCAGGGGATCACCCTTGTCGAGGTGTTGGTGGCGTTCTTCCTCATCGCCCTCATCACGGCGCTCCTGCTGCCGGCGATGTCGGGTACGTGGATGAAGGCGCGCACCAAACGCTCGCTGAGCAACCTTCACCAGATCGGGATTCTGATTGCCGACTATCAGAACAACAACTCCGGACGCGGCGCACGGCGCACCAACGGCGGGCATTGGGGCAGCACGGCCGACCCTTACCATTACTACTGGGGCGCGATGTACGAGATCGACAAGCGCGCGTTTCATTCGCCCAATTCCTGGAGCACTTCGGACTACGAGGTGGACGGCCCCCGGTCGCAGGGGCATGTGTACACCGACTACGGATTCAACGCCGTGGCGGCGTTTTGGGAGGACGGGGTGGCCAACTTTGAGGTGAGCAGCACGGGGATGGCGCGCGAGATTTCCACCTACGTGAATCCGTCGATAACCATTCTTGCACAAGACCATTTTGAGGCGACCATTGATGGCAATGGCGATGTGCCCTGTTACGCGTTTGACTACAACCGCAACGCGCTCAACCCCGACCACAAGGACTTCCTCCCCGACCTGGTTCCGGGCAATAATTCGGAAACGATGCTGGTGGAGATTTTCCGCAATCAGAATTTCAGCGCCCTGTTGTGGGGGGATGGCCATGTGAGCCAGCTGCCCATCACCGGCGTTTGGGATCCGAAGTGGTACACCGGCCTTGTGGACGCCGCGCAGGAGGGCTGGGAGCGGCGGGAGAATGGGCGCTACACCCAGCCGCCCCCCTACAACTACTCCAAGTCCCTCACCGGGCGCTTCTGAATCAGGAGCGCCACCGGGGCGAATCCACGCTTTCTTCAAGTCAAGCGGAAAGCCCTTCGGGGATCTCCATCGGCGCCACATTTTTTCTGGGTTGGGTTCGGATACTTTTTGCAAATGGAGGCCGGTCGCTCTACCTTGCTCGGGTCAATGTGCGGAGAATCCGCATCGCGACGTGCGGTGTAGCATCAAACCTCGATTTCCCAATCGCGAGCTGCAAGCCGGCATGCCGCGCCCGACATTCCAAAAGGGTGGCGGCATCCGGGCAGGGATTGTTTGTCGCCGTGCAGGGCAGGCCGGGATCACCGTCATCGAAATCATGATGGCGTTCTTCCTCATCGGCATCATCTGGGCGCTTTTGCTGCCGGCCATCTCCAGCGCGTGGATGAAGGCCCGCACCAAGACCTCGATGGTCAACCTCTCGCAGATTGGCCTGCTGATTGCCGACTACCAGAACAACAACGGCGGGCGCGGTGCGCGGCGCTCCAACGGCGGCCACTGGCGCGGCAGTTCCGACCCGCTGCGTTACTACTGGGGCTGCATGTATGAGATCGACAAGAAGGCGTTTCGCTCGCCGCACACCCGCAATACTTCCACCTACGAGGTGGACGGCACCCGCGCCGAGGGGCACGTGTACACCGACTACGCCTTCAATGCCGTCGCGGCCTTCTGGAGCGACGAGGTGGCCAACTTCGAGGTGAGCCAGACGGGCTTGGCGCGCGAGCTCTCCACCTACGTGAACCCGGCAACCACCATTTTGGCGCAGGATCACTACGAGGCCACCATCAACGGCGACGGCGACGTGCCTTGCTACGCCTTCGCCAACGATGCGCAGGTCCTGAACCCCAAGCATAAAAGCTACAACCCTGACAAGGCGCCCTCGGACAACTCCGAAACGATGCTGGAGGAAATCTTCCGCAATCAGAATTTCTGCATTCTGCTTTGGGCCGATGGCCACGCCAGCCAGATTCCCATGACCGGTGTTTGGGATCCGAAGTGGTACACCGGTGGTTTCAAGGACGCGCAGGAGGCGTGGGAGAAGCGCGAAAACGGCCGGTTCACCAAGCCGCCTCCCTACTCCTACGGCGAGGCGATGATTGGCAGGCTCTAAAGAGGCTGAGGCATTAGGGCGAGGCCGGTGGCGTGGGGGGCTTGCGCGGTGGCGGCGGGTCGTCCAGCAGATGTTGCTTTAGAAACTGGATCGTCGCCAGAAACTGCCGGTCGGCGTTGCCCTTCTTGCGGAACCCGTGGCCCTCGTCCCTGGCCAGCAGATACCACACCTCGTTGCCCTGCGCGCGCAGCGCCTTCACCATCTGCTCGCTCTCTGTCGCCGGCACCCGGGGGTCATTGGCGCCCTGGACCACCAGGAGGGGGCGCGAAATCTGGGCCACATTTTGAAGCGGCGAGAGCGACTGCAGGAATTCGCGCGTCTTGGGGTCGCGCTCGTCGCCGTACTCGACACGCCGCAGGTCGCGCCGGTAGGCCTCGGTGTTGTTGAGGAAGGTCACAAAGTTGGAGATGCCCACCACGTCCACCCCGCAGCGCAGGAAGCTGTTGAAGTGCACCATGCAGCCCAGCGCCATGAATCCGCCGTAGCTGCCGCCCATGACGGCCACGCGTTCGCCGTCGAGCCGGTCGTGCTGGAAGATCCAGTTTAACACCGCGTCCATGTCGGCGAACACGTTCCCCCGCAACAGGCCGTTGTCCAGCAGCAGGAACCGCCGGCCGTAGCCGCTGGAGCCGCGCACGTTGGGGTACACCAGCGCGATGCCCAGTTCGTTGAGCAGGTAGTTGTGCTGCCGCAGGAAGCCCGGTCGCGACTGGCTCTCGGGGCCGCCGTGGATGCTGACCACCACCGGGCGCTGCGCGGGGTCTCCAAACTTCCGGGCATCGGGAAGATACACGAGCATGGGGATGGTGCGGCCGTCGAAGCTCTTGACCTTCTCCAGCGTGGGATGGATGAACGATTTCACGTCCAGCCCGCCAAGGCCGCTCTGGATCCACCGTTCCAGCCGGCCCGTGGCGGTGTTGTAGGAATACGCGTCGCCGGGCGAATCGGCCGCCTGCAGCCCAAACCCCAGCTCCATCCCGTCGGCGCGCCACTGGGGATTGGTGATGATGCCCCGGGGCAGCCCGGGGGGCACCCGCAGCTTTCCCGTCGCGGTGTCGAGCAGTTGCAGGCGCCCGAAGCCGTCTTCATTCACGACAAGGGCAATGGTTCTGCCGTCGGGAGAGACCTCAAAGTCCTCGACGTCCCAGCCTAGTTCGGGAGTGAGCGCGCTCGCCGTCGCCGTCTTGAGATCCAGCTTGAAGAGCTGCAGAAAATCCGAGTCGGCATCCGCCGTGTAATAGAGCGTGGCCAAGTCCGAACCAAAGCGCGCGCCCCCGCGGGCGATTTTTTGCCCGCCACGCGGCGTGATGGCCGAGCGCCGCCCCGTGCCGGCATCCACCAGATGCAGGTAGCTCTCGTTGATGGACACGTACTCCAGCAGCACCAGCGCCTCATTCTGCGGCGACCAATCCGCGATGCTCCAGCCCCCGCCCTCCAGTTGCGCGAGCATGCGCGCCTCCTGCGGCCGCACGGGATCCATGATGTAGAGATCGCTGTCGCGGCCATTGCGTTTGGGGGAAAGGAACGCCACGAGACGCCCGTCGCGCGACCACTTGGGTCCCGTGTGGCGGCTTGCGCCATCGGTGAGCAGGATGGGGACGGGATTCGGGGCTTCGGAATGCACGCGGCCCAGCTGGTACACTTCGTTGCCACCCTTGTCCTGCGAGAAGAGCACCTGCTGGCCGGTGACCGGGTGAAACACTCCGGAGTACACCGGTTCACTTCCGCGCGTCAGCGCTCGCGGCGCGGCGCCGGGCGCGCTCAGCACATGCAGGTGCGTGGCGTTTTCACCGGCGTCGCGGGTGGCAATCAGCATCTCGCGGCGCTGCGGGTGCCAGCCCATGAATTGCACGCCGGCCATGTTGAGGTAGGGCTCGGCAGACTGGCGCAACGCTTCGGGCACGGGTGGAATGCGATCAAGCACCAGCTGCGGCGATTCTGCGGCGCCTGCGGCCGCCGCGGCCAACGCCCACAAAGCGCACGCCGCGCGAGGGGAAAGGGTGAGTCGATTCACGGCACAATCCTTGGCGCCCGCCCGGCGCAAGGCAAGCGAGATATCCGTTGGCCTTGGGGGCGGCGCGGACTAGGCTGGCGCCATGACGATTGTGAAGAAACTGCTGCACACGCGCTTTCGCGTGGATGATCTGGCGCGCACGGTGAAGTTTTACACGGAGATTCTGGGATTGCGCGAAGTGCGCCGGCACCAGTCGCCCCGCGGCTCGGAACTGGTGTTCATGGCCACTCCCAACAGCGATGAACTCATTGAACTCTGCAGCTTCCCCTCCAGCGGCCCGGTGCATGTGCAGGCCGATCTGGTGCATCTGGCCTTCGAAGTGGACAGCTTGGAGGCATTTGGACGGCACTTGGCCGCCCATGGCATGACATTTAGCGACGGACCGGTTTATCGGGAAGGCGGCGGCGGCTTCGCGTTCATCGATGCCCCCGAAGGCTACGAGGTGGAGCTGATTGAACCCGCTCACCAGCAAGACGCCAGCAAATGACCCCGCAGGTGGCGCGGCAAACTCCAGCCACCCCAAGCATCCGGCCTTTGCGCAGGGATTTTCACGCGGCGCGCGCCAAGGGCACGCAGCATGCACCGCGACAATATGCCCACTTAAACTGGTTGCGCGAAAACATGGGCCTTTTGAGCGCCACCGTGTCTGGCACGCACCCTGCTATTGTTAAAACAGAGGGTTGCGATTGGAAGATGAGAAAGATGAGATGGTGGGAAGCGGAAGGTGAAGCGTGCAGAGGATGGGGTGAGGGAGATTGGAATTTGGAGGGGAGTAAATTAGGTCTGTGACATGCCTCGATGGGAGGGCGGAGTTCCGGCTAAGGGAGCTCCGCCCTTTCCTTTTTTCCACCAACAAGCTCCGATGGAGGCAGAGTGAACATTGCGCACCCCGGCGCAGTCTGTAATGCATGACGCCACCTGGCCTCATTGGATTTTTGAGCGCACTCGCTCGCCCCACGGTGGTCGGGGCGGTAGTGACTCTTGGCGTTTACGGCGCCGGGATGTTGCCAGCGGCGCCGGCGGATATCTCTTTCTTTGAGGAAAAGATTCGTCCGGTGCTTGCCGCCAAGTGTTTCAATTGCCACTCCGAGCGCGCCCGCAAAGTCAAAGGCGAGCTCAAGCTCGACTCGCGCGAGTCGCTTCTCAAGGGAGGCACAACCGGGCCTGCCGTCGTGCTGCAGGAGCCTGCCAAGAGCCTGTTGCTGGCGGCGCTGCGCCACGCCAGCAAGGATCTCAAGATGCCGCCGGATGAGCGGCTGCCCGATGCCGTGGTTTTGGACTTTGAAAAATGGATCCGCGCCGGTGCCGTGTTTCCCGCCGGCACCCCGTCCCGGGCGGACATCAAGCCGTGGTGGGAACTGGTGGACGACAAGAAACTGCTTCCGGCAGACCGCGGCATCGCCGGGGTGGTGGATCATTACGTGGGTTTGAAACTCAAAGCCGGCGGCATCACGCCCGCGCCTTCGGTGGATGACCACGGGTTCATTCGCCGTGTCACGCTGGATTTGTGCGGGCGCATCCCCACGGCCGCGGAGGTTCGCGTGTTTGTGGCCTCCAAGGACGCGGACAAGCGCGCCCGGCTGGTGGAACAGCTCTCGGCCAGCCCTTCGTTCCTGCGCCACCAGATCATCGAGTTTGACTGGCTGCTTTCCGACGGCAAGGACCGCGGGCTGCGGCCGTACCTGGAGATGGCGCTGGGCGAGGGCCGCCCTTGGGACAGGATTTTTAAGGAAATCATTCTGGCGGATCCGGAGAACAACGCGACCAAGGGCGCCCAGACTTTCCTCAAGGAACGTGCGAAGGATCTCGACCAGCTGACGGTGGACGTCAGCGTCAAGTTTTTCGGCGTCAACATTTCCTGCGCGCAATGCCACGACCATCCCGAGGTGCCCTCGTGGAAGCAGGATCATTACTACGGCATGAAATCCTTCTTCAGCCGCACCTTCGAGACGGGGGGATTTGTGGCCGAGCGCGACTACGGGCTTGTCAGCTTCAAGACCACGCAGGGCGAAACCAAGACGGCCGCCCTGATGTTCCTCAACGGCAAGCCCATTGCGGAGCCGCAATCCAAGGAGCCTGACAAAAAGGCTCAGGACGAGGAGAAGAAAAAAATCGAGCTGCACACCAAGGAGAAGAAACCCCTGCCGCCACCCGCCTTCAGCCGCCGAGGACAAATCCTCGCCGAGAGCCTGCGCCCCGGTGAGGAAGGCCTTTTTGCGCGGGCCTTGGTGAACCGGTTGTGGCACCGGTTGCACGGCCACGGACTGGTGATGCCTCTGGATCAGGTGCATGGCGCCAACAAACCCAGCCATCCGGAACTGATGCAATGGCTGGCGCGCGACTTGGTGGCACACCAGTACGACTGGCGCCGGCTGGTGCAAGGGCTGGCGATGTCGCAGACCTATGCGCGGGGCAGCTCTTGGGGCGATTCACAACGGCCCGATGCGGGGACTTTCGCCCTGGCCCTGCCCAAGCCGCTCACCCCCCACCAGATGGGCGCGGCACTGCACATGGCCGCGCAGGATCCAGAGAGCTTTCCCAAGCATGGCACGCCGGAGATGGCGCGCGCGCTTGAGCAGGCCGAGCGCGCCGGACACGGCTGGACCGGGCAGTTTGAGCGGCCTGGTGAGCTGTTTCAAATCAGCGTGGATGAGGCGCTCTTTTTTGCCAACGGCGAGCGGGTGCAGCGCGAGTTGCTTTCGGCAACGGGCGGCAGGCTTTTAAAGCGCGTGCTCGATACCACCGACGCCCGCGAGCAGATCCAATTGGCGTTTCTCAACATTCTTTCGCGCCCTCCCGCCGCTGAAGAGGCCAACGCCGTGGACGACTATCTCACCCGCCGCAAAGACCGGCTGCCTGAGGCTTGGCGGCAGGTGCTCTGGTCGCTCATGGCTGGCGGCGAATTTCGATTCAACCATTGATTGACTCAATGCGCCCTGCGCGGGAGACGTCAAACCGAGGCTCATAAGCACCATGAACACGAAAGGCAACTACTGCGGATCGGCCGACCACTCTGTGCAGCGCCGCGCTTTCCTGGCCACGCTGGGAATGGGCACGGCCGCATTGGCGGGGAGCAGTGCCGCGCCCCATCTCTTGGCGGCTGACGGTCTGACCAAGGAACTCAAGAAGCAGGGCCGCCGTGTGATTCTGCTGTGGCTGGCAGGAGGTGCGAGCCAGTTGGAAACCTGGGATCCCAAGCCGGGCCGTCCCACAGGCGGGCCCTTTGCGGCCATCCCGACCGACGTTCCGGGCGTGCACATCAGCGAGCTCATGCCGCTCATGGCCCGCAGGATGAAGCATTCCTGCCTCATCCGCTCGCTCAACACGCGCGATGCCGGCCACGGGAGCGGTGCGCAACTCATGATGCGGGGGCGACGCGACGAGGCCGCCCTGAAATACCCCGACTTGGGCGCCATCCTCGCGCGCGAACTGGGCCGCGCCGACAGCGCCGTTCCCGACTACGTGAACTTCTATCCGTCCACGGAGGGCCGCGGCCAAGAGATGCTCAGCCCCGCGTTTCTGGGAGGGCGATTTGGCGCCATCAATCTCTACGACCAGAGCTCGCCGCCCAATCTGGCGCGGCCCGAGCAAATCTCCCAAGGCGATCATGCCGAGCGGGAACAACTGCGCGAGTGGTTCAGCCACCGTTTTGAGAAGGGCAGGGACCTGCCCACCCTCCGGAGCCATGCGGCCGCGTATGCGCGAGTCACGGGCCTCATGAGCAGCCAGAAGCTCTTCGACAATTCCGGCGAATCGAAGGCCACCCACGAGCTCTACGGCCCCTCGCAGTTCGGCCAGCAGGTGTTGATGGCGCGGCGCATGGTGGAGTCGGGCGTGCCCTTTGTTCGCGTGGGTCGCGCATGGTGGGACAGCCACGGGCAGAATTTCGAGACCCACGGCGAGCTGGTGCCCGAATTGGATCGTGTGCTGGCGGCGCTGATTGACGACTTGAAACAGCGGGGCCTCTTGGAGAGCACGCTCATCGTGACGGTCGGCGAATTTGGCCGCACGCCCGCCATCAATGCCAGCCTGGGCCGCGACCATTTTGCCAGCGCGTGGAGCGCCTCGCTTCACGGCTGCGGTGTGAAGGCCGGCGCGGTGTGGGGCAAGACCGATGAGGACGGGAATAAGGTGGTGGAGGGCGAAGTGGGCGCAGGCGAACTTTTTGCCACGATCCTCTCCGCCGCGGGCATTGATCCCAGGAAGGAATACCACGTGGGATCCCGGCCCGTGCCGCTGGTCAATCCGGGCATCAAACCCATCACCCAAGTGCTCGCCTGACAGAGTGTTTTTTAAGAAAGCGTAGTTATGCCCGACGAACCAAAACCCGCTGCTGCAGCCTCCGCCGCCACCAGCGTGGAATTCAAGGTCAAGAAGGAGATTTCGCGGAAGGAAATCCTGCTGTGCATGGCGCGCGTGCCCGAATCGGGCCGGCTCTACGCGGGCGCTTCCGATGGCGGCGTGTACGATCTGGATGTTTCTCCCGAAAAGCCCGAGCCTCGCCGGTGCGAAGGCCAGGGCCACACCGGCTATGTGATGGGCGCGGCATTGACCGCGGGCCATGTGGTCACGGCCGCTTACGACAAGCACCTGGTCTGGTGGGATCGCGCCACCGGCAAGCAGACGCGTCGGGCGCCCGCGCACGACAAGTGGCTGCGCGGTGTGGAAGCCTCGCCCGATGGCAGCATGGTGGCCAGCGTGGGCGACGACATGGTCTGCCGCCTGTGGAAGGCGGGGAGCGGCGAACTGATTCGCGAGCTGCGCGGCCACGACGTAGAGACGCCGCACCACTATCCCAGCATGCTCTTCTGCTGCGCCTTCAGCCCCGATGGCGCGTGGCTGGCGACGGCCGACAAGGTCGGCAAAATCGTGATTTGGGAATCCTCCACCGGCAAGCCGGCCAAAACCCTTCAGTCGCCGGGAATGTACACGTGGGATCCCAAGCAACGCCGGCATTCCATCGGCGGCATCCGCAGCATTCAGTTTTCGCCGGATGGCAAGCTTCTGGCCGTGGGCGGGATTGGGTTCATCGGCAACGTGGATCATCTGGACGGCAAGGCCCGCGTGGAAATCTTCGACTGGCAGAAGGGCACGTCGCTCAAGGTGGTGGAGAGCGACAAGCTCAAAGGTTTGGTAGAGTCCATCCGCTTCCATCCGCGCGGCGACTGGATGCTCTGTGCCGGGGGCGATCACGGTGGCTGGCTCCTTTTTATCGACCCCGCGACACAAAAGATCACACGCGAAGACAAGGTTCCCATGCACGTGCATGAACTGGCCCTGAGCGAGAAGGCCGACCACCTCTACGCGGTTGGCCATGGCCGCGCCGTGTGGTGGCAGGCAACGGCCTGACCGGCGGGCCTCCTCCGCCAGACTTGCGCACGCCATTCCTGCCAACTACCGTCCCCACCATGCGAGAGACGCGCGCTTGGGGCAGGATTCTCCAACTGGCAGCACTTGGGATTCTCGCGGCAGCAGTGGCGTGCGGCGCTCCCCGCGTTCCGGTTCCCAAGTCATCCCCTGAAATCCAGAAGGTGCTCTCCCAGTTGGAAAGACTGGGAGCCAAGGTCATCCTCGACAAGGCAGGTAACCCCCAGGAGGTCATCCTTGCGCGCACGGGAGTGCGTGATGATGACCTGGCGCTGCTTGCCCGCCTGCCTGACGTGCAAATCGTCTCCCTTGCCTACACCGCCGTCACGGACGCAGGGCTGGCTCATCTCAAGGAATGTCGCGGGCTGCGCCAGCTCATCCTCTACAAGTCGGGCGTGACCGACAGCGGCGTCGATGCTCTTAAGAAGCAGTTACCGGGCTGCAAGGTGACCTACTGAAGAATTCCTTGCCCCGATTCTGGCGCCACTGATACCGTCCCCGCGCAATGGCGTTCTACAAGGCAATGGGGTTCATCGCGGCAATGGTGGCGGTGTTGGTGCTGGGTGTGGTGCTGCTTTCCAAGGGGGCTGCTGCGCCCTTTCTGGCCGCTTTGGCAGCCGGGATTTTCCTCTTTGCCAAGTACGGATGCCTGAGCCAATCGGGCCACTAGGCACCTGCGGTGCGGGAACGACGTTTTCGACCGCGCCAACGCCATTCTTGGGTGCGTGACCGGCTGCGCCGGGCGGCGCGTGGCCGCTGCGTGAGCAACTTGAAGCAGGTGGGGGTGGCGTTCATTGGGTTTTCCCACGACCACCAAAGTCGGCTGCCATGGCAACTGGGCGCCACAGCCCAGGTCAATCAGGGCTTGGTGGCAAACGCCACTGGGAACAGCGAATTCTTCAGCATCCGCGCCATTAAGCATTCCCTGGGGACGGCCGCCGTGATCGTTTCCCCATCGGATCCGGAGCGGGACGCCAACAATGTGAACGCCCAGAAGAACTGGCCGACACCGCCAATCCCAATGCGATGGCTGGACTCAATCGAAATGAAGGGCAGCTGCTTTTGGCCTATGGCAGCGCCTCCAAGTCGGGAGACGCTGACTTGGGAGCCACCGGCCTCATCGTGCAACGCCACATCAACACCAGCGGCGGCATCACCAAGGGGCCGGCCAACACGCGCCTCTTCGACTGCGACAGCGGCCCGGGGTTTGCCGCAGCCGCAGGTGGGCCGGCCGCCCCGGCGCCCGTGGTGAATGGACTCTTGGGCACGTATTACACGGGCTCTAACTGGGATGGCACCTCTGCCACGCGGACGGACGCGACGCTGAACCTGCCCTTTGGCAACCTCGAGTTTTTCGGCGTCGCCTATTCCATTCCGCTGCCGGGAGCAGCGGTCACGTCGTCTGCCAAGTGGGTGGGACAAATCAAGGCCGACGTCACGGGTGACCTTGTATTTTACTACGGGTACACCACGGGGGATTCCATGTGGATTTTTGTGAACGGAAAGCAGATGGAGGATGCGCCGTTAGAGAAAGGAACTACGAAACCGATGCAGATCAAGGCGGGTGAGTGGGTAGACTTTGAAATCCGCTACAAGTTGGCGGTGCCAGGAAATTTCTCTAGTTTTAGGTTCGACGGCATCATCTTTGAAACTGACAGCCGCTCGAAAATTAAAGGAATAATCCCCTCTACCAATTTCCGCCACAAGGTCTCGATCCCGGGAAAGTGACTGTGATGGGGTTGGTGAGCGGTTCCCACGACACCGGCGCTCCCGCTGTGCCCCTGCGGGGAGCAACCTCTTGCAGGGGGCAAAAATGGCCTGCCGCCGGGGCGCAGCCCTCGCAGGTTGCCGCACCGTAGGTGCCTTGACTTTCGACTTCCCGCGCCTTTTCATCCGCTGCAGATGAGCGTACGCGACCCCTTCGGCATTCTCAGGGAATTTGAAATCGGCCGCGGCCGAAAGGGCAGGATGTATTCACTGCCCGCCCTCGAGCAGGCCGGCGTCGGCCCCATCTCCCGCCTGCCGGTATCGATCCGGATTGTGCTCGAATCGGTGCTGCGCAACTGCGACGGCAAGAAGGTGCATGAGGCGAACGTGAAGGAACTGGCGAACTGGAAACCGACCGAGTCGCGCACCGCTGAAATTCCCTTCGTCGTCGCGCGCATCGTGTTGCAGGATTTCACCGGCGTGCCACTGCTCGTCGACCTCGCGGCCATGCGCACCGCCGTGGCCAAGCTCGGCAAGAACCCGAAGATCATCGAGCCGCTCGTGCCGGTGGATCTCGT
>SYLI01000060.1 GCA_005809105.1 Verrucomicrobiales bacterium | reverse complement strand
CCGCCCATTCCCATGCCGCCCATTCCCATGCCGCCCATTCCCATGCCGCCCATTCCCATGCCGCCCATTCCTCCCATTCCCATGCCGCCCATTCCTCCCATTCCCATGCCGCCCATGCCGCCCATTCCCATGCCGCCCATGCCGCCCATTCCCATGCCGCCCATACCACCCATCCCATTCATTCCACCCATGCCTCCCATGCCGCCCATTCCTCCCATGCCGTTCATGCCTCCCATTCCCATTCCTCCCATTCCTCCCATACCACCCATCCCGTTCATGCCTCCCATCCCGTTCATGCCTCCCATCCCGTTCATGCCTCCCATTCCTCCCATTCCTCCCATGCCGCCGCCCATTCCTCCCATGCCGCCGCCCATTCCTCCCATGCCGCCGCCCATTCCACCCATGCCGTTCATTCCACCCATGCCGTTCATTCCACCCATTCCACCGCCCATCATCCCACCCATGCTACCAAGATTATTCATCATGCCATTCACTCGGCCCATGGCATTGCCAAGCATGCCGCCGCCTCCCATGCCCTGCAGCCCACTTGCGATTCCCATGCCGCCCATGAGACTGCCCAGCCCCAACTGCGCACGAAGCGCGGGAGTGCTCAAGTCCATCGCCACCAATGCGATGAGTGGAAGCAGCAACCTCCAAACCTGGGGAAATCTTATGCGCATCGTCACAACTATGGGGTCGCGTACGACCAATGTCAACGGGTTAGACGGTGGGATGAGACGCTGGGTCACACCTATTTCAAGCAATGGCATGGGCCACTCCCTCTTAAAACTCACTTAAATTCCGCTTGCGTCAATCGGCACCTGTGCTACTTTCGCCATAACCCAGCCAAAGGAACACATGAAAACTATTCCCATAGCCATTCGCACGATTCGCTCCATCGCGCTTGCGAGTGCCTTGGCCGCGTCGCTCGTGGTCACCACTCAAGCGGACGATAAAAAACCAGGCGAGCAACCCCCGAAGAAAGCCACGAAGGAAACTTCCGGGTATTTTCCATTCAACGGCGTGGTGAAGGCGGTGGATGTCGCGAAGAAAACCATCACGCTTCCGGGCGCGAAAGGGAAACCCGACCGGGTGTTCCTGGTCACCGACACCACCAAGCTGCAGAACGATGGCAAGGCCATCAAGCTCGAGGACATTCAGCCAGGACAACAGGTGGGAGGTCGGGCAAAGAAAGGATCGGATGGAAAGGACGAGGCGGCCACCATCAACATCCAGCCCAAGAAAACCGAGCCGAAAAAGGTTCAGCCCAATAACGTCCAGCCACCAAGGCAGGCGATACCTCGGGGCTAATCCTGATCATTTAAGAACCGCAGTGCAGGCCATGTGCCTGCACTTTTTGTTGCCTGTGCTCAAGGGCGCGGCTTGAAGTCCTCCGTGGGATTCTCGTTGGTCGGCATGGCTCCCTGTGGGGGTTCAGGGTCGCCTTTGGGGCTGAACTTTTCGCAGCCCGTGTGGAGGAAGACACAAAGAAACACCCCAATGAGCACCACGCCATGCCTCAGAAGTGAACTCATTGCGAAAGGGTTATCAGTTTGGAAATGGACTACTGCAGGGGTAGAGCCGGCGGCGTTGCAGGGGTTTGCCAGTTCTTATGCCAGTGCAGACTCCACAGCTTGGTGAGAAGAACCTGATCGGCATGGCCATCATTGAAGACGACGTTGATGGTGGCCAGCGGCCCGTAAGTGCCGTGCCGAGCAACCACATGCCGGGCCATGCTGGTATTGGTCTCGTAGCCTTCAAGCGTGGCGGGTGCCGGATCGGACTCCTGCGGCCACGAATCCACCCAGTTGCTGTCGGCAAAGAGCGGATGCAACGAAGGCGTGCCATCGCTCGGATCCTGGATTCGCCATTCAAAGGCTCCGCCTTCGGGGTGGTTCCAGCCGTTGAAGCCGTAGCTTCCCTGGATTTGCCCGCCGCCATTGACGGTGGAGACACTGTTCCAGGCAATCCAGTTGCGTTTGTAATGTCCGCGCCAACCACCCGACGAGGGCTTGCACGTGGGACATTGCATGCAGTCGGTGACGTTGGCCATGTAAGGCAGCATCTTGTGATACCAAAACGTCTTGTCCCATGGGCCGTCGTTGTACATCGGGTGGCGTTTGTTCTCCGCCATGTACTGGCCCATGCAATGGCTCAGCTGCTTGAGGTTGCTGGCGCACTTGACGGTTTGCGCCTTGAGGCGAGTCCTGCCCAGACTGGGAAGCAAGATGGACGCAAGGATGCCAATAATGGCCACCACCACCAGAAGCTCGATGAGCGTGAACCCGGTCCTGCGGACGGCATCATGGCCCCCCGCAGGGGCCGCCGGTTTATGCCCCATCACCATGACCATGCCATTAAACACTCAAGCAGGTGTGGTGCCAAGCAAATTGTCCCCGGCTGCGCACGGCAATACGGGGCAAAGCCCTACTTCATGGGGTGCAACTATCCGTTACCTCGACACGGATGTGCGTGAAAATCCACACCAACGCGTGGGGGTTGCACCCCCGGCAATAAGGGGGGCTTCACCGGAGGGCGCAAACCCCTTGATCGTCCGTGATCCCGGCTGCGCCGGAGGCGATAATGGCTGTTCCGTCCGTGATCCCGGCTGCGCCGGAGGCGATAATGGCTGTTCCGTCCGTGATCAGACCATGTTGACGCGTGATCATGCTTGGATCGTCCGTGATCCCGGCTGCGCCGGAGGCAATAATGGCTGTTCCGTCCGTGATCCCGGCTGCGACGGAGGCGATAATGGCTGTTCCGTCCGTGATCAGACCATGTTGACGCGTGATCATGCTTGGATCGTCCGCGATCAGACCCCTGCGGGGGATTGCACCAGCAATATTGCCCTCCGCAGCACCCTTTTTCCTGGGTACAGATAATTATTGCTGGCGCGCAGCACCCCTATCGCCGCACCGCAGGTGCCCGGCGCGCACGGCAATCATTCATTGCCCCCCGCAGGGGGTTGGCGCAACCTGCGCGTACACATGAGTCTAGCACCTACCCTCAGCGGCGCGGTTTCAGCGCCCAGTTTGGGCTCGAGTCACAAGGCAGTCCAATCCTGCACGTTGGTCATCTTTGGTGCCAGCGGCGACCTCACCTCTCGCAAGCTCATCCCCGCGTTGCACCAGCTCTTTCTGGAAGGCCAGATGCCGGCGCGCTTTCGCGTGTTTGGTTTTGCCCGCCGGGAGAAGTCGGACGCGGGTTGGCGCGCCGAGCTTCGCGAAGCCCTTGCCAGATTCTCCCGAACCCAGCCGGTGGACGACGCGCGCTGGGCATCCTTTGCCGAAAACCTCTACTACCACTGCGGCGACCTGGCGGACGGGGCAGCTTATCAGTCACTGGCGGCGCGTATCAACGCCCCGGACGACGCGGCTCTCCAGCACAACCTCGTGTTTTACATGGCGACATCGCCCAGCCACTTTGGCGCCGTGGCCGACCGGTTGCACGCGGTGGGCCTGTTGCAGCGCAAGGAGGATGGCGACGCCCTGTGGCAGCGTGTGGTGGTGGAAAAGCCCTTCGGCCACGACGAAGCCTCGGCGCACGCGCTCAACAACCAGCTCACCCAGCACATCCGCGAGCGGCAGGTGTTTCGCATCGATCATTATCTGGGAAAGGAAACGGTGCAGAACATCATGATGTTCCGTTTCTCCAACTCCATCTTTGAAAGACTTTGGAACCGCGAGAGCGTGGAGCACGTGCAGATCACCGTGAGCGAGGAGATCGGCGTGGGCGGGCGCGGTGGCTACTATGAGGAGGCCGGCGCGCTGCGCGACATGGTGCAGAATCACCTGCTCCAGGTTCTCTCCCTCATCGCCATGGAGCCGCCGGTGTCCCTGCACGCCGAGTCCATCCGCAGCGAAAAGGTGAAACTCTTGCAATCCATCACACCGCTCACGGCTGAATCGGTGCGGCGGCAGGCCGTCCGCGGCCAGTACTTCGCCGGCAGCCACGGCGGAGAACCCAGGAAGGGCTACCGGCAGGAGGAGAAGGTGTCGTCCGATTCCCACGTCGAGACCTTCGTCGCTCTCAAGCTCTTCATCGACAACTGGCGCTGGAGCGGCGTGCCCTTCTACCTTCGCACCGGCAAAAACCTGCCCGTGCGCGCCAGCGAGGTGCGCGTGCAATTCCGCCCCACGCCCAACGTCCTCTTTGCCGCGCAGGCGACACCGGAGAGCGCACTGCAATCCAACGCGCTCACGCTTCGCCTCCAGCCCGACGAGGGCATCTCGCTGCACTTCAACGGCAAGGTGCCCGGCAACAGCCCAAAGCTGCGGCCCGTGCGCATGCACTTTGATTACGACTCCGAATTTGGCGCCTACACGCCCGAAGCCTATGAACGCCTGCTGCTGGAGGCCATGGCCGGCGACGCCACGCTCTTCATCCGGCGCGATGAGGTGGAGGCCGCGTGGCGGATTGTCGATTCCATCCGCGCCGGCTGGGGCGGTGCCGCGCTCTCCAACCGCGAATTCTACGCCGCCGGCACTTGGGGGCCGGTGGCTGCCGACGACCTGCTGGCACCCCTGGGCCACGAGTGGCACAATCCCCAGCCGCTTCCTTGAACGCCCCCGTCACCCTGCACACCGCGCCCGGCGCCGCCGCGTTGGCGCAGGCCGCGGCCGCCAGTTGGCAAGCGGCACTCTCCACGCACCCCGCCCATCAGCCCTTTGCCATCGCGCTCTCGGGCGGGCGCATCCCCAAGGCGCTCTATCAAGCATTCGTCCATGCGCAGCGCGCGGCTCCGGTGCCCCTCGATGACGTCCATTTTTTTTGGGGGGATGAACGCATCGTGCCGCCTGACGATCCCGAGAGCAATTTCAGGCTGGCCGATGAAGGCCTCTTGAATCCACTGGAAATCCCCGCCGCTCAGATTCACCGGGTGCGCACGGAGTGGGACGCCGATCGAATGGTGGCCCAAGCCGAGGCCGCGCTGCGCGACATCACGCGAACACGGGCACCCGCGATGCCGGTACTGGATTTGGTTTTTCTGGGGATGGGCGAGGACGGGCATATTGCGTCGCTCTTTCCGGAGGACGCCGAAGCACTCGTCTCGTCGTCCGTCTATCGCGCCGTCACAGCCTCAAAGCCTCCACCCCGGCGCGTCACGCTTGGCTTTCCCACGCTTGCGGTCGCGAGGCGCGTGTGGGTGCTGGTTTCCGGCCAAGGCAAAGAGGCGGCCCTGCGAGGCTCGCTGGATGGCACGGCGCGCACTCCGCTGGCGCATTTGCTTGAGCTGCGCGCGGCGACGGAGACGAAACTCTTCACGGACTTCCAGCCCGCTGCCTGACGCTCTCCGCGCGCTTTGCAGTTGCCAGCGAGCGGCGCGCCTGCCGATGATGCGTCTATGCTCAAGTCACTCCACTGCCTGGCGGCAGCCTTTGGCCTCATCTCTGTAGGTTGCTGCTGTCCCACTGCCGAAGCCCTGTACAAGCCAACCGCGCACACTCAAACCAACGAGTTCACCGCGGGCATCGAAGGCCCCGCCTGCGACAAGTCGGGCAACATCTACGCCGTCAACTTTGGCCGACAGCAGACCATCGGGCGCACGACGCCGCAGGGGAAGTCGGAGGTGTTTGTCACCCTGCCCGGAAAGAGCACTGGGAACGGCATCGTGTTCGACCGGGAGGGGCGCATGTATGTCGCCGACTACGTGGGGCACAACGTGCTGCGCGTGGATCCCAAGACGAAGGCGATCGAGGTCTTCGCGCATGAGCCTCAGATGAATCAGCCCAATGATCTGGCCATCGCGCCCGATGGATCACTCTATGCCAGCGACCCGGACTGGAATAAGAACGCCGGCCAGATCTGGCACGTGAGCGCGGCAGGCAAGGTGACGCGCGTGGCCGAGGGCATGGGGACGGCCAATGGCATCGAGGTCAGCCCCGATGGGCGCGCGCTCTACGTCAACGAAAGCGTGCAGCGCAACGTGTGGGTGTTTGACATTGGGGCCGGCGGCGCGCTGGGCAACAAGCGGCTGCTCAAGCAATTCCCCGACCACGGCTTTGATGGCATGCGTTGTGACGTGGATGGCAATCTCTACATCACCCGCTATGGCAAGGGAACCGTCGCCGTGCTCTCGCCCAAGGGCGAGGTGCTGCGGGAGATCGACGTGCTCGGCACCAGCCCGAGCAATCTCTGCTTCGGCGGCCCCGACGGGCGCACGGTGTACGTCACCGAGGTGCAGCACCGCCGGTTGGTGCGCTTTCGTGTGGAGAAGCCCGGTCTGGCCTGGCAGCGCTGGCAGCGGCCTTGATCACGGCGCCGGAGGCACCGGCGCGGTGCAGAGCTCGATGGTGTGGCCGTCGGGATCCTTGACGTAAATCTGCAGCGCGCCGTCGGGCCGCAGGCGTCGTGGCAGAAACTCCACGCCCACCCCGCGCAGGTGCGCCTCCCAGGCGTCCATGTCATCAATCAGCAGCGCGTAGTGATTGCCGCGATTGCCCGAGTGGACGTCGTGCGCGCGGCCTCCGATGAGGTGCAACTCCTGCGTGCTGCCCAGCCTGAACCACGCGCCGGGAAACGTGAACGCCGGGCGCGGCATGGGCCGCAGGCACAGCACCCGCTCGTAAAACCGGCAGCTGGCTTCCACGTCGGCCACGTGCAGCGCCACATGGTTGAGGTCGCGGTGGTGCATCGGGCTCACGATGCCGGCATGAGCTGCCCCGCACAACCCAAAAGCCCGCAGTCCCCGCTTGGCAGCCCCGGGATAGCACGGCACGCTAGGGGGCGTATGCACCGGCTTCTCATCCTGATTTGGCTTGTCGCCAGCACCCTCCACTCGTGGGCGGCGGAGGATCCCTTCGCCGCGGGCGTGCGCGCCACCGAACCGCTTCCCGCCGCCGGGCAGCAAAAGACATTCAAGCTGCCATCGGGTTTTGAAATCCAGCTCGTCGCCGCCGAGCCGGATTTGCGCAAGCCCATGAACATGGCCTTTGACTCGGCGGGGCGGCTGTGGATCACCGAGTCCCGTGAGTATCCCTTCCCCGCCAAGCCGGGCGAGCCAGCCCGCGACAGCGTGCGCATCTTCTCCGACTTTGGCCCCGACGGCCGCGCGCGCAAGATGGAGATTTTCGCCGACGGCCTCAACATCCCCATCGGCCTTCATCCCTTTCCGATTTATGACAAGCCCGGCCAGCCTCCGCGATGGGGCTGCATCCTCTGGAGCATCCCCAACATCTGGCGGATGGAGGACACCGACGGCGACGGCAGGGCCGACAAACGCGAGGTGTTGTTTGGGCCGCTGGGCTGGGAGCGCGACACGCACGGCAACCAGGCCAGTTTCCGCCGCGGAGCCGACGGGTGGATTTACGCGACGCACGGCTTTAACAACACGTCCACGTTCAAGGCGCGCGATGGCTCCGGCATCACGCTCAACTCGGGCAACACCTACCGGTTCCGAGCCGACGGATCGCGCGTGGAGCAGTTCACCTGGGGACAGGTCAATCCCTTCGGCATGTGCGTCGATCCGCTGGGGAATTTTTACACCGCCGACTGCCACAGCTCGCCCATCTACCAGCTTCTGCGCGGCGGCTACTACCCGAGCTTCGGCAAGCCGCACGACGGACTGGGCTTCGCGCCCACGGTCATTCAGCACAGCCACGGCTCCACCGCCCTCTGCGGCATCGTGTACTTAAGCGATCCTGCGTGGCCGGCGGAATACCGCGACCAGATGCTTGTGGGCAATGTGATGACGAGCCGCATCAACCGCGACCAGATCACCTTCACCGGCTCGTCGCCGAAAGGAAAGGAGCTGCCTGATTTTCTATCCAGCACCGATCCTTGGTTCCGCCCCGTGGACTTGCAATGGGGCCCCGATGGCGCCCTCTACATCGCCGATTTTTACAACCGCATCATCGGCCACTACGAGGTGCCGCTCACCCATCCCGCACGCGACCGCGAACGCGGCCGCCTCTGGCGCGTGGTGCACCTCAAGGACCAGCTCGCCAAGCCCGTGCCTTTCAACCTCACTGCCGCAAAGCCTGGTGATCTCGTGGGAGAGTTGATGTCCGGCAACCCCACCCGCCAGTCGCTGGCGATGGGCGAACTCGAACTGCGCGCCGACAAGCGCACGCTCGACATCTTGAAGGGCGCCGCGAGCGGCCAGTGGCATTTCAGGCAGGGCGACGCCCGCCCCGGACTCATGACCGGCGCCCTGTGGGTGCTGCACCGGCGCGGCGCGCTCGATGCAGAAACGCTGCACAAGGCTGCGGATGACCGCGACCGCGTGGTGCGCGTCCATGCCCTGCGCATCCTCGGCGAATCCGCCGCGTGGAAACCCGCCTCCACGGATGCAGTTCTAAAGGCGCTGGCGGACAAGGATCCCTTCGTGCAGCGTGCCGCCGCCGAAGCGCTCGCGTTGCATCCAGCCGCCGGGCACGTGGAGCCGCTGCTTCTCGCGCTGCCCGCCGCGCCCGCGGCCGATGCGCATCTCGTCTATGTGCTGCGCCACGCGCTGCGCGAACAATTCCGCGCGCCCGGCGCCTTCGACCGATACGGCAATGCACCGCTTCGTCCCGCTGATGCCCGTGTCATCGCCGATGTCGCTGCCACCGTTCCATCCCCCGGCGCGGCCGCGTTCCTCTTAAGCCGCATCGCGCAGGCCCCTGCGGAATCCGTCGCGGCCCATGTGCGCCACATCGCGCGACACGCGCCGCAAGACAAACTGGCGGAGGTGACTGCGCTGGCCCGCGCCCGATTCGCCACCGACCTCGACCAGCAGGCCGCGCTCCTCAAGGCCATGCAGGAAGGCGCCGCACAACGAGGCGCGGTACTGCCCCCCGAGGCATCCGCATGGGGCGCTGCGCTGGCAGGGCGTCTGCTGGCGACCGGGACGGGAGACGCCGCGTGGGAGAACAAGCCGCTGTCGGGAGCGACGGACGCACGCAGCCCGTGGGCCTTTCAGGAACGCGCCTGTGCGGATGGCCAGAAGGCCCAGTTGATGTCCAGCTTTCCACTCGGCGAAACGCTCACCGGTTCGCTGCGTTCGGCGCCCTTCGAGCTTCCAAAACAGCTCACCTTTTACCTCTGTGGCCACGACGGGGTTCCCGGCCAGGCAGCCCAGAAAAAGAATGCGGTGCGGCTGCGCCATGCGACGACCGGCGAGACGCTTGCGGAAGCGGTGCCACCTCGCAGCGACGTCGCACAGAAAGTGACTTGGAACCTCGCCGCGCACGCCGGCAAGAGCGCCTACTTCGAGGCCGTTGACGGCGACACCGGCTCCGGATTTGCCTGGCTGGCATTCGGGAGATTTAACCCGTTGCCGCCCCAGCTTGTTTTGACCAGCCCCACGCAACTTGCGCAGCGGCAGGTTGCCGGCGCCGAGCTTGCGCGCGACCTGCGCTTGGCTCAGATGGAGAAGCCTCTCGCCAGCCTCATGTCGCGACGCGAGGCCGACGCAGCGGCGCGTGCGGCCGCGATGGACGCCCTCGCGGCGTTGGGATTGGTCTCCGGGCAGCAGCGCTTACTCGGCGATCTGCTGCGCAACGCAGATGAACCGGCGGTGCTACGGGAACGCGCGGCACAACAGGCGGCACGCCTTCCGGAACTTCGCGCGGCGCTGGCCGACGCGCTGGCCGGTGCCTCGGCAAGAATGCAGCCGCCCTTTGCCCGTGCGCTCTCGGGCGATCCAGCCGGTGCAGCGCTCTTGCTGGCGGCCGTGCAATCGGGCAAAGCCCCGGCTGTGCTGCTGCAGGACACGGCCGTGAAGGATCGCCTCCCCGAAGGGCTTAAAGGGCGCGCGGCGGCACTCACGCAGGGGCTGCCGCCCGCCGATGAGGCGATCCAGAAACTCATCGCCCAGAGGCTGGACTCGTGGCGCGCGCGCCCGGGCTCGGTGGATCGCGGTCGCGAGCTCTTTCAACTGGCCTGCGCGGCATGTCACCAGAAGGGCGGCGTGGGCCAGCTCGTGGGGCCCCAGTTGGACGGCTTGGCCGCGCGCGGCGCCGAGCGTGTGCTTGAGGACATCCTCGATCCCCACCGGAATGTGGACGTCGCCTTCCGCTACAAAAACGTGAAGCTCAAGGACGGGCAACTCTTGAGCCTCTTGCCGCGGCGGGAAGCGGGACAGACGCTCATCTTTGCCGACGGCACTGGCAAGGAGGTGACGATTGCACAAGCCGACATCGTGTCCCAAACGCCGACAACACGCTCGCTCATGCCCGACAACTTTGGCACGGCCACTTCGCCGCAGCAATTAAATGACCTGCTGGCGTTCCTGATGGCGCGGTAGCCCCTACTTTCCGCCGCCGCTGGCGGCGGGTTCGGCGGCCAGCCTGCGGGTCACAAATTGCCGCACTTTGGGAATCTGGCAGGCCGCCACAAATTTAAGCGCCCGCGCGCGATCCTGCGCCACGGCCGGCTCCAGTCCGTACCACAGCAGGAGCGGCAGCATCGCATCGTCGGCAAATTCCTTGCGCTGCGCGATGGCCGTGGCCAGCGGCCAGCGCTGCGCGGGGGAGAGCTGCTGCAGCGTGGAGGTGAGGAAAAGCAGCACCAGACCCGAGGGCTCGGTTTCTGCGCGGCGGACAAACGCGGCCAGCGTTTCGGCCGATGGGGCAGCCCCGTCCTGCAGGAGCTTCACCGCCCAAACCCGCACGTGCTCGCTGGAATGTGAAAGCAGGCGACGCAGCCAGAGCTCGTCGGCACCGCCCACCGCATGCAAGGCCCACAACGCGCGCAGTTGGCGCGGCACAGAATCTCCGGCGTCGAAGTGCTTCCGAAGCTGGGCGCGCGCTGCCGTCATTTCCACGCCGGCCGCCGCGCGTTCCTGAAGCAGCAGGCGCGACTGGCGCACCTGCCATTCGTTGGGATGCGTATGCAGCGCCACCAACTGGGGCAAGGACAGCGCGGCGAGATTGGCCACGGGAGCCTTCATGGTGCGTCCGTGGCGGATTTTGTAGATGCGCCCACTCGTCCGATGGACGCCGTCATTCTCATGGCACTCCCCGATGTCGGACCAGTCGAGCACGTACACGCCGCCATCGGGGCCGTAGTCCAGCTCGATGCCGCGGAACCAGGCGTCTTTGACCCGCGCGAAATCGGGCGCGTGCTTCGCGACATACCCCGCGCCGCGACGGGAGAGCGTGTCCTGGTTGAGACGCCTGCCAAGAAGGTTGATGGTGAAGACGCCGCCGCGATAAGCCGCCGGCCAGTTGTCGCCCAGATAAATCATCATGCCACAGTGCGCGTGGCCGCCGCCGGCGGTATCGGTGGTGCCCTCCTGATTGCGCGCCTCATTCCACTTGTGGCCTGTGTCCCAGTGGAAGTGATCCGCCGTCTGGTCCATGAGCTCGTAGAGGTTGGGCTCGAGGTGTTCGCCGAACATCCGTTTGTAGCGCGCCCCGGGCACGACATGCCAAAGGTGGCCGATGACGGTGTTGATGAAAAAGAGCTGGCCGTGCTCGTCCCAGTCGTGACCCCAAGGATTGGTGGTGCCGCGCGCCACCACCTCAAAGATTTTGCGAACCGGGTGATAGCGCCAGATGCCGCAGTTGATGGGCGTGCGCGCTTCCTTGGCCGCACCGGGCTTGCCGACAAGGGATGTCGTGGTGATGCCATGCCGGCCATAGAGCCAGCCGTCGGGGCCCCACTTGAGTCCGTTGACGATGTTGTGACGCACCTTGTCGTTGTCAAAACCGTTTAACACCACCTCCGGCGGGCCATCGGGCCGGTCATCCCCATCGCGGTCGGGAAGGAAGAGCAGATCCGGGGCACAGAGCGCCCACACGCCGCCAAAGCCGGGAAGCACACTGGTGAGGTGATGGGCCTCTTCCCAGAACACCTTTCGCCGCTCGAAAGAGCCGTCGCCATCTGCATCCTCCAGCACCACGATGCGATCCTTGAGCGTCGTGTCGAAATTCTGCGGACGCTCGGCGTACGTGTAGCACTCCGCCACCCACAGGCGGCCGCGTGCATCCTGCCCCATGCCGATGGGCTGCTGCACGTCCGGCTCCGCTGCGCAGAGTTGGATGCTAAAACCCGGCGGCAGCGACACACCCTTCAATGCCTCTTGAGGCGTGAGCAGCTTCTGCGTGGCATTCTGCGAATTGTAGATGACCTTGGGCGCGGCGGCCGCGGGCCAGGCCGCGGGACAAAGGGCCATGAGCCCAGTCAGCACGAGAAGTGGATGGCAACGATTCATGGTGGCGCCCCATAACAAGAAGGCGTGCGCCCCTTCCGTCAACACGAAACCCCCCTTTGAATCGCCCCCAAGTGTAACGGCCCCCGCCGTGCTCGCGTCTGGTCTGCCTGCACACCATGAACCCAATCCTGTTACGAACCTGTCTAGCCGCGCTCGCCGCCGGCCTCTGGATGGATGTCCGCGCGGACTGGCTGCAATTTCGCGGCCCTAATGGCGCGGGGATTGCGGCGGACGCCGAGCCGCCCGTCACGTGGAGTGATACTGACAATCTAAAGTGGAAACGCGCGTTGCCCGGGCCGGGCACGTCCAGCCCCATCGTCGTCGGCGACAAGGTGTTTGTCACCTGCTGGACCGGGCCGGGCACCGGCGGCGGGAAGCTGGAGCGGCATCTAGTCTGCATCCACCGCACCAAAGGCGAGGTGCTTTGGAGCAAGGCCGTGGCTGGCGAGGCCCGTCCCGACACCTACGGTGGATTCATTCAAGATCACGGCTATGCCAGCCACACTCCTGCCAGCGATGGCGAGCGCGTGTACGTGTACTTTGGCAGGGGCGGCGCGCACGCGTTCGACATGGACGGCAAGCCGTTGTGGAATGTCCCACTGGGCGACGAATCCAACGCGAAGAACTGGGGCTCGGCCGCCAGCCCGGTCGTGTACAAGGACACCGTGATTTTCTGCGCCTCCGAAGAGAGCCATGCGCTGTACGCGCTGGACAAGAAAACCGGACAACAAAAGTGGAAGGCCGCAGGCGACGCCTTGGGATACGTGTTCGGCACGCCGACACTCCTCACGCATGAGGGGCGCGCGGAGCTACTCGTGTCCATGCCCGATGAATTGTGGGCGATTAATCCAGACACAGGCAAGCTGCGCTGGCACGCCCAGACAGGGCTGCCGGGCAATGTGTCCCCCAGTGTCGTGCCGGGTGCCGGCGTGGCGTTCACGTTCGGCGGGTTTCCCGGCACACGCGCGATCGCCGTCAAGCTCGGCGGCAAGGGCGATGTGAGCGCAACCCACGTGCAATGGACCGGCACCACCAGCACCTATGTGCCCACCCCCGTGCTGCACGAAGGCCGCCTCTACTGCGCCACCGACAACGGCTACGCGCTGTGTCTGGATGCCCGCACCGGTGAACCGGTCTTTCGCGAGCGGCTCGAGGGCGCGAGCGCCACCGGCCGAGGCGGCAAGCCCTTCTATGCGTCCGCCGTGCTGGCCGGCGGGAACGTGTACGCGGTGAGCCGCCGCAACGGGATGTTTGTCTTCGCGGCCGCACCGCAGTTCAAGCTCGTGGCGCACAACCGGCTTGCATCCGACGCAAGCCAGTGCAACGCCACGCCCGCCGTCGTGGGGCGCCAGCTCTTCCTGCGCTCGGACGCAGCACTGTACTGTTTTGAAAATCCGCCCAAGCCCTGAGCGGGCCGGCGGTGGAGAAGGTTACTTTCCGGGAAACGACTTGGGCGCGTCGGTGACGCTGTCGGGCAGCTCGCCCGTCAGGCTCTTGAGGAACGCCGCCAGCGCCGCGATTTCCTCCTGGGGAAGTTCCTTGTTGAGCTGGTGACGCGCCATCGTGGCGATGGACATCTCCAGCGTCGTACCGGTGGCGTCGTGAAAGTACGGCGCGGTCTTCTCAATGTTGCGCAGCGAGGGCACCTTGAAGAACATCCGGTCGGCCTCGACCTTCGTAATACCAAAACGCCCCTGGTCCTTCTGATTGGGCCAGGGCTTCACCAGCCCCACCTTCTGATAGACGTTGCCGCCCACGAGCGGGCCGTTGTGGCAGGTGGTGCAGCCGGTCGTGGTGAAGAGCTTGAGCCCGCGGATTTCCTGCTCGTTGAGCGCCTTGGCATCGCCGCCCAGCAGCTTGTCAAAGCGGCCCGGTGTCACGAAGAGCCGTTCGTACGCGCCGATGGCCTTGCCCACATGATCGTAAGTGAGCGCCGGATCGCTGTCGGGAAACGCCTCCTTGAACTTCTCCGGATAGCCCTTGATTTTCCCTAGCTTGGCAACCACCCCGTCGCCCGAGGGCATCGCCATCTCGCCGCCCGCCAGAATGGGGCCCTTGGCCTGCTCCTCCACGGTGGGCGCGCGCCCATCCCAAAACTGTGCGATGTGCATGAAGGCATTGAAGCTGGTCGGCGAATTGCGCCCCGTCAGGTGCTTGTCAAAGCCGACGGAGAAGGCCTTGCCGTCCACGCCAAAGCGCTTGGTGTCATGGCAGGAGTTGCACGAGATGGAGTCGTCGCGGCTGAGCCGCTTTTCAAAATAGAGCAGGCGCCCCAGCTCGATCTGCGCCTGGGCCACGGCCGTCCGCGGCTGATTCCAAACGGGCTTGAGCGGCTCGCCAAAGACGATGAGGAAAGGCTTGAGGCTGTCCTTGTCCTGCGCGCGCGCGCCCACGCCAAAGAGCAGGCCCAGCGCGCAGGCCCACGCACTCCCGCGGAGCAAAAGGTCAGTCATCGTCATGTCGTCTCCCGTCTCGGAATGCAGAGAGTAACCGCGCGAGGGGATCAGGGAAACTTTTTTTTTGCCGCGCGCCGCGCCCCAACGGATAGGATGGGCTCCGTGATCCGCACGCCCTCACAAGACGCGCTCTCCCAAAAGGTCTGGGAGGGCGGACGCATTGACCGCGAGGAGGCGCTGCGACTCTACCGGTTGCCACTTCCGGCGCTGGGCGCGCTGGCCGACCGGCGCCGAAAGCTGCTGCGCGAACCCTCGCATGGCGGGCGCGGCAACGACATCGTCACCTACATCGTCGATCGCAACGTGAACTACACGAATGTCTGCAACGTGTACTGCAAGTTCTGCGCGTTCTATCGCACCGAACGCGACGCCGACAGCTACGTGATCACCCTGGAGCAGATGGACCAGAAGATTGCCGAGACGGTCGCGCTGGGCGGCACGCAGATTCTCATGCAGGGCGGGCATCACCCCAAGCTGACCAAGCAATGGTATCTGGACTTGCTCGGCCACATCCGCACGCGCTGGCCGCAGGTGAACATCCACGGGTTTAGCCCCAGTGAATTGGTGGCGTTCTCCGGGTTCTTCAACGAGCCCGTCGAGGACGTGCTGCGCGACTTCATGGCCGCTGGGCTGGGCAGCCTTCCCGGAGGCGGCGGCGAGATTCTCGTGGACCGCGTGCGCCAGCGCATCGCGCCACTCAAGGCCAACACGGCCGACTGGATGGGCGTGATGGACACCGCCCATCGCATGGGCTTGGCCAGCACCGCCACGATGATGTTTGGGCACGTGGAGACGATTGAGGAGCGCGTGGAGCATCTGGAGGTGGTGCGCGCGCAGCAGGATGTGTCGCTCTCCCGGCTGGGGCTGGGAGGTGATGGGCCCGCGGGGCGCGCGCAAGCCTACGCCCGCGCGCTGGAAACGGGAGCCTGTCGCGGGGGCGCCTTCACGGCGTTCATCGCGTGGACCTTCCAGCCCGAACACGCGGTGCTCAAGGCTCCCACGGTCGGCGCGCACGAATACCTGCGCATGCAGGCACTTTCGCGAATCTATCTGGACAACGTGCCCAGCATCCAGAGCTCGTGGGTGACCCAGGGGCCGGACATCGGGCAGGTGGCGCTTGAGTACGGCGCCAATGACCTGGGCAGCATCATGATTGAGGAGAACGTCGTGAGTGCGGCCGGCACCACCTTCCGCATGGGCGTGGCCGACATGCAGCGGCTCATCGGCGATCTGGGTTACGAGCCGCGTCAGCGCGACAACTGGTACCGGCTGGTCTGACCTTGGCCTCTCACGGTGCCAGGGGAGGCGCCGACTCTGGAGGAGGCGTCGGTGCGGGTGGCTCGGGGAAAAGCAGGAGCAGCACCGTGCGCCGCGTTTTCCAGATCATGATGCCCGTGCTGGAGACCGCAGGCAGCACCAGCAGCACCAAGAGCCACTGTCCCTGCAGCGAGATGTTTTCCATGACACGGCGGAAGATGGGGTCGCGCGACTCCAGCGCCACGCACACCAGATAGGCCGAGAGGATGTTCAGCACCACGGCCATGAGCGCGGTGTTGATCCTGGCGAAGAGCCGAGTGTCGCCCTGCAGCACGGGATCAGGAAGTTCCTCGGCGATCAGCCGCAGCAGCGTGTTCAGATGCATGATGAAAAGAAACGAGGACACAGCGAAGAGCAGCGCGCCCACTCGGAAGACCGCCTCGTGTTCCACCCAGAAGTGCCACATTAGGAAGGGCGCCGTGCCCGCACAAAAGATGAGGAGTATCCGGCCGTAGAACAGGGTGCCCTCCAGCGGCGCGCGGCCGGTCTTTTCGTAACACTCGAGGTGATGATAGGCGCGGGCGAAGATCGCCCAGACGGCCACGGTGGGCAACAGGTCCACCATCCACATGAACCGGGGCAGCTTGCCCTGCACCACCACGATGATGAGCAGGTGAAACCAATCCATCACCACGCCGGGCGCGCAGACCAAAAGGCCCAGCGGCAGCGCCCAGAGCATCTGGGTCAGCCCCAGCCACAGCGGGCGCAGCTGGAGGGGCGCGGGCGCCATCTGGGGGGCGGGCGGGCTTGCGCTCACAACGTCAGGTACGTGTACTCGCCCAGTCCGCGTTCGTAGTCGTCCAGGAGCCGCATCGCCTCCGAGGGCTTGAGCCGGTCGCCCCGGATGGCCGCATCAAACTGCGCCTTCATCTGGCGCTTGAGCTCGTTGGCGTCGTATTGCACCGCGCCCAGCGACTGGATGACGGTGTTGCCGGCGATGACCTCCTCGATGTAATGGCCGGAGGGCTCGTCGGGATCCAGAAAGACGTGCACCTCGTTGACGCGGCCAAAGAGATTGTGCAGGTCGCCCATGATGTCCTGATAGGCGCCCACGAGGAAGAACCCAAGGTAGTAAGGCTCGGTGCCCTCGCCGTGGCTGCGCAAGGGATGCAAGGGGAGCGTGTCGCGCACGTCGTGCAGGTCCACGAACTTGTTGATCTGCCCGTCCGAATCGCAGGTGATGTCCACGAGCGTGCCCTCGCGTGTGGGCCGCTCGTTGAGGCGCGTGAGCGGCATGATGGGAAAAAGCTGCCCCAACGCCCAGTGGTCCAGCAGCGATTGGAACACCGAAAAGTTGCAGACATACTGGTCGCCCAAGCTGTCCTTGAGCTTGCGGATTTCCTCAGGCACATACGACTGCCCCTTGAAATGCTGCACCACTTCATGGCTGATCTCCCAGTAGAGGGTTTCGATCTTGGCCTTGTCGGGCAGTCCCAGCACGCCCAGCGTGAACATCTGGTGCGCGTCCTCCTTGCGTTCCAGCGCGTCGTGGAACGCCTCGAGCTTGTTGAGTTTTTGCAGATTGCGGCGGATGTCCAAAAGCTCCCGCACCAGGGCGTGGTCGTTCTCGCCAGATTCCACGGGCTCGTTCTCCCGATGCTTGGCAATGGTGCCCAGCGCCTCCACCACCAGCACGCTGTGGTGGGCCACAATGGCGCGGCCGCTCTCGCTGATGATCGTGGGGTGCGACACGCCCTCGCTGTTGCACACGTCCGCGATGTAATACACCACGTCGTTGGCGTACTCTTGCAGCGTGTAGTTGGTGGAGCTGTCGTAGGCCGAGCGACTGCCATCGTAGTCCACGCCGAGCCCGCCGCCCACGTCGATGTACTCCAGCCCAAACCCCATCTTGCGCAGCTTGGCGTAAAAGCGCGTCGCCTCCTGCACGGCCTTTTTCACCGTCAGGATGTCCGGCACCTGCGAGCCGATGTGAAAGTGCAGCAGCTTGAGGCAGTGTCCGAGCTTCTCGGCGGAGAGCAGGCGCGTCGCGGCCAGAATCTCTGCGGTGGACAATCCAAACTTCGCGTTCTCGCCGCCGCTCTCGGCCCACTTGCCCGCGCTCTTGCTCAGCAGCCGCACACGGATGCCGATGACTGGCTCAACCCCCATCTGCCGCGACACCCGGATGATGTGCGAAATCTCCTCCAGCTTCTCCACCACCATGATCACCTTCTTGCCCAGCTTCACCCCCGTGAGCGCCATGCGGATGAAGCTCGCGTCCTTGTAGCCGTTGCAGACGATGAGCGCGTCCGGATCGCTGTGCATGGCAAGGCCGGCGAAGAGCTCGGGCTTGCTGCCCACCTCCAGACCAAACCCCTGCGCGCGCCCCGCATCCAGAATCTCCTCCACCACCTCGCGCAACTGGTTCACCTTGATGGGAAACACGCCGCGGTACTGTCCCTGATAGTGAAACTCCGCAATCGCCGAGCGGAAGGCGTGGCCCAGCTCGCCCACGCGATGGCGCAGGATGTCCTGAAACCGGATGAGCAGCGGAAACTGCAGCCCGCGCGCCCGGGCCTCTTCAATCACCTCGGGCAGGGGCACCGTGCCGCCCGCGCCCTGCAGCGGCCGCGCCACCACCGCACCCGCCTCATTCACGTCGAAATAACCGCCGCCCCAGCGGTCGATGTTGTAAAGGCTGCGCGCCGTTTCGGCCGTCATCGGGCCGTTGCTCGAAGGTTGCGTCATGAGTTCAGGGTCGGATGGGCGGACAATAAAAAGTGCGGCCAAGGATTGCAACTCGCGCCCGCAAGTTTTTTTGACCGCGCATCGCGCTTGCCACCCCCCGCACCCGACGGTACTGCTCTCTCGCCCATGCCAGCACTCTCGCTTCTTCAAATCACCCGGCACTGCGACCGGCTCCTGCGCGTGCCCTTCTTCACCGACTTTGACGGCGCCCACAACGGTCTCCAGGTGGAAAACGACGGCCGCGTCACGCGGCTGGCGGCCGCCGTGGATGCCAGTCTGGCCACGGTGCGCCTTGCCGCAGCGCAGAAGGCCGACCTCTTGGTTGTCCACCACGGCCTCTTTTGGTCTTCGCGGGTGCCGTGGACAGGTGTCCAGCGCGAACTCATCGGGGCGCTGGTCCACCACAACCTGGCCGTGTACAGCGCGCACCTGCCACTGGATGCGCACCCACGGCTGGGCAACAACGTGCTGTTGGCCGCCGCGCTGGGATTGCGCGCGCTGCGTCCCTTCTACCGGGAAAAAGGCCGGGCCATCGGCGTGCAAACCCGCACGGCCATTTCCCGGGAACGGCTCGCCGCGCGTCTGGCGAAAGCCACTGGCGCCACGCCCGTGGTGCTGGCCGGCGGCCCGGCGGTGTGCCGCCGCATCGGCGTGGTGACTGGCGGCGCGGGCAGCGGCCTGCGCCTGGCCGCCGCAGAGGGCGTGGACACCTTCATCACCGGCGAAGGCCCGCACCACACCCATGCGCTGGCGGCGGAGCTGGGAGTGAACGTGTTTTACGGGGGGCACTATGCCACCGAGACGTTTGGCGTGAAGGCGCTGGCCGCGCACCTCTCCCGGAAATTCCGCGTGCCCTGGTGCTTCGTGGACGATCCCAGTGGGCTTTGATGCCAGCTAGGGCTCGCGCCGGCGGCGGCCGCAGATCATCCCCGCGCCGCCAATCAAAAGCCCGATGACTCCCGCCGCCATGCTCGTGCGCAGCGAATGGGAAGGAGGGTTGTAGATAAACTCCACCTGGTGCCCCTTCGGGCTGGCCGGCAGCGCCACGCCGCGCATGAGGTAGTTGGCGCGCAAGAGCGCCGCGGGCTTGCCGTCCACCTTCACATTCCAGTGGGGATCATGGCGGTCGTTGAACAGCAGCAGGGTGGCCACGGTCGTCGCGGGCGTCTCCACGCTCACGCGGCGCGGCGCGTAGCTGGTGAACTTTGCCGGGGGCAGCGACTCCGTCTGCAAAGGATCCTCTGGCTCAGGCAGGCCCGACTCGGCGACCAGCACCTCGCGGTGGGGGTCGAACGCGGGACTGGCAAGCAGGCGCAGCGCATCCTCGTCGGCCACGCCCTGACGCCAGTCGGCATAGAGCTTGATGCGCGGCAGCGCGCCCTCAAATTCCACCAGCGAAAAAATCTCGCGCAGCATTTCCGGCGCGCCTTCGGAGGAGGGGCCGAAGGTAGCGACCGTGTTGAAACGGCGCAGGTGGGGGTCGAGCATGCGGCTGAGCGCATTGGTGTAGCCCAGCGCGCCATAGCGCCGCCGCGTCTCCTCGGTCACCATGGGGTTGCCGCTCACGCACATGATAAAGCGCGTGGAGGTGAGCTCCCACTTGCGCACGCGCAGGCGCATCCAGTCGTCCAAGCCCCCCGCGTCCAGCTCCTTCCCTTCGCCCATCGCCTCGCGGAATTTTTGGTCGGCCTGCTTGGGGCGCGGGTCCATCACCACATCCAGCGAGGGGACGCCGTGGTAGTGAAAGGCGTGCTGGGCCCATTCCGCGCTGTAGAGGCCGGTCAGGCGCTGGCTGGCCTCCGTCAGCATCACGGGGCGGTCCAGCGACTGCAGCGACTGCTGGAAAAAGGCGTTGAGCTGCGGGTCGGTGGCGCCGGATTGTTGCACCAGCTTGTAAAAATTGACGTGCATCTGCAGCAGAACCTCCGGGGTGGCGCCTCGGGGGAGCTGCGACCAGAACCGTTGGACCACCTGCCGGCTTGAGGCGTTGGTCAGCGCGTCCGCACCCACCGGCAGCCAGCGCATGGAATCGCGCACCAGATGCGTGTCCAGCGAGATCACCCCCACGCGGTTGCTGGGCATGTCCATCAGCGCGCGCTCGTTCTGCAGCAGCGCCACGCGCTCGCGCCCGGGCGATTCCTTGATCAACCGCAGGGCTCTCTGCCCGCCTACGGCCGTGGCGTACACGCCCCGCACCGACTCGATGTCATCCAACGCCGCCGAGAAATGCACGTCGCGGCTGCGCGAAAAGTACTTCTGGTAGGGCTTGTTGCCGTTCCCCAGATCCACCGCCAGCAGCACGCCCGCCACCACCCAAACCGCCCAGACCGTGGCTCGCGAATGCCGCGTGGTCATCGCCGCCAGCACCACGGCCATCGACAAAAAGAGGAACAGCACGGCCCAGCCGACGCGGCGGAAACTGTGACGCACCACCGACTCAGCGGTGGCCTGCACCAATTCGGTGCGCGCACCGGGCGTGTCGCTTGCGCCCTCGTACATCGGAAAGTACGCGGCCACCGGCTGCAGCTTTTTCACCATCGACTCCTCGGTCGCCGTGTAGGCGAGCCAGCCGGCGGCCACCGCCAGCATGAGCGCCACCAGGCCCAGGATCCACCGGCGCTCGAAGCCGCCGCGCCGGTGCACGGTCGCGGAGAGTTCGCCAAACCATCCGCCGGCCACCGCGCCGGTTTTTTCGAGATAGCACCGCCCCAGACTGTGCAGGCCCAGCCCGCCCAATATCACCAGCAGCATCGCCAGAGGCTGCATGAACTTGTCGGGGTTTCGGATGTCCCTGAAGAAGGGCAGCGGATGGATCCACTCATAAAACACCGCGTGCCGGCCCCAAGCCAGCAGCAGCGACAACCCCGCGAGCACGCCGCAGAACCAGACAAAGCGCCGTTCGCGCAGGGAGAAAGGCCCGTCGGCTCGCGCCGACTGCACGAGCGCCAACAGCGCCAAGAGACACACCAGCGTGCCGGCATAAAAACCGTACCCGGCGTGGAAGGGCATGCCCTGCCGGTCGGTGTCCCATCCGGCAGACCGCCCGATGCCGCCCCAATAATTGCCCCCCTCGGGCGAGTCCATCCGGTAGCCAAAAAGCCCCGCCACCACGATCCCCAGCGATTCAGACTTGGGCACGCTCCACTGCGTCGCCGCCTCCCAACGCGCTTCAGCGGGAATGCCCGGTGCCGCCAGCCCCTGCGTCTGAGTCCCGCGCAGGCTGTCCAGCGATTGCCACGCCATCAGCCCCGCTGAGAGTGCCATCACCGCCACGGCACCCGTCCCGCGTGCCACGGCGCCGCGCGTCCATCCCCCCGCGTTGGCCACACAGAAGAATCCCAACGCCGCCGCGTACAGACTGAAGATGGCCCCGACATCGTACGCCTCCATCACGCCCTGGCCCACCGCCAGACCGGCCAGGACGGCGAAAGTCCACAGCCGCCAGCCGCGGCCGCTGAGCAACGCTGCCAGAGCCAGAAAGGTTGCCGCCGCGCCCAATGCCCGCATCGGCAGTCCCCAGCAGGCGTAGCTAAAAAAGGTTCCGTTGAGCATCGCCGCCAGTCCGCCCAAGAGGCACACCGGCGCGCTGCAGCCAAATTGTCGGAGGAAGAGCCACGCGCTCATCGCCAGCACCCAAAGGCACAGCGGCGCGTACACGTTGGCGCGGATTTCCGCGGCGTCGGGCCCGGCCATGCGCGCCGCCTCAAACACCAGTCGCGTGAAGTTGGGCGCGCCTCCGGGATGTGCCGAGCCCAGCCAGTTGAGATCCCACCACACGCCTTCCCCGCCCGAGCTGTCGTCATAGAAATGCTTCACCAATCCCAGCGGCGTGTCGTTGGAGAAGAGCACCTGATCGGGCGTGAAGCCCTCCTTGAAGATCAGGCAGAGCAACGCGCCAAAGACACCCATCGCCACCAGCGCCGCCTTCCAGCCCGCCCGCGGGATGGCCGGCTCGCCCGTCGCGTCGGCCGGGCTGCCGGGCTTGTGCGCCGGAGAATCCAAGGGGGATGGTGCGGTCATAGACGCGGGGGCCCTGTGTGGTGGGTTTGGTTGATGCCGGTAGGTTTAGCCGAAGGAGCACCTCTTGTTCAACTCACAAAGAGGGAGTGCGACCCCGCAGGGCATCGCGGATCATGACGGCCCATCCGCCCATGCGCCACGCGATGCGCCCCACGAGCGCGCGCGTGGCTTCCTTGATCTGCCGCTGCCGCAGCGCATCAGCGGCAGCCTGTTGAAGTTTCACCTGGCTGCGTGCCGCCAGAAGGCAGCGCCGGCGCACCAGCGCCAGAGAGCGGCGCAGCGGGCCCAAGGGCAGCAGCGCGGCGGCGGCGTTCATCGCCCGCCACTCGTCGGCGATCACCGCGCCCGGATCGCGCTGGTTGCGGCTGGTCGCCGCGCCGGCATGGCGCCGATACTGGCAGAGCGCGGCCCGCACCTCAAAGATCGCGGCGCATTGCCCGGCAAGCTCGGCGTAAAACACCGCGTCGGCACACTGGATGTAGTCGTCTCGGAAACGCACGGGCAGCATCCGGCGTTCGGTGCGCATGAGCGCCGCGGGCAGGCAGACCGTGCGCAGGTCCGCCTGCGAGGCGATGAACGCCTCGCGACCGATGACGCGCACGCCGCCGCCAGGAACGCATGGCACGGGGCTGGCCACGTCCGCGCGGGGGGCGGGCGCGCCGTGCTCGTCGATCACCTCATATCCGCTATAAGCCAGCGCCCGGCCCGTGGTGACTTCGAGGGGTGCCATGAGCCGGGCGTAGAACTCCGCGTGGATCAGATCGTCGGCCGTGAGCAGGTGCAGCACGTCCGACTCGGCGGCGAAGCGCAGCGCGTGATTGAAGTTCGCAGTCGAGGTGATGTGCGCGGGATTGGAGTGCCACTCGAACCCCAGTCGAGCGAAGGGTTCGAACACGGCACGCGTGTCGTCGGTGGAGGCATTGTCCTGCACGATCACCCGGTCGGGCCGGCGCGTTTGCCGGGCCACCGACTCCAGCGTGGCTCCCAGGAACCTGCCGCCATTGTAGACCGGGATGACGGTGAGCAGCGTGGCCATGGGGGCGCCTTAGCCGGCGCAGGCCAGCAGCGATTTTAACACCCCGCAGACGCGCCCCACCTGTTCGCGCCTGAGGCACAGGGCGCTGGGCAGATTGATGGCGCGCGGGCTCAAGTCATACGCCGCCTTGTTGCGCGCGCGCGCCAAGGCGGCCTGAGGTTCTGAAGCGTACGCCGGCAGGGAGCTTAACGGGTGAAAGAAGGGGCGCGAGTCGATGCCCTGCGCGTCCAGCGCCGCCATCACCTCCCTGCACGTCAACCCGGTGTCGGGGGCGAACACGGCCGTGACCATCCAGTAGCTGTTTCGCGTTTGGGGAGGCTCGGCGTTGAGGGTGATTCCCGGCAGAGCGCCGAGTTCCGTGGAGTACCAGCCAAAGATCTCGCGCTTGCGCGCCACGAGCTCCTCAATGCGTTCCAGCTGCGCCAGGCCCAGTGCGGCCTGGACGGCGCTCATCTTGTACTTGTAGGCAACCTCGGTGTTGACGAAGAGCTTGTCGCCCGGCGGGCGCCCATGATCGCGCAGCGTCAGGACGCGGGCGTGCAGCGCCGGATCATCCGTAACCAGCATGCCGCCCTCGCCGGTCGTGAGCGTCTTGGAGCCATGAAAGCTGAAGAGGCTGGCCGCGCCAAAGCTGCCGGCACGCTGGCCGCCGCATTCGGATCCCACCGCCTCCGCCGCGTCCTCCAGCACAGGCACTCCGCGGTCGGCGGCGAGCGCCAGCAGGGCGGGATAGTCGGGCATGCCGCCGTAGAGGTCCACGGCGATGATGGCCCGCGTGCGCGCGGAGAGGCACGCAGCCACGGTGCGGTCAGAAAGGCACCACGTCTCTGGTTCAACGTCGGCGAACACCGGCGTCGCGCCCACATACTGAATGGGCGCGGCCGTCGCGATCCACGTGCAGTCCGGCACGATCACTTCATCCCCCGGACCGACGCGCAGCGCGCTCAGCGCCAGATGAATGGCCGAGGTGCAAGAAGGCAGGGCCACGGCGTGGCGGCGCCCCACGTATTGGGCAAACGCGCGCTCAAACCGCGCCGGGTATTCGCCGGCGCGCGCGTACCAGCCGTGGGTCGCAGCGTCGGCGGCGTAGCGCACTTCGCGCTCGGTGATCCACGGGCCGGCAACGGGAATGCGTTCCACTTTAGTCCCCCACGCATTTAAGCCAGCCGCCGGGGGCAGCGGTGATGAGCAGCTTGGCTTCGATGTCCTCATCAACGACAAAGCGCGGGTGGCGCGAGAGGAATTCGCGCACGGCCGTCTTTGGATTGTTGCCCGGGCCCCACGGCCGTCCGCTCGACAGCGCTGCGGGAAGATCCTCAATGAGCGTATCCAGCACGACCAAGTAGCTGCCGCGCGTCACCAGCGGCGAGTAGAGTTCCAGCTCGCGCAGCACGTGCTCGTGCGTGTGGTGCGAATCGAGGATCACGACCACCGGATGGCGGCCGCCCACTTCCTCGCGCACGCGATCGAGCGTGGCGGCCTCCACCGACGAGCCCTGCACCAGCCGCACGCGGCGGGCAAGCGGATGCTTTTCGATCTCGACCCGGTTGTGCGCGCGAATGTCGATATCCACCCCGACCACGATGCCTTCGCCGCCGATGAGCTCAAGCATCGACGCGTGGAAAATCAGTGAGCCGCCGTGCGCCACGCCGGTCTCGACGACCGCGCCGGGCCTGATGCGCCAGAGGATTTCCTGCAGCGCCATCAGGTCCTGTGGAAACTGGATGGCGGGCCGGCCCAGCCATGTGAAGTTGTAGGCATACTTGTGGCGCGCAATCTCGCGCACCCAAATGCGCGAGAGCGCCTGCACGTCGCGGTCGGCCTTCAACCCCTCGACGTTCGCCGCCACCTCCGCGAAGAACCCGTCCACCTCGTTCACTTGAGGAAATCCTTCCAATAAACCGCCGGTGAGGCAATCACTTCCCGGCCTGCCCTCCCGCAGTTGGCCACCAGATCCAGCGCCGAGACGTGGGGCGTGAACGGGCCGTGCTGTTGGGGATAGGGCGTCTTGCGGTAGTCCAGATATTCCACACGCACTCCGGCGGCATCAAACGCTGCGTGGTCCAGATAGTCGCGGGCGCCGTGGCCAGTGACGTAGCGCGCGCCGCCAAAGTGCTTCACGATGTCCAGAACCCGCGGCGAGTTATGCCCGCCGATGCCCAGGGAGGAGGCGAAGTGAAACTCACCGGGGCCTTCCATCTCGAAATAATTGGACAACGCTTTCATACTGGCGACGGAAAGTTCGCAGAGCCGGGAAGCGCCGCCACCCAACACGTCCTCCGCCAGCCCGAGCATTTCCCCTGCGTGCGGCGCCTTCGCGTAGGCCTGCGCCAGAGTGGCCAAATGTTTTCTGCGCCAACCTAGCCCGTTCGCGGCGTGCACCTCCTTGATGCGCTGCCCCAATCGCATTCCTTCGAGCGGCACGGTAAGCCATTTCACGCCCTGCCCGGTCTTCACCTGAACACGGTTGGCGAAGCTCCCCTTGGAAAACGCCACGTCATCATAAATGACAAACACGTCCGCCAGCCGCATTTGTTCGAGCATGCCCACCCACGGGAAATAACTGGGCTGCGAGATGACGACCGTTCTCATGGTCGTGCCGGACGCCGAACGGCCAGGAATTTCTCCATCAACAGGACGTCACGAAAGGCACCGCCCTGCAGGTGATGCCGGCGCCAGACGCCCACCTTTCGGAACCCAACCTTGGTGTAAAACCTGATCGCGCGCCGATTGGCCGCCAGCACACGCAGGGTGATTTTGCGCAGCTTCACGCGGCACGCCTTCCCCTCAAGCTGTTCAAGCGCCGCCGCCGCGACCCCCCGACCTCGCGCCGCCGCCGCTAGCGCGATGCCCAAGTCGGCCGTTTGGTTGACGCGGTCCACCTGCGTCAGTTGCACAAATCCCAGCAGCGCTCCATCCCGCCTCGCCGCCACGACGAAAAACATTCCCACCGAATCGCGCGTGCGTCGCCGGATCCATGCGCGAATCTCGGGGAGCGAAAGGGTTCGCACGGGCATCATGAGCTGGCGCTGCAGCCGTGAATCATTGCGCAATGCCGCCAGCGCTGCCACGTCGCCGCGCAGTGGATGGCGCAGACTGATGGGAATTGCGGGGCCTTTCATGGGTACCAGACCGTACAGGACGAGGCCGCCAGCGCCTCCACCTGTTGGATCGCCGAGCGGGCGGATGCGGGGTTCA
The DNA here is from genome assembly GCA_005809105.1 of Verrucomicrobiales bacterium. Lineage (GTDB taxonomy): Bacteria > Verrucomicrobiota > Verrucomicrobiia > Limisphaerales > UBA1100 > SYLI01. The sequence goes on along the minus strand of SYLI01000060.1, from coordinate 31,995 downwards.
ACCCCACGTAGAGAGCGCGCACCCTCGCCGGCACCTGTTCGGGTGGCAGGATGGGTTTCCCCATCAGGGTTTGCGAGTGGCGGTGCGGATTCTGATCAAGGAAGCACTCGACCGCCTGCGGGCGGCACAACGATGTGGCGATGTACGTGCCGTAAAAACCACTGCCGTAGATTGCCACGGGCGCACCGTCCTGCGCGGCCTCGAAGGCTCTCACGCGCGCACTAAACCCCCGCCAGTACTCGGCAATCTCGCGCACCCGCGTGGCGTCGGCCGCATCCGCTTGTGGTTCGACCGGCGAGGTCTTCTCTCTTCTCGCGATCACCATCCATGCCCCGGCGTGGAGATGATCTGCAATGGACTGCATCTTGAGTCCTGCAAGGGCGCATAGCCACTGCAGGGTTGCGCCGGTGAAATGGTTGACGTGATCGGCCACGATGAGATCGGCCCGATTGGAGAACAGGCAGGGCACGATGCCGTAAAACACCCCTCCGGGACGTAGCAGTGACACCGCCTGCGCCAGCACGTCGCGGGGGGACGCCACGTGCTCCAGAGCGAACAACGACATCACAAGATCAAACTGGCCGCGCCAGTCGCCGCCCGCATCGTGAGTGCGCTGATTTTCAGGAGGCACGAACCGATCCCAGAACGGCCGGTATCGGTCGCTCACATCGAACACATGAGGCTCCACGTCCTCCCGTCGCTGGCAGAGAGCGCGCAGCGTGGACGCCTTGGCGCAGCCAAAGTCCAGCACACGCGCGCCCCGCGGCAGGTCCACTTGTCCCAGCAGCGTGTTCACCTGATGTTCGGTGCGGAACACCCGCCGGCCCTGCTCCAGGGAGTAGAGCTGATCCTCGTCTTCGCTGGCCGTCAGGATTTTGTAGGCGTGCTCGTAGTAGGCGTCCAGGCGGGCCATCGGTGCCGTCTGCACATGACCACATTGGGCGCAGAGAAAGACCTCGGTGAAACCCTCGATCACTTCGCACAGCGAAGTGACACCGAAGGGCTGTGGCGACCGATACACCGGCGCGCCCAAGGGTCCCTCGCAGAGGTTGCAAGCGCCCGGCTGCATCAATCGGCGACCAGCTCTGGGTGGATTTCGCGCAAGCTGCGCCCCGCGGCGAAGGAGCCGGCCCACTCGATGCGCTGGCCGGTGGGTTCGCGGAAGTTGAAGTAGCGGATCTGCATGGACCAGCGCGAGCGCTGCGCACGATTATGGCCCGACGCGTGCAGGTTTAGGAAATCCAGGATGGCCAGATCGCCCGGCGCGAGCAGCGGCGAGATTTGCTGGTAGCGCGCGATTCGCCCGGCTTCGTCCTTGAGTCGCAGCGCGTACGCGCCGGACTTTTCTGGATGGTCCGGATCGCGTGTGAGCACCGGCGCGAGGCCCTCGCGGTGCGATCCCAGTGCAATCTGGAGCGGCCCCATTTCCTCCGTCAGCGGCAGCAGAGGCGACCAGAAGACGAGGCCGTCCAGGCTTCGGAACTGGCTGGGATAATCCTGATGCCAGTTGGCTCGGAATCGCTCTTCGTGCGGATGGTCAATGCGAATGCCCGATCCACCTGCGGCCACTCCTGGCAAATCCGAGCCGCGAAGCTGCCGCATCAGTCGGTCGTGTTTCTCGCTGACAGTCAGTCGCACGAATGCGGGGATCTGTTTCACCGCGTCGTACACCACGCCCCCCAGCCTCCGATCCTGCGCGATGAGATCCTGAAATCCTGAGTCGAATTGGTCCGGCTTGAAGGGCGCCTGCCGCAGGTGCGGTGCATGCCGGCCGATGAGGATGCCGATGATCTTGTGGATGTCGCGCTGGATGGGCTCCACCTCGCGCGCCACGTCGTAGAACCCCGGCACCACCAGCACGCCATCGCGCCCAAACTGCGCCGCCTGCGCGTCGGTCAGCAGGTTCGCGCACGGTGCACTCACGCGCTTGAGGCTACGAGGGGAGGAAACTGAAATCAACGCGGTTCTCGTCCGCTGGCGAGAGCACCGGATGGGACAGCGGCCAGCCGATGCCAAAGGCCGGATCATTCCAACGCGCACCGCGCGCGCTCGGCGCGTGGTGCTCCGTGGAGATTTGGTAGAACAATTCCGTGTCGTCCAAGAGGGTCTGAAACCCGTGTGCGCAGCCTTCGGGAAGATAGAGGGCGCAGCCATTGTCCGCCGAAAGCTCAACTGCGTGCCAACGGCAGAACGTGGGGGAACCCGCCCGCAGATCCAGCGCCACGTCATACACCGCACCACGCACGCATCGCACCAGCTTGGCTTCGGCGTGAGGCTCAGCCTGCCAGTGCATCCCGCGCAAAGTGCCCCGGCGCGCGTTAAACGAGCTGCTGCACTGCGGCCAATGGGTGGCCAGACTGCGCGCGGCGAATGCGGCTTCGCAGTAGGCGCGCGAAAACCATCCGCGCTCATCCTCCTGCCGTTGCGGCTCGATGAGCCAGACGCCCGCCAGTGCCGTGGGAATGAAGTTCATCAGTCAGACAATCGCGACCTCCGGCACGGGAATGATAAACCGGCCCCCCGCCGCGCGGTAGTCCTTTTGCTGCTCTAGGATTTCCGGAGCGAAATTCCACGCGAGCAGCAGTGTGTAGTCGGGCCGGCGCCGCGCCAGTTCCACCGCCGGCACAATCGGCACGTGCGAACCGGGCATGAGGCGGCCGTGTTTGTGCGGGCTGCGATCGGCCACAAAGTCCAGGGTCTCGCGGCCCAGTCCGCAATAATTGAGCAACGTGCTGCCCTTGGCTGCAGCACCGTAGGCAGCGATGTGGTAGCCAGCGGCTCGAATCGCAGCAAGCCGGCTGCGGAGCTGATCGCGCGTGGACGCCGCGCGGGCGGCAAAGTCCGCCAAACGCGGCGCGCTCACCACGCCCACACGTGCTTCCTCCGCCATCAACGCCTCCACCGTTGCATCGGCCTCATGCGTGATGTGGCGAGCAAACACACGTAGCGAGCCGCCGTGCAAAGGGGTGCGCTCCACGCGCGTGATGCGCAGCCCGTGCCGGCGAAAGAGCGGCTCCACGGCCGTCAGCGTGAAGTAGAAGACGTGTTCATGATAGATGGTGTCAAACTCGCCTTGGGAGAGCATTTCAAGCGCGTGGGGAAATTCGAGAACCACACGCCCCTCCGGCGCCAACAGCGCTTGCAGGCCGGCGACGAAGTCGTTCGGGTCGGGACAATGGGCGAAGACGTTGTTGCCCAGAATGAGATCCGCCAGCCCGCCCTCCACGGCCAGCTCGCGCGCCAGAGTCGCACCGAAGAACGCTACGCGCGTGGGCACGCCCGCAGCTTCTGCGACGCGTGCGATGTTTGCCGCCGGTTCAATCCCCAGACAGGGTACGCCCGCAGCCACGAAATGGCGCAGCAGATATCCGTCATTGCTGGCCACCTCCACAACCCGGCTGCGCGGGCCAAGGCCAAATTCCCCAAGATAGCGACTGGCACAGCTTTCTGCATGGCGCACCCACGTGTCCGAGCAGGAGGAAAAGTAGGCATACTGGCAAAACAGCTGCGTCGGCGGAACGAGGTCTAGGATTTGCAGCAACCCGCAGCCGTGGCACACGGCCAGCCGCAGTGGAAACTTCGGCTCCGTCTGGAAGAGGTCGCCGGGATTGAGGTAGTTGTTGGCGAGCGGCTGCACGCCCAAGTCCAACACCAGCGCGCCCGCAAGGCCGCCGCAGGACCGGCAATGGAATTCCAATGCCATGTCAGCCAGCCCACACGGCATGCGCACTCCGCGCGGCGAGGACGTGCTCGGCGATCTGCGCCGTGGAAAACTCCAGCATCGCCTCATGGCCCGATTCATGGCGCTGGCGATACCACTGGGCGGTGCGTGCCACCGATTCGGGAAAATCCCACGTGGGCTTCCAGTCCAGTAATCGCCGCGCCTTGTCGGTGGAGAGCCACAACTGCTGTGCCTCATGCGGCGCGTGAGGATCGCTGGCGGCAGCCGACTCCCCCGGCCAGTGGCCAAGGAAGGCCGCGACCAGTTCGCCCACGGTTTTCCGCGAGGATTCGCCGGGGCCGAAGTTGAACGCTCCCGCCAGCTCCGAGTCCTTTCCCTCCTGCGCGAGGCGCGACACGAGCCACAAGTAGCCACTGCAACATTCGAGCACGTGTTGCCACGGACGCACGGCATGGGGATTGCGAACCTGAAGGGGACGGCCCTCGATGCGGGCGCGGACGAGATCGGGCACGATGCGGTCGGCGGCGTAGTCTCCGCCGCCCAAGACGTTGCCCGCGCGCGCCGTTGCCACCGCACCCAGACGCGGGTCGGTTTGATGGAAGGAACGGCGCCAAGCCTGCGCCACCAGTTCCGTGCAGGCCTTGCTGGCGGAGTACACATCGTGTCCGCCGAGCGGATCGCCCTCGGTGTGCGCGCGCCCGGTGCCAGGATTTTCGTAGCACTTGTCGCTGGTGACCACGAGCACCGTGCTCGGCAGCCCGAGCGTCCGGACGGCGTCGAGCACGTGCGCCGTGCCCAGCGCGTTGACGTGGAACGTTTCCAGCGGCTCGGCGTACGAGCGGCGCACCAGCGGCTGCGCGGCCAAGTGGAAGATCGCATCGGGCCGGACGGCGTCGAGTACTTTGCGCACCGCGGCCGCGTCGCGGACATCGCAGAGCGTGTCGCGCTCAAACACCTCCTCGGCGAGCAACTCGTAAAGGCTGGGTTGCGTGGGAGGCAGCAGGCCCGCGCCAAAGACGGTCGCGCCCAGCTCCTTGAGCCAGAGTGAAAGCCACGCGCCCTTAAAACCCGTGTGGCCCGTGACCAGCACGCGCCGGCCGGCGTACCAGTTTTGGAACGGCGCGCTCACCAACTTTTCCACGGCGCCTCGTTGGCGTCCCACATCGCCGAGAGGATCTGCTGCTCGCGGTAGGTGTCCATGCACTGCCAGAACCCGTCATGACGGTAGGCGTGCAGCCCGCCCTCGCGCGCCAGCCGTTCCAGCGGTTCGCGCTCCAGAACACAGCCGTCGCCCTCCAGATAGGGCGCAATCTTCCGGCTCATTACGTAGAAGCCGCCGTTGATGAACGTGGATTCGCGATCCGGCTTTTCTTGGAAGCGCGTGATGCACGTGCCTTCAAGCGACAACTCGCCGAAGCGACCGCTGGGCCGCACCGCCGTCAAGGTTGCGATGCCGCCGTGTTTCCGGTGGAACCGGATGGACGCATTCACGTCGCTGTCGGTGAGGCCGTCGCCGTAGGTGAGCAGAAAATGCGCGTCGCCCACGAACTGGAGCGCCCGGCGCAGGCGCCCACCGGTCTGCGTCTGCGCGCCCGTGTCCAGCAGCGTCACCGTCCAGTCCTCCTCCTCATGGTGGTTGTGATAGGTGATCTTCGGCGCGCGACCGAGCTTGAGCGTCACATCGCTCGTGTTCCAGTGGTAGTTGCGGAAGTATTCCTTGATGATCTCACCCTTGTAGCCGAGGCAGAGCACAAACTCCCGATGCCCGTGGTGGGCGTAGTGCTTCATGATGTGCCAGAGGATCGGTCGGCCGCCAATCGGCACCATCGGCTTGGGCCGGAACTCCGTCTCCTCGCGCAATCGCGTGCCCATCCCGCCGCAAAGGATCACAACTTTCATGGCGCCGGCACACATTAGTGAGGCGCAGGCACCTTTTCAATGCAAACCGGGCTTTGCCCTCAGCGCTTGCCTCCCCCGCCTGCGGCCGTGCAGACTCCCCTTGCGACTTGCCGTGGAAGTGCACCGACAGCTTGCCAGATGGTTCGCGCCGGGCAGCCTGCCGCGCCGGCTGGCGCAGGCGTTGCTCCCGGTGGCTGACGTGCTCCTGGCGCCATTCACCCTACTGGCTGGAGTCTGGATGGGATTGATCCGTGCCGCTGGCGTGCGCCACTTCGCCCTTTCACGGCGCCTCTTTCGCGCCACAGGAGTGTTTCCCGTGCGCGACCATTATTACGAGCCGCTGGTCAATCCCTCCCGCCTGCGCTTGCCGCTGGATGCGGCCCGGCCGCTACCCGGAGTGTCGTGGTCGGATGAGGAACAACTCGCGCTGCTCGACCGGTTTGATTTTAACACCGAGCTAGTGGAATTGGCCCGGGATTGCAGCGGCGACCTCGCGTTTCGCTTCGATAATCCCGCCTACGGCCCCGGTGACGCCGAGATGCTCTACAACTTCCTGCGCCACCACAAGCCGCGCCAGCTCATTGAAATTGGCAGTGGACACTCCACGCTGCTGGCCCGCCGCGCGCTCGATCGCAATCGCGCCGAAGGCAGCCCATGCCGGCATGTGTGCGTTGAGCCCTACGAGAATCCTTGGCTGGAGCGGCTCGGTGTGGAGGTGTTGCGCCAGCGCGTGGAAGAGGCCGACCCGCGCCTCTTCGCCGGGCTGGCGGCAGGCGACGTCCTCTTCATCGACTCTTCGCATGTCATCCGCCCGCAGGGCGACGTGCTGCACGAATGCCTGCGCCTGCTTCCGTCGCTCTCGCGCGGCGTTCACGTCCACTTCCACGACATTTTTACCCCGCGCGATTACCCGGAGGAGTGGATCAGGCGCGATGTCCTGCTGTGGAATGAGCAGTACCTGCTCGAAGCATTTCTCTGTCACAACCGCGATTTTCGCATCACGTGGATGATGCACCACTTGGCGAGCACGCACCGCGACCGCGTGTGCACCCGCTGCCCCATCCTGCGCGAGCACCCCGACCGCACCGGCGCCTCATTCTGGCTGGAGAAAATCAACTGATGCTGGCGCGAGGGAGCGTCGCCGCCAGCTCAGCCCATTGCCGCGCCACCGATGCCGCACCGAATCGTTCGAGGGCGCGTTGCTCCTGCGCGACTTCGGCTCCGGTCAATTCGCGGTGGCCCGCCAAGGCGCGCCCGAGCGACGCGCCAAGTTCCTCCGCCAACATTTCTGGCGGGGCGCCGGCGCGCAGCATCCATGTGAGTGGATAGCCCGCCATCACTTCCGGCAGCGCGCCGCGATCGGTGACGACCACCGACCGCCTTGCGGCACGGGCCTCCAGCGCAGTACGCCCAAAGCTCTCCTCCACCAGCGACGGGCAGCACACCACTTGGTGGCGCGCCATCAACGCGGGCACCTGCGCGTGCGGCAGGGGCGCCAGCAGCGTGATGCGTCGGTCGGCGCGCGCGGCGGCTTGTGCCGCGCGCTGCAGCGGTCCACCCAATCCTGCCAGCGTCAGCGTGGCCTGTGGAGGCATACGCCGCCAGGCTTGCAGCACAAGGTGCAGCCCCTTTTCCATGGACAACCGGCCAATGAAAAGGACGCTTCCCTGCGGCGGTGCAACCGGCGATTCGCCCGGTGAAGGGTTGAGCACGTAGGGCTCTGCGGGCGGGAAGGCGGTGAGCCATCGCGCGCCGCCGCCGGCAAATTGTTGCCCGCGTTCACGGATGAAATCAGAAACACACGCCACGGCGCGGCATTCGCGCAGCGCGTGCTGCCACGCCCGCTCGCGCCGGGCGAGCAGCCCATTTAATATCAGGCGCACGAGCCCATTGGCCTGCCCGGGGGCGAGCCGGCGCGGCAGCCCTTCCTGAAGGTAGCCGACCAAGGGCCGCTGCCAGCGCCGCGCCAGTCGCAGGCTCAGTGGCAGCGCATTGACGTCCGCACAACACACCAAGTCGTAGTCCTGCGGCGAAGGCCACAATGGAAGAGCGCGCTCTTCCAGCGAGGCGTCCCACGCGCCGTGGCTCAAGAAAAGACAGGCGCGCTTGAAGGCCTCGGCGCGGCCCCGCCACAAACGTGCGCGTGGGATGCGCCGCACGCCGCCGCCGGCCTCGGGGTGCCCGCCGCCTTCGTAGCAAAGCACGTCCACGCGCCAGTCCAGTTGCTGCTCCCAGATTTCACGCAGGGTGCGCGCCACCATTTCCGCACCGCCAAACCGGTACTCGTAAAAGAGCGAAACCAGCAGGAGTTTCATGGCCGTAGGGGCGAGTCAAATTCCGCCACACACAGCGCGTTGGCAAAGGGCCATGGGCGCATGTACCGTGCGCCGCGCACGTCCTCCCACGACACCTGCTCCCACTCTCGCGAGCCGGTGCGTCGTAGAAACAAGATGCGCTGCGCGCCCAGCTCGCCCCGCTCAATGAGCGCGTCCAGCGCCGGGTTGTATCCCAAGGGGGCGCTCATCCAAAACACGCCGCCGGGTGCCAGCAGCGCGCGGGTTGCGGCGATGGCTTGGGCAATCGCATGGTCGCCACCGTCGTCGGAGGCACCGGCTTCATCGTCAAACCCGATGTGTTCGAAGGTGGAGATGGACACAATGCGATCGAAGGTGCGGCCGGGCCGGTAGTCGCGCACATCCCCATTGATCACGCCGGGCGCGTGTTCGTGCTTGTCCACCACGGTGTGAGACAGGGCCGCGTAATGACTCAGGACGTGGCCAATCTCTAGCACGGCCGACGGCGCGACCGCCGCGAGGAAGGCGCGCGCCAGCGGCACCTCCACGCAACGCTCATTGCACCACGTGGCGTTGTAGCGGTGATAAAAGCACGCGTGGTGGACGCCATTGACACAAAATGTGCGCGGCGCGAGGCACGGAATGATGAAGGGCGAGAGCACCGCGCGGGCCGGCACCAGCAGCAACTCGGCGGCACCGAAGCGGCGTGTGAAGTGCCGCACGCGCCCCGCCAATCCGTCATAGAGATGGCGGCTCATGCGCTTTGCCTTGGCGCGCGGGCCTGTGCCTCCAGCCAGTCGCAGGCTTGCGGCAGCACGTTGTCCCAATGGAAGGTTTGGGCACGGTCGCGTGCCGCGATGCGCCAGCGCTCGTAGTCGGCCGGCCGCTGGAGCGCGGACAAGATGGCGGCAGCGAGTGCCTCTGGAGTTTCGGCCTCCGCCACCAGACCCGTTTGCTCATGGAGGGTTGATTCCACGAGACCCGCCACGGGATAGACGGCGGCCGGAGTGCCCATCGCATTGGCCTCGATGACATTTAAACCCCAACCCTCGCGCAGCGACGTGTGCAGCAGCAGATGCGCTTGGCGCAGCACCGCGTCCTTCTGCGCCTCGGGCAATGCACCGCAAAATTCCACGGCCTGCGCAACGTCGCACTGGATCGCGCATCGGCGCAACGACGCATCCTCATGACCGCTGCCAACCACCGTGAGACGGGCATCCACCCCGCCGCGCCGCAGCAGCGCCAGCGCGAGCAGCGCATGATCTACGCGCTTGTTGGGCGCCAGCCGGGAGACCACGGCCAGTCGCAGCGGCTGGGAGATGGGCTTGGGTTCCAAGTGAGCCAGCGCCACGGTGTCTACGCCGTAGGGAATAATGGACACGTCGCGCACGCCGCGCCGCCGAAGGATATCGCGTGTGAAGGCCGATGCCGTGAAGAAGGGCACACGCCGATAGAGCCTGTGGGTGACGTGCTCTGCAAGGCGGCCCAAGGCGCTCACCGGCCACGGATAGAACGCGTCCCAGATGGGCCCGAGTACTTCATGGATGTAGGCCACGCAACGACCGCGGCGCCACCACGGCGCCCACCACGGCAAGCCGTGATGCTGGTCGATGACCAAATCGAAGGGCGGCTGTGTGCGATGCCATCGGCGCGCCGCCCGCCACGAACCCCATTTGCTCCCGGCACGAATGAGGTTCACTCCCTCGATTGTCCCCGGCGCGCGTTCACAGTCGGCAAACGTGTTGGCAAACCACCACACCTCGTGCCCGCGCCGCGCCAACGCCGCCAGATAGGCGAGCGACACACGCTCCGCACCACCGGCCAGGGGATTGCACGGGTCGCGCCAGTTGAGCATGAGAAAGCGCATCGCCCCCGCCCTTGTCACGGGGAAAGGGCACGTTGACAACGCAAAACCTCGGCCTTCCAAGCAGGATTGGTGCGCGGGATTGAGCCCGTGCGGGCGCCAACTCCGGGCACTCTCGCCGCTGGCGCATCGCGTTGCCACTCAGGTGGCCCTCCGGGGTGAATGCCGGCGCAAGTCGAGTTGTCCAACTCCCAGCCTGAACCCAGCCATCATGAAATCTCGTTCGTTTTCACGCCGCAATTTGCTGGCAAGCGCCGGTGTGCTGGCAGCCGGAGAGGCTTTGCTGCGAGGTGTTGAAAGCCCCGCCAAGGCGGTGGAAGACCGCGGCACCGGCATCAAGATTACCGCGCTGCGCGGATTTCGAGTGGGCACCAAAGCCTATCTGCGGGTGGACACCAACCGGCAGGTGTCGGGCTGGGGCGAGGTGACGGGGCTTGAGCCGGACATCGCAGTGGCGCTGGCGCATTCGTTGTTCGAGCTGTTGGACGGCGAGAACCCGACGCGCATCGAGCACCTTTGGCAGAAGGTTTACCGGTCGCACCGCGACATGCGCGGCGGCTCGTTCGTCACGCACGTCCTCTCCGCCATCGACATGGCGTTGTGGGATGTCACCGGCAAGCTCTGGGGCGTGCCTGTCTATCGGCTCCTCGGAGGACCCACGCGCGACTCGGTGCGGCTCTACCCCACGCCCAAGGCGCAAAAGGCCGGCACCGGCGGACCGCACCCGCAGTCGGGCAACCCCAAGGACATCGAGTCTTTGGTGCGCTATGTGCGTCAGACGCGCGAGCGCGTGGGGCCCGATGGCACGGTGATGTTTGACGCCCACTGTGCGGTGCCGCCGGCAATGCTCATCCAGCTTGCCGCCGCGCTGGAGCCGCAGGAACTTCTCTTCATCGAGGAGCCGGCCGTGCCGGGCAACATCGAGGTGTTTAAGCGCCTCAAGCAGCACATCCGCATCCCGCTGGCCACAGGCGAGCGCGACCGCACCATCTGGGGCATGGTGCCCTACCTGCAGGAGCGCTGCATTGACATCCTGCAACCCGACGCAGGCCACACCGGCGGCATCAGCCAGATGAAGAAAATTGCCACGCTGGCCGAGGCGTACCACGTGCCTCTGGCACCGCACAACACCTGCTCGGAGCTGGGCCTCTCGGCCAGCATCCACGCGGCCTTCTCCATCCCGCTGCTCTTGATTCACGAGGCCTATCTGGACGGGCACATCATGCCCGCGGGCGTGGCGCGGCGCAGTTGGCAGACCGACAAGAACGGCAACGCGCTGCTGCCCGAGGGGCCCGGGCTGGGCGTGGAGGTTGATGAGCGGCAATTCGCAGTCGTCAACGCCGATCCTCGCCGCAAGTTCAAGTGGCCCAAACCCACGCAGCCCGACGGCTCCGTGACCGATTATTAGGATCACTCCATGCTTGAAATGACCCCCGCACCCAAGCCCTCCGACCGTTCCTCGCACCCCCAACGCATTGCGCGCTCCGCGGCGTGCGTGTTGGGAGCCGGCGCGTTGTTCCTCGCGCTGGCATTGCAGCCGGCCTGCGAAACGTCCGCGGCGGTCGGTGCCGCCGCGACTAGCGCGCCGGCCACCAAGGCGGGTTCGCCATCCCCTGCCGACGCGGAGTGCCGATGGGCTGAGGGCAAGATCACCATCGATGGCAACGCGAGTGAGCCGGCGTGGGACTACGCGCAGGTGTTCACCAATTTCCACATGGGCTGGCTGGGCGCGGGCGACCGCCCCGCGAAGACCGCCACACGCGCGCGGCTGCTGTGGGACAACGACCATCTCTATTTCCACGCCGACATGGTGGACAGCGACCTCTTTGCCGATGTCACCGAGAAGGACGGCGACACGTGGAACAACGACTGTTTTGAGATTTTCCTAAAACCCTCGCCCACGCAGGGCGGCTACTACGAGTTTCATGTCAACGCGGCCAACACGCAGTTTGACCTGTATCTTCCCAAGCGCGGCGGCTGGCTGGTGAACCGGCTGCGGCGCGATCAGCCCTTCCACATCGAGAGCCAGGTGGTACGGCGCGGCACGCTCAACCAGTGGCGCGACAAGGACGAGGGCTGGTCGGTGGAAGGACGCATTCCATGGAGCGATTTTGCTCCCACCGGCGGTCGCCCAGCGAAGGGAGCGCAGTGGCACTTCGCCCTCTGTCGCTACGATTACTCTGTGGAGTTTGAGAACCCCGAATCCAGTTCCATCGCGCCCTACACGCGCTACGACTTCCACCAGCACGAGCAGTTTCTGCCGCTGAAATTCGTGGGCCTTCCAGAGGGCCAGTTCCGCAACCTCCAGCGCCAGCCGTGGAATGACTCGCGCATCGCAGGCACGCCCGAGCCGCCCCTGCCTTTCGTCACGACGCCGGCGTATCCCAAGCTGGACCTCAAGATGCCGCTGGCCATCCAGCGCATCCCGGGCACCGGCCACATGCTCTTTCTGGATCGCAATTCGAGTAGTGCCTGCCGGTTCTGGGCGTTCGAGGACGGGCCCAACCCCAACGGCAAGCAGGTCGCATTGGAGCTGACCAAGGAGCTCTCCTATGGCTTCGCGTTCCACCCCAAGTTCCGCGAGAATGGCTTCCTCTACACCTGCCTGCAGGGCCCCAGCGACATCGCGCGCAAGCGGTGCGCCGTGGTGCGCTACAAGATGGACACCAAGGCGCCCTTCCGCATCGACGCGGCGTCCAAGCAGGAAATCATCGGCTGGGATTCCAACGGCCATAACGGCGCCGACGTGGCCTTTGGGCTGGACGGCATGCTCTACATCACCAGCGGCGATGGCACCAGCGACTCGGACACCGACATCACCGGGCAGGACATCACCAAGCTCTTGGCCAAGGTGCTGCGCATCGACGTGGACCATCCGGCGGCGGGCATGGCGTACTCCGTGCCCAAGGACAACCCCTTTCTGGACACGCCCGGCGCGCGGCCCGAGACGTGGGCGCATGGCTTTCGCAATCCCTGGCGCATCACCGTGGACGCCCGCGACGGCGCGGTGTGGGTGGGCGAGAACGGCCAGGACCTGTGGGAGTCGGCCAAGCGCGTGGAGCGCGGCGCCAACTATGGCTGGAGCGTGTATGAGGGCAGCCACCCCTTCTACCTCACCCGCAAGCTCGGGCCGGGCAAACTCACCAAGCCCACAGTGGAGCATTCCCACCGCGAGGCGCGTTCGCTCACCGGCGGGATTGTCTACTACGGCGCCGAGCACAAGGCGCTGGAGGGCGCGTATGTGTACGGCGACTATTCCACCGGCAAGGTCTGGGGCGTGCGCCACGACGGGCAGAAAATCCTCTGGCAGCGCGAGCTGGTGGACACGTCCTTCGGCATCACCGGCTTTGGCACGGACACGCGCGGCGGCCTGCTGGTGCTCGACGACCACAGCGGCTTGCACCTGCTTAAACCCAATCCGCAAGCCGGCCAGGCCAGCAAGTTTCCACGGCGCTTAAGCCAGACGGGCCTCTTCGCCGCCACCGAGCGGCACCAGCCCCATCCGGCGTTGCTGCCCTATTCGGTCAACGCGCCGCACTGGGCCGACGGCGCCACCAAGGTGCAGTACATCGGCCTGCCGGGCGATGGCAACGTGTCGTTCCCCTTCAGTGGCGGTGGGCGCGGATGGGAACTGCCAGATCAGTCAGTGGTGATGCAGACCCTCTCCATGGGCACGCGCCGCGTCGAGACGCGCGTGCTCACGCGCCAGCAGAAGGAATGGGTGGGCTACAGCTACCGGTGGAACGACGACCAGCGCGATGCTGAACTCGTGGATAACGATGGCGCCGATGTGGATCTGCGACTGGCCGGCGGCGCGACGATGAAATGGCGCGTCCCCAGCCGTGCCGAGTGCATGATGTGCCACAGCCGCGCGGCCAACTTCCTTTTGGGCATCACCGAGCTGCAGCTCAACCGCACACACAACTACGGCACTTTCACCGCGCACCAGTTTGAGGCGCTGACACGACTGGGCGCGCTCAAGGGCGTGGACCCGGCCAAGTACACGACCCCGGTGAGCGCGCCGCCCGCCGACGCCAATGCCACGGCCCGGCCCTTCCACAACCTCAACCGCCTTGTCGATCCCTATGACAAGTCGCAGGACCCGGCTTGGCGCGTGCGCTCGTACTGGCACGCCAACTGCAGCCATTGCCACGTGGAGGCCGGCGGCGGCAACGCTCAGATGAACCTCTCCTTCGGCACGCCGCTGGACAAGACGCAGACGCTGGACGTCAAACCGTACCATCAGGATTTTGGACTAGGGGCGCAGGCGCGCCTCGTCGCACCCGGCAGCCCGGGACATTCGGTCATGCTCACCCGCATCATGAGCGGCGGCCAGGGCAAGATGCCGCCGGTGGGTGCCGGCACGCTGGATCCCCAGTGGGTGGAGCTGCTCGTCCAATGGATTAGTCAGCAGAAGAAGTGACTGGAAGGGCGCCGGGTGCCGTGTAGGATGCCCATGGGATGGGAACGTTCGTATGAACACTGCCGCTCATCTTCTTTGCGCCGCCGCGGGATGGGGCTTGGCATTGCTCGTCTCAGCGGGAGCCGCCGAGCCACCGCTGCGCGAGGTCATTGACGGGCACCTAGCCAGCCACTGGAAGAAGTCGGGCGTGGCGACGGCGGGCCGCGCATCCGACGCGACCTTCCTTCGCCGCGCCTTTTTAGATCTCGTCGGCACCATCCCGACTTACGACGAGGCGCGAGGGTTCCTCGACGACAAGGCACTCGACAAGCGCGCGCGACTCATTGCGTCACTGATGGCCGACGAGCGCTACCCCGCGCAACAGGCGCAAGCGTGGGACTTGGCGCTCTTTGGACGCAATCCCCCAAACTCTGACGCCACACGCAACCGCAGTGCCTTCCGCCAATGGCTCACCGGCAAGCTGGCGCGTAATGAACCCTTCGACCAATGGGTGCGGGCGCTGCTGCTGGCGGAGGAGGACGGCTCGGAGCTTTTCTATGTGCAGTTTCAGAATCGGCCCGAGGATCTCACCGAGGTGTTCAGTCGGATCTTTCTGGGCACCCAACTTCAGTGCGCCCGTTGCCACGACCATCCCTACTCGAAACTGACCCAGCAGGACTTTTTCGGCATGGCGGGATTTTTTGTGCGGCTGGTCTCGCTCGATCAGGGAACGACGGGCAGCGGCAACCAACAGGTGCGCCGCTTCCGTGTGGGCGAGAAACGCAGCGGTGAAGTGCTCTTTGCCGGCAACATGAAAGAGGCCCAGCCCGGCAGAAAGGGTGACCCGGTGAAGCCCAGGTTTTTGGGCGGCGCTGCCTTGGATGAGCCCGCGCTGCCCGCAGGGTTCAAGGAACCAGAGGTCAAGACCGGCACCAAGTCGTTGCCCAAGCCGGATTTCTCGCGCAAGGAAAAGCTGGCGGAGTGGGCCACGACGCCAGCCAATCCGTACTTCGCCCGCGCCGCCGTGAACCGACTCTGGGCGCGGTTCATGGGACGGGGGATCGTGCATCCGGTGGACGACTTTGGCGCGGACACACCGCCCACGCACCCGGAGTTGCTGGACGCGCTGACACGGGAATTCATCGCGCACAAGTTCGACCTCAACTGGATCATCGGTGAGATTGTGAACACCCGGGCCTACCAGATGGATGGCGGCGGCCCCGCAGCCGTCACGCCGCCCAAGCACTTTGAGCGCGCGCGCATCCGCCCGCTCACCGCTGAGGAACTGCAGGCGGCCCTGCGCACAGCCGGAGGCACGCCCGCCGACACCGACAACGTGCGTAACGAATATTTCCTGCGCTACTTCGGCGATCCCAACAACGGGCAGGGCGATTTTCAGGGCGGGCTGGGCGAGCACCTCTTCCTCAACAACAGCGACAACGTCCGCAACTTCCTCCGCCGTAAGAAAGGCAACTTTGCGGACTCTCTCCTGCTCTCGACCGAACCGTGGGAAGCGCGCGTGGATCGGATGTTCCTCACGGTGCTGACGCGGCTGCCGAGCGCCGCCGAACGCGCGAAGTTCGTGGCCTATTTGCAGAGCGATACGAAGCCGGAGCCCTTGGTGGAAGAGGCGCTGTGGGTGCTGGTGAATCTAGGCGAATTCCGCTTTAATCACTGAGCCTCGCCAACCATCCATCCTATGGAGCCAACTCAACTCATTCTCTGGGCCGTCTGCCTAGGTGTCGCGTGGATCGTCCTGACCAGCCTGACGGGTGCGGATAAATGGCTCAAGTTGCTGTTCGGGAAGAGCAAGCTTAGCGACTTGGAAAGCCGGGTGGAGCGGCTGGAGAAACGCGTGGCCGAAACAGAAAAGCAGCCGGAAGAAAAGGCATCCAAATAGCCCTCGACTTGCCCATGAACCCCACCCACTCCCCCGGCCACTGCCGCCCGCACGAGCACCTCTCCCGCCGCGCGTTGCTCAAGGGCGCGCTCGCCACCACCGCCGGCGCGACGGTCGCGAACTGGGGCGGCATCTTCAACACTCAGGCCGTCGCCGCCGAGGCGGCCAAGCGCGGCAAGCGCTGCATCCTGCTTTGGATGAACGGCGGCGCCAGCCAGTTGGACACCTTTGACATGAAACCGGGACGGCCCACCGGCGGGCCCTTCCGCGAGATCAAGACCAAGCTGCCCGGCTACCGCATGTGCGAGTACCTGCCCAAGATGGCGCAGCAGGTGGACAAGCTGGGCATCATCCGCAGCATGCGCACCCAGTCGCCCGATCATCCCGACGGCATCTACCACATGCACACGTGCTACAAACAGTCCGAGCGCATGCCGCACCCGGAACTGGGCGCGATGGTCGCCAAGTATTTGGGGAAAGCGGACGCCGACCTGCCGAGCTTCGTGCGCATGGGGCCCACCGGCAACGCCGGCGCTGGCTACCTCGGCCCACGGCACGCGCCCTTCGATCTGGGCCGCACGGGCGCGCTGCCCTCCTTCACCAGCCCCTACTTGCCGGCGGCAAACGAATCGCGCCGCAGCGACCTGTGGCGGTTCATGGAAGCGGAGCATCGCAAGGAGCGCGGCGCCGAGCCCTTCGAAAGTCACCGCGTGGCCAAGGAGCGTGCATGGCGGCTGCTGCGCGCCAAGTCGCTCTTTGACACCAGCAAGGATTGGCCCGCGCACGAGGCGCTCTACGGCGCAACCGATTTTGGGCGCGGCTGCTTCCTTGCCCGCAAGCTGGTGGAGGCGGGCGTGCCTTTCGTCGAGGTGGGCCAGGACAACTACGACAGCCACGCCGACAATTTTGTCTGCCACAAGGCCAATCTGCAGGTGCTCGACCCGGCGTGGTCGGGCCTGCTCACCGATCTTGAGCGCACCGGCCAGCTCTCGGACACGCTCGTGGTCTGGATGGGTGAGGTGGGGCGCACGCCGCAGATCAACAACCGCGCCGGCCGCGACCATTTCATCCGCGGCTGGACCATCGTGCTGGCGGGTGGGGGCATCCGCGGCGGTGTGGTGTACGGCGCCACTGACGCCGACGGTCGCGACGTGGCGGAGAAGCCCGTCAGCGAGGGCGACCTCTTTGCCACCATCTACACCGCGCTGGGGGTTGACCCTCGCGCCAAGCACTATGTCGGCACGCGGCCCATCTGGGCCACGCCTGAGGGTTCCAAGCCCATCAAGGAGTTGCTGGCATGAATGCCGACCCGGAAGCGACGCCCAAAGGGCTCTCTCCTAAATTTGAGAAGGCGGTGCTGCTCTGGTCGCTGCCGTGGGATGCCGATTGGATTACCGCCGTGAGCTTCGTGGGGCCGCGCCATGTTGCCGCTGGCAATAACCGAGGCGACATCCTGCTCTGGGCCCTGCCCGAGAAACCCGAACCAGCGCCCGCGCCGGAAGGCAAAGCCCCTCCTGCTGCCGACATGGGCATGCGCCCACTGCACGCCGCAATCGCCCCCGCAAGACAACTGGTTGGTCACACCAATGTCATTGCCAGGCTCGTGTGCGCGGCCGATCGCTGGCTCATTTCCGCCAGCTACGATCACACCTTGCGCTACTGGGATCTACAGGCGCCCACTGGTGCGAACACCCGCGTCGTGCTCAACGCGCGCGCCATTGATGAGATTTCGCGCAACCGCAATTCCGGTCGCAAGGTGCCGGCCCCGAATGAGGCGCAGGTGCTCACGCAGCCTTCCGCCAAGTCCATCGAAGGCCGCGAATGGGTGACCAGCATGGGCTTGAGCCACGACCAATCCGCACTCATCACCGGCGACGACGCGGGGAACGTGACCCTCTACAATCGCACCACCGGCGTGGAATCCCGGCGCTGGCAGGTGAAGGGCTGGGCGCAGGCCGTTGCTCTCGCCCCGGACCAAAAACAGGCATTTGCCTCCGAGCGTTACCCGCTGGTGTTCGACTCAGGCCGGCACACCGGCGCGAAACTTTGGGACGCAACCGCCGGCACGGCGCAGCACGATCTCGCTCCCCAGTTTAAGGGCGTGCAGATTGCCGCCGCGGCGTACTCGGCCGACGGCAAGGTGCTGGCGGTGGGCCGCGGAGGCGAGGCCGATGGCAACAACGGCAAGGTGACCCTGCTGGATCCAGCCGCAGGAAAAACCATTCGCGAGCTGACCCCGGGCCATCAGTACGGCATCACCGATCTTTGCTTTCACCCCGACAAGATTCATCTGGCGACGGCGGGGCGCGACACGCTCGTGCGCCTGTGGAACTTCCAGACGGGCCAGCTCGTGAAGGAACTGGGCAAACCGCGCGGAGGCCAGTTTAAGGATTGGATTTGCGCCATCGCGTTTTCTCCCGACGGCGGGCATCTTGCCGCCGCCGACATGGCAGGCTGGGTGCACCTCTGGCGCCTCAGCGGCTAAAGCCGGATTGAATATTGCCATCATGCGACAGGGCTCGCGCAACAATTTGGCCCGTGGGCTGGCCGCACTGGCCGCGCTGGCCCAAGCCTGCAGCACGCTTCCCCATCCGGCGACAGTCGCCGTGAAGCCGGAGAGCTGGTGGGCTTTCCAAGCGGTGCAGCCGCAGGCAATCCCCGCGATCAAAAACACCGCGTGGGCTCGCAACGAAATTGACCATTTCATTGCTGCGGAGTTGGAGAGCCACGGCATGGCGCCAGCACCCGAAGCCACCCGCCGCCAGTGGCTGCGCCGCGTGAGTTACGACCTCACGGGCTTACCGCCCACTCTTGAGGCGATGGACGCGTTCCTTGCCGATGCGACGGCCGATGCGTTTGAGCGCGTTGCCGACAGGCTGTTGGCCTCGCCACAGTACGGCCAGCGGTGGGCGCGACACTGGCTTGATGCTGTGCGCTACGCCGACTATCACGACGCGGATGCCAAGGCGCGCAATCCCGTGTGCGAACCCGTCGAGGCGTGGCGCTACCGCGACTGGGTGGTTGAGTCGCTCAATCGCGACATGCCCTACCACCAATTCATCACCCACCAGATTGCCGGAGACCTGCTGGATGCACCCGACGGCAAGGCGCCCTACGCCGGCGGGCTGGTCGCCACCACGTTTCTCATCAATGGTGTGTGGGATCGCGGCGACGCGGACAAGGAGAAGATGGTGAGCGACATGGTGGACGACCAGGTGGACACCGTGGGCAAGGTTTTCCTCGCGTTGACGCTGGGCTGCGCCCGCTGCCACGACCACAAGTACGACCCCATCTCGCAGGCCGACTACTACGCGCTGGCCGGTATGTTTTACAGCACGCGCATGCTCAAGGAACTGGGCACCAAGGGCGGCGAAATCACGCTGCAACGCCGCTCGCTCGTGCCCGACGCCATCGTGGAGCAGCGCATCGGCCTTGTCACCCAGCTTGCCGAGGCGAACACCCAGCTCGCCGCGCTGGACAAGGCCCAGCCCAAGCCTGCGCCCGATGATCCCGCGCGCGCCAAGCTTGCGGCGCGGCGCGACCAGTTGCAAAAAGACCTGCCGCCCGAGCCGCCTCTTGCGCTGGCGGTGAGCGAGGGTGGCGTGCCCGGCGGGCTTTTCCCCGGCATTCAGGACGTTCCCATCCACCTGCGCGGAAGCTACACGCGGCTGGGGCGCGTCGTGCCGCGCGCTTTGCCCGTGTTCTTTAAGGGCACCAATCAGGCTCCCATCCGCAGTGGCAGCGGCCGGCGCGAACTGGCCGAGTGGATTGCCTCGCCCACCCATCCCCTCACCGCGCGCGTTGCCGTGAACCGCGTCTGGCAGGGACACTTCGGCGCCGGGCTGGTGGCCACACCCAACAATTTCGGGATCAACTCCAGGGCACCCTCGCACCCGGCGCTGCTCGACTGGCTTGCGGCGCGGTTCGTCGAGGAAGGTTGGTCAGTGAAGGCGCTGCACCGGCGCATCGTGCTCTCGGCCTCCTACCGGCAATCAGCCAACGCGCCCGATGCGCAGGCCAAAGATCCCGACAACCGTTGGCTCGCGCGTTTCCCCGCGCGCCGGCTGGACGCCGAGGCTATTCGCGACACGATGCTGCAGGTCTCCGGCCGGCTCGACACCCAGTTCGGAGGCCCGGCCGACTCGGAGTTGTCCGGCACGCGGCGCTCCTTGTACCTGCAAACCGCGCGCTGGGATCGGGGCAGTTTTTCCACTCTCTTTGACGCCGCCAATCCCGACGCCTGCGCCGAGGCGCGCCCCGTCAGCACGGTGGCGCCGCAGGCGCTCTTTCTGCTCAACAGCAGTTTCATGCGCGATCAATCAGGGCACCTTGCCGCGCGCCTGATGCGCGAGGTGCCCGACACGGCGCCGGATTCTGAAAGCGCGCGCGTGCGTCTCGCCTATCGGCTGCTCTTCCACCGCGCACCCGGCGCGGACGAACTGGCCATCGCCACGCGGCTGGTGCGGGGCGCCCAAGGCCCCGCCGCATGGGCCGACCTGGCGCATGTGCTGCTGTGCAGCAACGAACTCATCTATGGAGAATGACCTGGGCAGGGCTGCGGCGCTCTCACGCCGACAGATGCTTTCCCGCAGCGGCTGCGGGTTCGGGCTGCTCGCACTCTCCGAGTTGCTCGCCTCAGAGACTGTCCGACGCACAACGCATCCTTTTGCGCTTCAATCCCCGCACCACGCGCCCAAGGCCAAGCGCGTCATCTTCCTTTACATGCCCGGCGGGCCTTCGCACGTCGATCTCTTCGACCCCAAGCCGCGCCTCAAGGTGGACAACGGCAAGCCGCTGCCCTTCGACAAACCCAAGCTCGAGCGCACCAAGACTGGCAATCTGATGGCGTCGCCCTGGGCCTTCGCGCGCAAGGGCCGCTCCGGCGTCGAGGTGAGCGAACTGCTGCCGTACCTGAGCTCGCACATGGACGACCTCTGCGTCATCCGCTCCATGCTCGCGGATAACATCAACCACTCCGGCGCGGCGCTGCAGCTCTGTACCGGCGAACAGGCGTTCTCGCGGCCCAGTCTGGGCTCGTGGCTCACCTACGGACTGGGCACGGAAAACCAAAACCTGCCGGCGTTTGTCGTGGTGTCGCCCGCGGCGGTGTTTCAGGGCGCGCAGTTGTGGGCATCGAGCTTCCTGCCCAGCGCCTATCAGGGCACGCTGGTGCGCGATCTCAAAAACCCCATTGCCAATCTGGGCGATGGCGCAACCGACACGGTTCGCCAACGCGCCAAGCTTGACGCGCTGCGCAGTCTCAATGAACTGCACCAGCGCACCCGCGCGCCCGACAGCCAGCTTGATGCGCGCATCGCCTCCTTCGAGCTGGCCTTTCGGATGCAGCGCGAGGCGCCGGAGGCCTTTGACCTCGCGCGCGAAACGGCCGCCACGCACCGGCTCTACGGCACCGACCAGCCCGCGACCGAGCTCTTCGGCCGCCAATGCCTGCTGGCCCGGCGGCTGGTCGAGCGCGGCGTGCGCTTTGTCCATCTCTTTGACGCGCCGGCCAACAACGCGTGGGATCACCACAACGGCATCCACGACGCGCTGCCCAAGCGCTGCCGCGCCGTGGATCAGCCCATTGCCGCGCTCTTGACCGACCTCAAGTCGCGCGGTCTTCTGGAGGACACGCTGGTGCTTTGGGGCGGCGAATTTGGCCGCACCCCCACCGCCGAGGGAAAGAACGGACGCGAGCATCATCCCTTTGGCTTCAGCATGTGGATGGCGGGCGGTGGCATCAGGGGCGGCATGGCCTTTGGCGCCACCGATGAATTTGGCTGGCACGCCACGCAGGACATCGTGCACATCCACGACCTGCACGCCACGATGCTCCACCTCATGGGCCTTGACCACGAGAAGCTCACCTTCCCTCATGCAGGCCGCGACTTCCGTCTCACCGACGTGTCCGGCCGCGTGGTAAAGCAAATCCTCGCCTGAGGGGGGGGCTGCGCCCGGGCCTGCGCCGCAGCAATAAGGGGCTTCGCGCCTATCGCCCACCGCAGGTGCCCAACCCGGACAGACCCCTTATTGCCCCCCCTGCAAGGGGGAGAACATCACCTGCGCGGGATTGAGGGCGGCGAACTTCGACTTGTTGGCGGTGATCTCAAAGGCGCGCGGCACCGATTCAATCCCCTGCAGCCGGTGCGTGATGGTGGGCCCGAGCCGAACGCGGCCCGAGGCGACGAGGCGCACGGTGTGTTCCAGGTGCGTCTGGGTGCTGATGTCGGGGAACACATAGCGCAGGCTGCGCTCGCGCAGGGTGTCCAGATTCAGCTCCATCGGCCCGCCAAACCAGGAGACGCCGACCATGGTGCCGCCGGAACGCGCCGAGTCGATGGCCTGCAGGAGCGTAGCCGAGCCGGCCAACCCCTGCCTGGGGCTGCCACCGGCGCATTCGAACACGACATCGGCGCCGTGGCCGCCGGTGATCTGGCGCAGGGTTTCCACCACGTCGCAGGTGCGCGCGTTGAGCGCGTGGTCAGCACCCAGCTCGCGGGAGACGCGGCAGGATTCCTCGCGGACATCCACCGTGATCACGCGCCCAGCGCCGCAAAGGCGCGCCACCTGAAGGCATTCAAGCCCCATGCTGCCCTGCCCGAAGATGGCAACGGTGTCGCCCACGCGGATTTGCGCAGTCTCGACGGCGGCCACGCTGTCGGAGAGCGACTGCAGGCAGGCTGCGTGGCTGTCGGAGATGGCGTCATCCACCTTCACGAGGGCAAGCGCAGGCAGGATGGCCGTCTCGGCAAAGCATCCGGGCAGATCGAAGCCGATGACGGGGCCTTCACGGCAGAGATGGCTGCGGCCTGCGAGGCAGAGGGGGCACGCTTCGCACGGCAGCTTGGCGCGCGCGGCCACGCGGTCGCCGGGCGCAAACCCGTTCACCCCTTCGCCCACGGCGAGGATGCGCGCGCAGAATTCGTGTCCGAAGAGCTGCAGGGGTGCGGAGGTTTCCAGCCGCCGCTTGATGCGCTCGTACGCCAGCGTGGGGATGCCGCAGGCCAGTTGCGCCTCGGTGACGCTGGGCTGCACGCAAAGGGGCTTCACCAGCACGTGGCGCGCGCGCAGCTCGGGCGCGGGCACCTCGTCCAGCCGCATGTCGTTAAATCCGTAAAATCGCCAGGCCTTCATCGGGGAACCTTGGTGAACTTCTGCAGACTGTGACAATGGGGCGGAACCAGTCCGCGGTTGCCGCCCGCCGACATCACCACCTCGGCCACGTACATGTCGCCGTGGGAATCGCTGCAGAGATCATGCGGCGCGAAGAAGTCGCCGGGCGCGGTGGGATGGTCGCCACCGCCCCAACGGTGAAGCAACGTGCCTGACGCACTAAAGAGGCTCACGCGACCGCCCGTGGCGTCGGGAGAGGGCGCCTGCGTCCCCGGCCACATGCCTGCGCGATAGCCCAGCTCGGCGACCCAGATTTGTCCATCGCCATCAAAGTGCACCTGACACGGACGCGCGTGGTCGCTCCATTCTTCCAAGAACGCGCCATCTTGCGAAAAGAACTGGAGGCGCCCGTTCTCGCGGTCGGCCACACACACTCTTCCCTGCGGGCACAGCGCAATGCCGTGCGGCACACGAAACTGCCCCGCGCCCGCGCCGGGTTCGCCCCACGAATGCAGCAGGCGCCCGTCGGCGGCGAAGCGGTGGATGCGCGCGTTGCCGTAGCCGTCCGCAATGAACACGTCGCCGTTGGGAGCCAACGCAACATTGGTGGGAAAATGAAACGGCGGGCCTGGGTGCTGGATGGTGCGAAAGTCGATGCTCGTGGCGCCGGTGTCCGATGGGCGGCCGGGCGTGCCCAGCGTCAGGAGCAGTTCGCCCTTGGGCGAAAACTTCCGCACCGTGTGCCCGAGGTCGTCCACGCACCACACGCTGTCATCCGCCGCGATGGTGATGCCGTGCGCCCGCATGAACAGCCCCTCGCCCCAAGAGTCCGCGAAGCTGCCATCGCGATTGAAGATCATGAGTGGATGCGGGCCGCGGTTAAACACCAACACGCGGTCGCGCGAATCGGTGGCGACACCGGCAACCTCCGTCCAGCCCCAGCCCGGGGGCACCTGGGCCCAGTGTTCGTCGGCGGCCCACGCGGCGCGCGGCGCCGGGGGAGAGGCGGGGCGCTGCGTCACGGCGCCACCCGTTGCGGGTGGAATCCGCGGGCGTTGACGCCGATGCGGTAGAGTCCCTTGTCGATGGTGATGTAGAGCGAGTGCGCGTCCTCGCCGACGCCAAACTCAACATTGCTGGGGATGCCCTTCCAGTCTTCGATGCCGCCCGTCTGGTTCGCCGGCCCGGTGGGGATGAACGCGATTTCCTTGCCCTGGGGACTCATGACCAGAATGCCCGGGCGCTTCAAGCTGCGTGCGGCGAGGTACACGTTGCCCTCGGTGTCCAGGCACAACCCGTCGCAACTGTTCTCTTTGCCAAAATCCAGCAGGGTCTTTCGCTTGCCCACGACGAGGCCCGCCGCATCCAATGAGAACGCGTACACCTTCATCGCGCCGCGCACGGGTTCGGGCTGGCTCGGATCGAGCCGCACGCCGCCGCTGTTGTGGTCGACCACATACATCGTCCGCTGATCGGGACTGAGCTGCACGCCGTTGGGCTTCTCCACCTCGTGGGTGATTTCGATGACCGTGCCGTTCTGCTCGATGCGGTACACCGCCTCATGCGCAAGCTCGCGCGGTTCGGAGCCGATGTACTTGGGGTCGGTGAAATAGATGCGGCCCTTCAAGTCAATGCACAGATCGTTGGGCGCGTTAAAACGCTTGCCTTGAAACCGGTCGGCCACCGTCACGCTTTGCCCGGTCTTCACATCCCACCGTCGCACACTGCGCGTGCCCCCATCGGCGCCGTCGCACGAGTAGAGCCGACCCTGCCGGTCGAAGAACAAGCCGTTGGACTTGCCCGAGTCGTCAGTGAACACGCTTGTCTTTCCCGACTTGGGATCGTAGCGAAGGATCATGCCGTGGTCGGTCCCAAAGGGCAGGTCGGTGAAATAAATGCTGCCGTCAGGCGCCACCGCGGGGCCTTCGGTGAGGCCGCTGTTGAGTTTCACCTGCCGCGTGTGCAACAACTCCAGACGGGCTCCCGCAGGAACGATCGGGCTGGCACACGCCGCGCCCAGCGACACGGCCGCCACCAATAGAAGGGATGGGGGAATCTTCATGTGTGGGAAAAATCCTACCGCACGCTCTGGCCCTTTGCACAGCCCCAAACTGGCGAGCCTGCGACTCTAGCGCGCCAGTCGGCTCACCGGCGTGGTGCGAAAGAATACGCCGCTGCCGCCCGCCTGGCTGGCGTCGGTGTCGTAAAACACCGTGCCCAGCGTCTTGTCGTCCAGCTGCACCGTGCGCGGACAGGCCCTGCCGCCAATGGCGCGGCCGGGATTGTGGAACTGCACCGGGTGCTCCATGTCCCAGCTTTGGCCATCGTCGCGGGAGACGATGAACTGGATTTTCTCGCCGCCCACGCCCGGTCCCACGATTTGCGAGGCCACAAGCCATCCGTTGCGCAGTGCCGTCATCTCATGGCGCCAGCCCTGCGAGGAGACATCCGGGAAGGGCGCAACCTTTTGCCACGATTTGCCGCCGTCGGTGGAGCGCAGGCCCTTGCCGCTCACGAGCGTGCCCTTGGCCGTGCGGACGATGGGAACCAGCTCGTGACTTGGCCCGTCGCCCGAGGCGCGCTCCGCGCCCGACTCCGGGTTGTACAGCACCGTGCGATCCATGAGGGGCATGAGCCATGACTGCGGCGAGAGCTCCACGAAGGGATGGCGGATGACGCTCTCGATCTTCGGATCCGGGTTCTTCGCAAGCGCCTTGGCCGGCGACCAGCTTGCCCCCTCATCCTCGCTGAAGGAAATGGCCACGTGTCGCGACTTGAGTTTCTCGCCCGGACTGAACCACACGTTCCACGCATGTACAAGACGGCCATCGGCAAGCGTGGTGAGCGATCCGGGATAGACCTGCTGCGCCGCCGAGGGCGCAAACACCACGGGCTTGGACCAGGTCTTGCCTCCATCGGTGGAGCGCGAGAGAAGGTGCGGCTTGTATTCGCTGCGGCAATACGCAGCCACCAGCGTGCCGCGCGGGGTGATGGCCAGCGATGGATGGATGTGCCCGCTCACACCGCTATCAATGCGCGCCGTCCACTCCGCTGCGGGTTCGGCACCGGTGAGTGTGAAAATCAGCGCAGGGAGGATGGGAATGAAGCGAAGGAGGAGGCGGTGCATGATGTTCCTCTGACAGAAGCGGCCGGGCCGTCAAGAATCTAAATGGCTGGCGATGGATGCGCGCGGCTGTTATGAATCGCACCCGCGCGCGTGTGGCGGAATGGCAGACGCGCCAGACTTAGGATCTGGTCCTGAAAGGGGTGTGGGTTCAAGTCCCACCTCGCGCACCAACTTCCTAATTTACAGCCGCGCGAGCCGCGTGTAGATTCCTCCCCATGAAGCCCAACCTCATTGCGCTCGCCTGCCTTGTCAGCTTCGCCGCGTCGATGCCCCTCGGAGGCGCCCCAGCCGTGAGTGTGGCCATGTTGCCGGTGCAGCAAGGCAATGCCACTGGTTTCCAGTTGTTGCAGGCGGCGCAGGTGGGCCTCACTCCAAAGGCGAAGTACACCAAGCCGAAGGGCCCGGAGAAGGACACCGGCAACTCTGGCTTGGCGGCGGGGGATGTGGATGGCGACGGTTTGCCTGACCTTTTTGTGTGCGGCATGGAATCGGCCAATGCGCTCTACCGCAACAAGGGCAACTGGCAGTTTGAGGACATCACCGAGGCCGCCGGCGTGGCCTTAAAAGGCTGGCGCCTGAGCGGCGCGGTGTTTGCCGATGTGGACGGCGACAGGGACTTGGATCTCATCACCGTGTCGCTGCGGGACGGCCGGAGCTGGATGTTTCTCAATGATGGCAAAGGGCGCTTCACCGAGAACCCCAATGTGGCTTGGCAGAATTTCCCCGGAGGAGGCAACACCACTGCCACGCTGGCCGACGTGGACGGCGATGGCGATTTGGACATGTTCACCTCCGGCTTTCGCCGCGTGTTTGTGGAAGAAGAGCTGACCCCCCAAGGCATGGCCCAGCTGCGCGAGGAAGGCATGCGCGAGCTGACGGCGCTGCGCCCGGCGTCGGCGCGCTTCCACAAATACTTCACCGTGCTGCCCACCACCAGCGGCGGCAAGATGCGGCTGGAAGCGCGCACGCACGGCATGGCCAGCGTGCTCTATCTCAACGAGGGGCAGGGCCGGTTCCGGCCGGTGTCTGACGCCGATATGCGCTTCTCCGATTCGGAAGGACGGCCGATGCCGATGCCCAAGGATTATAGCCACGAGGCGGTCTTTCGCGACGCCGATGGCGACGGCGATCCCGACCTTTACGTGTGCAGCGATTTCTGGACGGAGGACCGGTTCTGGATCAATGACGGCCATGGCCACTTTCGCCTGAACCACCCGCTGGCACTGCGCCGGACCGCGCAGTTCTCCATGGGGGTGGACTTTGCCGACATCAACCGCGACGGCCTGATGGACTTCATCGTGGTGGACATGCTCAGCCGCTCCCATAAACGGCGCAAAACGCAGATGGGTGTCATGCAGCCCACCCCCATCAACATCGGCGACATCGAAACCCGCATGCAGATCATGCAGAACACGCTCTTCCTCAACCGGGGTGATGGCACCTACGCGGAGATTGCGCAGCTGGCCGGCGTGCGCGCCAGCGAGTGGTCGTGGGGCGCCCTCTTCCTCGATGTGGATCTGGACGGCTTTGAGGATCTGCTCGTCTCCACCGGCATGAACCGCGACTTCATGGACTCGGACATGAACCAGAAGAGCAAACGGGACGGCAGTCGAAACTCCCTCGACACGCTGCTCAGCAGCCGCTCGCTCTACCCCCGGCTGGCCACGGCCAATGTCGCCTACCGCAACAAGGGCAATCTGGAATTTGAAGATGTGAGCGAGAAGTGGGGATTTGGCATCGAGACCATCTCCGGCGGCATGGCGCTGGCCGACTTCGATGGCGATGGCGACATGGATCTCATCATCAACAATTTTGACGCGCCTCTGGAGGTGTACCGCAACAACACCGCCGCCGCGCGTGTCGCCGTGAGGCTGCACGGCCGTGGGGGCAACTCCGAGGGCATCGGCGCCAAGGTGCGGCTCATGGGCGGCCCGGTGGAGCAGAGCACGGAGCTTCACTGCGGCGGCGGCTACGCGTCGGGCAGCGAAGTGAAGGCCGTCTTTGCCGCAGGCGGTGGTGCGGGCCCGTTGCGGTTGGAGGTGCTCTGGCGCGATGGCCGCAAAACCGTCGTTGAGGATGTTCGCCCCAACCACGCCTACACCATCGAGGAGCGCGACACCCAGCCGCACCGCCCCGCGCTTCGCAAGGCCGACCGTGTGCTCTTTACCGACGTGACGGCCATGCTGGGCGATCATGTCCACGGCGAAACGCCCTACGAGGATTTGGATCGCCAGGTTCTTCTGCCCAATCGCCTGAGCCAGCTTGGGCCGGGTTTGGCGTGGGTGGATATGGATCTGGATGGCCGCGAGGATTTGGTGGTTGCCTCCGGCACCGGCGGCCGCCTCTCTGTTCTGCTCAATCCGGGAGAAGGCCCCTTCAAGCAGGTTCAGGGTCCGCAGACATCCGACGACCAAACCACAGTGCTGGGTTGGCAGCCCCAAAGCGGCAAGATGGGCCTGCTCGTCGGCAACTCCAACTTTGAGACCACCGCAAATCCCGTCAGCATTCCCAGCGTCGTCCTGTACAAGTCGGGCGCCCAATCGCAACTGAGCCAGGATCAGACGCTGCCGGGCAACCTGTCGATGAGCGGCCCCATGGCGCTGGCCGACGTGGATGGCGATGGCGATCTGGATCTCTTCGTGGGCGGGCGCACCATCCCCGCCCGCTACCCCGAACCTGCCGACTCCCACCTCTACCTCAGCCACAACGGCACCTTCACGCTGGACGCTCGCAACAAGGAGGCCTTCGCCAAGCTGGGGCTGGTCAGCGGCGCCGTGTTTGGCGATCTCGATCAGGATGGCGACGCCGATCTGGTGCTGGCCTGCGAGTGGGCGCCCGTGCGCGTCTTTCGCAACGATGCCGGCAAGTTCAGCGACGCCACCAAGGCTCTGGGACTGGCCCATCTCACCGGCTGGTGGAACAGCGTGGCGCTGGGTGATCTCGACGGCGACGGCCGCCTCGACATCGTCGCGGGCAACTGGGGCCACAACAGCAAGTATCAGCAGTCCCTCTCGCCCCAACACCCGCTGCAGCTCATCTACTCGGACTTCGACAACAATGGCGTGCTGGACATTCTCGAGGCGCACATGGATCACATCACCCACAAGCTGGTTCCCGAACGTGGGCGCTCGTGCAGCTCCCGCGCCATGCCCTTTCTGGGCGAGCGCAATCCCAGCTATGACGTGTGGGGATCGGGCGATATCGAGTCGCTCTACGGCGAATGCCTTCTCAAGGGCACTAAGCTGGAGGCCGCCACGCTCACCCACGCAGTCTTCCTGAACCGAGGTGGTTCGTTTCAGGCGCTGCCCCTGCCGCAGCTCGCACAGCTCGCTCCCGTGATGGGACTCAACGTGGCCGACTTTGACGGCGACGGGCGCGAGGACGTGTTTGTGGGGCAGAACTTCTTTGCCTCGCAGGTCGAAACGCCGCGCAGTGACGGCGGGCAAAGCCTGCTGCTGCGCGGCGATGGCAAGGGCGGGTTTGAGGTGTTGCCGGGCCATCTGGCGGGCGTCCACGCGTGGGGCGATGACGCCGCTTCCCCAGCACCTCGCGTGGCCAGTGGCATTCGAGTGTGGGGCGACGTGCGCGGGTCGGCCACTTGCGACTATGACCGCGACGGCCGGGTGGATCTGGCCGTGGGACAGAATGGTGCCAACACCCTGCTCTTCCGCAACACGGGCGGCCAACCCGGACTGCGCGTGCGGCTGAGCGCAGGCGAAGGCAACCCCACGGGCGTTGGCGCGGTGGTGCGCCTCAAGTTTGGCGAGAGCAGCGGCCCGGCGCGCATCGTCACGGCCGGTTCCGGATACTGGTCGCAGGATGCGGCCGTGCAGGTGCTGGCCACGCCGCGCCCGCCCACCCAGCTGGAAGTGCGCTGGCCCGGAGGAAAGACGACCACCCACGCCGTGCCCTCCAACGCTGATGAAATCTCCGTGACGCCCGAGGGCATCGTCGCCCCCAAAGCCAAGTAGGAAGAAAGAAGTGGAAGGTTGAGAGGGCCGCGCTAGTTGCGGGGTGCCACCGGAGCCTTGCCGAAGGCTGAGCCTGATCCCGTGGATTTGCCATCCGGGCCCCATGCCTGATAGCGTTTCATCACGCCCGCCTCATACTCAAATTCGAACTGCGGCTTGCCGTCGGGATACCATTCCACCCACAGCCCGTGCGGCAATCCCTCCCGCACGTTCATCTCCTCGCGGCGACGGCCGTCGGCAAAATAGCCCACCACGCGGCCGGTGTGCGGATGCGACTGGCCCTTCACCCACAGCCTCGCATCCGGTGCGAAGGCGGGTGCGGGCTTGCCTTCGGCCGTGCGAAACTCGACCTTGTCAAACGACACCTCCACCACGGACACCGCAGGCGCACCGACAGTCGCCGTTCCCTGCGTCGCTGGCTTGGGAGTTTCCCCGGTGTTGCCCGAGGCCACCGCCGGGGGAACCTCGCCGGCAGCCTTGGGCGAACCATCGGCGTTCCAGTCCGGCAGCAGGCGTTGTTTGCCGTCGGCCAGATACTCCTTCATTTTAACGAGCGTGCCGTTGCGATAGCTGACCTCCTTTTGCAGCGCACCATCGGGGAAGTATTGGCGGCCGCCACCTTCGGGTCTGCCAAATTGAAAGGAGAGCTCGATGGCCTTCTGGCCGTTCTCGTGCCATTGCAGATTGCTTCCGTGGCGCACGCCGTCCATCACGGAGATCTCTGCGGCCTTCTGGCCTTGGGCATGTTTGCTCTGCACCACGCCCGAAAAAAGCACGCCTTGCACGTACCAGCGCCCATCACCCCGCGCCTCGACTTCGCTTAAGTCCACCGCGCCCTGCGTCGGCGCCTTGGACTTCGACTTGGCGGACTTGCGCGTGGGTGATTTCTTAAAAACGGAACACGCGCCAAAGTGCATCACCATCCCCAGTGCCAACAAGAGGCACCATGGCTGCGCCACAGATCGCCACCACGGGTTCATTGGCGCAAGAGACGCGCAAATGCCCGCGTGTGTTTCGTGGGAATTGGCGTCCCTGGCATCCCCCCTCCCCTCCATGCAGCATCCTAGGCCGAAAACCCGCGCGAAGGCAAGGCGTGGCTCCTCCATGAAGGTCAACGGCGCTTCTTGGGTGAGCCATCAAACTCCCATTCGCGCAACTCGACCTGACCGCCTTGCGCGTCCCATTCCTGATGGCGCACCCGCTTTCCCTCGGCATGCTCGCCCTTGGAACTGACCACGCCATTGCGGTGCCATGTCTGGTACGGGCCGTGCAGCGCGCCATTGCGATAGCCCGTCTGTTGGATGCGCCCAAAGATGTTGTCCACCACCATGCCGGTGAAGGGCTTCTTCTCCAGCACCACATACCAGCGTTCGTCGTTGCGCTTTTCCAGCATCGCCACCACCTCGCCATTGGCCCGCACTTCGCGACCCGCAATGACGCGTTCAGGAACCGGAGGCGTCTTCTTGGGTTCATCCGCCCCGAGCAGCGCCGGGCACAATGTGAAGAGCAGCAGCATTCTCATGACTCCCAGTCTAGGCTTGGGGGCTGCGCCCAGCAACCACTGCGTGGAGCAATTGCATTGAGCGATGGGCGCAGCGCCTGCGGCGGGCAATAGGGCGAATGATTGCTGTGCGCACACCCCCTGCAAGGGGTGGCCGCACCGCAGGTGCCGCAGCCCCTCCTGCGGAGGGCAATACGGCTTCGCCGGTGGGTTCACCCCCCATTGCAGGTGCCGCAGCCCCT
>SYLI01000059.1 GCA_005809105.1 Verrucomicrobiales bacterium | reverse complement strand
TCTTGACCGACTCGGAGTTGAATGGCGAGAGAACCCACAAGATGAATTCGTGGCTGGCGTCCTTCGCCCAGGAATATCAGGTGGGCCCGCGAACCAAGTTGCTCTCGGAAGTGTACTTTGTGAGCCGCGAGGAAGCTGCCGACCCCCATCGTCTGGCCGCGAACATTGGCTTTAAGCACAAGCTGCGGGACGACCTTGCCATCCACGGCGCCATCGGAAAAAGCCTGCGCGAAGGCAACCGCGGCGGCCCCGACGTCAGGGTCTACTTGGGACTCAAGTGGGAGTTTTGAAAACGCTCGGAAGCCGCCTCGCGATGAGAGCCTGTCCATTACAACAGGGCACCCAATGCGCATTAGACATTTTCCTAGCTCTCTACCACGAGGGAGATTCCGCCAGACTCATTCCTGATCATCCGAACAGCGAGTTAGTCCAGATCTATAATCCACAGTTGCAATTCGCCAGGCTGAGGAAATGACCTTGGAATTGCGGCCAATGAAAATGGAAGCTCAGGGGCTTTAGCTAAGGGAACATCCATGACCTTACGTTCGCGGCAGATCTCGATGGCGAGCTTGATATATCGACGCAGCAGTAGGATGGAAGGAAACTGTTCCTTTTTTTGCAACCACTCCAGCATGTCCCGATCGCTCTTTGAACTATTGCAGGTGCGGCAAGCCCAAACCAGATTGTCTCCAGAATTTGCACCTCCTCGATTCTTGGGAATGAGATGGTCTGCAGCCAAGAACTCCCTACTTCCGCAGTAGCAGCATGCTTGAGGCAGGGTCATTTTCAAACGCTCATCATGGACGAGTGGGCCGATGTTCATCGTCTGTTTGTTCAAGCCTGCGTAAAGACGCGCACGAATCATGTACTCAGTTCGTCCGTATTTTTCGACCTTCTTGCTGAGAGCTGCGTGCGCCATGGCGAAATTGGCATAGGAGGAATGCAGCAATTCGCCGATGGTGTTGATTTCCATCAAAGTTACACTAAGCCACGCAAAAAACACCGTCAAGCGCGCCATGCTTGGCGGCCCCGACGTCAGGGTCTACCTCGGACTCAAGTGGGAATTCTAAATCCCCGGCAGCCTTCTCAAGAAGTCCAAGGGTTGCCGCCGGGTCCCCATTGCGTTAGATTGAAGTGAGAATGAATCCGGCCCAACCCCATCGCGATAACACTGCGTTGGCCTGCGCTGCGCCGTCGACTGATGCGAAACCTACGGCCGGCGATGTCCCGGCACCCGCATCCCAAGCGAAAGCGCTTTCGCCGGAGGAACAGATGGCCCGCTACGAGCACGCCCTAAAAGAAGACGACTGGGGCCATCAGCCCTGCTAAAGCGCCGCCCCTAAGCCTGGGTGCCGCGCGATGACGATTCAAGCTGCCGCAATTCCGGCGGCAGCCAGAGGCGCAGCAAAGGGCCGCACAGGATGGTGGTGAAGAGGGCCATCAGGACAAACATTGTAAAGAGCTCGTCGCTGAGCAAGCCCAAGTCGCGCCCGATGTTGATGGCCACCAGGCCCATCAAGGCCCGCGTGTTCATGAGGGCACCCACGCAAGCCGCCTCTCGCGGTGAAGAGCCCGTGAGGCGCGCGCCAAGCCAGCAGCCACCCAGCTTGCCCACGATGGCCGCCACAAACACCGCGGCGCATCCCAGCCATGCCATGGGGTGATTGAGCCCGCCCACCTTGGTGTTGAGCCCCGTGTTGGTAAAGAAGATGGGCACGAAGGCGACCAGCACCAGACTGGAATATCGCGAACGCCATGCGGCGACAAATTCGCGCTCGCGGTGAAGGGTCACGCCCAAGAGGAAGGCGCCGAAGATGGAAAAGATTCCCAGCCGGTTGGTGACGTAACAACAGGCGAAGAGCACGATCAGGATGACGGCCAGAAACTGCGCGGGGAATTCCGAGGCGCCGGGGCGCGCCCTCAAGCGTCTCCAGTATTGCCCCAGCCACGGGCCGATTCCCAGTTGCAGCGACGCCACCAGCAACACGATGCCCGCAAGCTGCGCCGCAAGCCTGGACCATTCGAAAGCCGAACCCACGAGCGCGGTGGCGGCAGCCAGAAAGACCCAGCCGATGACATCGTCAATCGCGGCGGCGCTGATGGAGAGCGCTCCCAATGCCGTCCGTTCCAAGCCCATCTCGAGGAGAATGCGCCCCATGATGGGAAGCGCCGAGATGGAAAGCGCAATGCAGATGAAGAGTTGGAACCCCAGAAAACTTCCCGGCTGCGATGGCGGGAAATGCTTGTAAAGCCAGGGCCCAATGCACAACCCCAAAGCGCACGGCGCGAGGATTCCCATCTGGGAAATGGCGATGACCGACTTGGAGCGGTCGCGCAGGTGCCCGTAGTCAAATTCCATTCCCACCTGAAACATCAACAGGATGATGCCGATTTTCGCGAGCAGCTGAAGCGACTCTTGCGACTCTTGCGGGAATAGGGCCGCCATGCCATCAGGCCAGAGGGCGCCCAGAACTGATGGCCCCAACAGGATGCCCCCGATGATCTCTCCCACCGCCAGAGGCTGGCCCCATCTGCGACCCAGTCTTCCAAACAGGAACGCGACGGCAATGATGACCATCCAAGCCAGCAGCACCAGCCGCAGGTGGTCTTCGATTTTCGCCGGATTCATCGCCAGCATCGGGTGGTAGCAAGTGGGTCAATGGTGTGCGGCTGTCGAGTTAAAACGCGCAAATCGCATTGCCCCCGGACCGGATTCTGGCATCGTTCCGCCATGAAATTTTTCTGGCTGCTGACCCCGGTGATGGCCTGGGCGGCAGGCTGTGGAGGGCTGCCCGAGGCTCCCACTGCTGCGTCCCAAGCAAGCGAAGAGTCAGCCTATCCCCGCGTCAACCCCACTCCTTGGTATGAGGTGGACGCCGCGTGGCCCAAACGGCAGGCCAGCGCGCCGTGGTCGGACATGCCCGGTGTGGCCATCTCAAAAGATGGCAACATCTGGTGCTACACGCGCACCCAGCCTGCCGTGCAGGTGTACTCGCCCGCGGGAGAGCTCGTGCGCAGCTGGGCCACCGAAGCCAACAGCACGGCGCACCAGATCAAAATCGACCGCGATGGCAACGTCTGGCTGGCGGATATTGGCCTTCACCTCGTGCGCAAGTTCACGCCTGAAGGTAAGGAATTGCTGCGCCTAGGCACGACGGGATTGGCAGGCACCAGCACGAGGCACCTCAATCAGCCCACCGACATGGCCATCGCCTCCAATGGCGATGTTTTCATCTCTGACGGATACGGCAACGCGCGCATCGTGCACTACGACCGAAATGGAACCTACGTGAAGGACTGGGGCTCGCTGGGCAATTACAGCGGTAACTTTAGCATTCCCCACGCCATCGCCATTGATTCCAAAGACCGCCTTTACGTCGCCGACCGAAACAACGCGCGCATCCAGGTGTTTGACACCTCAGGTCGACTCTTGGATTCGTGGAAGGACGTGCTCATTCCCTGGGGATTCAGCATCACACCTGAGGACGACATCTGGGTCTGCGGTTCCAGCCCGATGACATGGCGCCGCGATCCCAAGTATCCCGGGGCGCCCTTGGGTTGCCCCCCCAAGGATCAAGTGTTGATGCGATTTAGGCCCGACGGTCGCCCTGTCCAGTTGGTGAGCATCCCGAAGGCGGAGGATGGAAAGGAGCGTCCCGGCGAACTTAACTGGGTTCACTGTCTGGCGATCGATTCGTCCGGGAACATCTTTGCCGGGGACATCATCGGCAAGCGTCTTCAAAAATTCGTCCGGCACACGCGGTGATTGCGCCCGCCCCCATCCACCGGTAGCCTTGTGTCAGACAGGCTGTCGCGGACAACCAGCCCCTAAAAACCGCATGGAAGCGCACGCGCCATTCGCTCGTTATATTTCGCGCCTGGAGTCCTTCATGGAACGGGGGACCTCTGCCGACCTTTCATTTGCCTCGCTGGCGCGCGAATTGTTTGCGTTGCAGTATCAGCATATTCCCCTGTATGCAGATTTTTGCCGGCACCGCGGCGTCGTTCCCAGCGACACGCTGGACTGGAGAGACATTCCTGCTCTTCCCACGGGCGCATTTAGGGACTTTGAGATAACGAGCCTGACCCCTCCGGCGCAAATATCGCACTTTGAATCGAGCGGCACTACAACCCAACGCCGCAGCCGCAGCTTTCACGACCTCGCTTCCCTCAAGCTCTACGAGAAATCCGTGCGACTCGGCTTCGCGCCGCATTTTCCAGATGCAGCAGAGTTTCGTGCCGTGTCGCTCACGCCGGCACCCAAGATCGTCCCGCATTCATCACTGGCGCACATGATGTCCTGTCTGCCCGCCACCCGAGGTGTGACGCACGTTGGATTCTGCGCGCCAGACGGGCGGTGGTTGGTGGATGTGGATGCCGCAGCCCACACGCTCTGTGACCAAAATGATCCCTCGCCCCGATTGCTCTTGGGCACGGCCTTCGGCTTCGTGCAACTCTGTGATGCACTTGCAGAGCGCGGTGTTCGCCTTACCCTTTCGCCCGGATCCTGTGTGATGGAGACGGGCGGTTACAAGGGCCAGTCCCGCGAGCTTACCCGCACCGCATTGCATTCGCTGCTCGCCAAAACTTTCGGCCTGCCGCAGCGAAACATCGTGTGCGAATACGGCATGTGCGAGCTGGCTTCGCAGGCCTACGACCACGCCGCTGGCGTTGATGCTCCCCGGCATTTCCGGTTTCCACATTGGGCACGGGCGCGCATCGTCTCCCCTGAAACCGGCCGTTTGGCGGACGAGGGCGAACCGGGCCTTATTGAGGTGGTGGATCTGGCAAACGTTCGTTCTGTGCTGGCGGTGCAGACGGCCGATGTGGCGGTGCGACGCGGTGAGGGTTTCGAGTGGATGGGCCGCGCCGAGCACTCCGAGCCCCGCGGCTGTTCACTGACCGCCTCAATGGCATGACGCCTCACACTCATCGCCGCCGCGTGTTGCGGCTGTGCGGCATGCTGCACGGCCTGACGCACGTGTATCATGTCGCGCTGCTGCCGCTCTTTCTATTGATTCAACACGACCTGCACCTGGGAAGCCTGCCCGAGGTAACCCTGCTGCAAACGGTGATGATGATCGCCTACTTCGCGCCCAGTTATTTTGCCGGCATGCTTGCCGATCGGATGGACAGGCGCACGTTGCTTGGCTGCGGCCTTGCCCTCAACGCGGCGGGTTTCATCGGCATGTCTCTTGCGCCAAACTACGCGTGGGCCGTGTGCAGCATGCTGATTGCCGGCCTTCGCGCGCTGGTGTTGGCGTCCACGGCGGGACTGGTCTTTCTCCACCACATGGGACAGTTGCGGCGCAATGCAGAGGCCTCCCAAACATGATGGACTTGCCTCAATACTTTCTTGCCGACCTGCCGGGCGAAACCCGCCTTTCGGGCGAGCTGGTGAGCCAAGCCTGCCAGCAACTTAAACGGAACCGCGCGCGCTATCGCGACGCCTTGACCACCTTGCAGGTGCTCGAGGCCGTGGCCACCATGGCCGCGCGGTGGCGCGAGGATGACTTCGTGTTCCGCCGCCATGTGCTGGAGAATGCCGCTCTCACGGGGTTTTCGCGCCCCACACTCTCCCGCGGACTTGACCAGTTTTTTGGCCGCATCACGCGAGAGAACCTGCACTATCTGCTGGCCCAAGAGGTGGGTGATCCCCGCCGATTGGACGCCCCCGTGGCAACGGCAGAAGAACGCGCCGAAGACCGCTCGGCCATCGCCTCGGCGCCCGAGTTGCTCGTCCACATTGCGCCGGGCACCCTGCCCTGCCCGGCTTGGATGAGCCTCATCCAAGGGTTGCTCTCGGGCTCAGCACATTTTACCAAGTGCGCCACGGGCACTGGTTTTCTGCCGCGCATGTTCGCCCATTCTCTCTACGACGCCTACCCCAAGTTAGGCTCGTGCATCGAGCTTGCGATCTGGCCCGGGGGCCGCGAGGACCTTGAGACGCCGCTCTTGCACGAGGCCGACTGTGTCCTTGCCAACGGCAGCGACCGCACCATCGCGGATCTCCAGCGGCGCATGCCCTCTGGCAAGCGATTCCTAAGCCACGGCCATCGCGTCAGTTTTGGCTACATCACACAGGATCGTCTCGGTCGCGCGCAGGCGCGCGAACTCGCCGCGCTGGCCGCCGCCGACGTGGCCGCTTGGAACCAGCTGGGCTGCCTTTCACCGCATGCCTTTTATGTCGAAGCGGGCGGTGTGGTGGATCCCAAGGAATTTGCCGCGATGCTTGCTACCGAATTGGAAGCCATTGAAAAGGTGGCTCCTCGAGGCGAGGTGTCGGCGATGGTCGCTGGTGAAATCGCCCACCGGCGCGCGTTCTACGAGGTGCGAGAGGCGCACACCGGCGATGTGCGGCTCTGGTGCAGCCGTGATAGTACTGCATGGACGGTGGTTCTGGAACAGGATCCGCAGTTCACCCACTCCTGTATGCACCGCTTCGTGTACGTCAAGGAGGTGGACAACCTCGACCACGCGCTGCGCGCCATCGAGCCCATCCGTGGAAAGGTTTCCACCGTGGCGCTGGCGGCGGCGAAGACAGCCCAAGTCGAACTGGTTCGCAGGCTGGCCCGTTGGGGTGTCCCGCGGGTCTGCCCCATCGGCAGGATGCAGGATCCGCCGCTGTCATGGCGACAGGACGGGCGCCCGCCGATGGCCGACTGGCTCACTTGGACGGACTGGGAACATTAAACCAAAATGAAAATGGAACTGCGCAAGGGCTTCCAATTTGAAGCCGCCCACTCACTGCCCCAAGTGCCCCGGTCGCACAAGTGCCATCGGCTGCACGGGCATAGTTTTCGCGTGGAGATTGTCGTGGAAGGTGAGTGCGACAAGCGGCTCGGCTGGGTGATGGATTACGCGGACTTGAGCGCGGCGTTTGATCCCTTGTGGCGCCGGCTGGATCACCGGCACCTCAATGAGATCGCCGGTTTGGAGAACCCCACCAGCGAGCACATTGCGCGGTGGATCTGGCGGCGGCTGCGACCCCGGTTGCCGCTGCTCAAGGAAGTGGTGGTTGGCGAAACCTGCAATGCCAGTTGCGTCTATCGCGGCGATTGAGCGGGATTGCCAACTCCCGACTCCACGACCATCCTGCCCGCATGGCCACGCGATACGCGCATGTCAACCTCATCGCCCGTGACTGGCGCCGGCTCTGCGCGTTTTATGAGGAGGCGTTTGACTGCGTCCCCGTAAGTCAGGAGCGTGACCATCATGGGCCACACATCGATCGGCTGACAGCCCTGCCCGGCGCGCGCATCCGTGGTCGCCATCTGCGCGTGCCCGGCCATGGCGAACAGGGGCCGACGCTGGAGGTGTTCAGCTACGCTGAGAATGCGCCCGAGTTGCCTCGCCTGCTGCATCGGCCTGGCCTCGCGCATCTCGCGTTTGAAGTGGACGATGTGGATGCCACTCGGCAGGTGATTCTCCGACTGGGCGGCAGTGACGTGGGCGAAGTGGTGACGCTGGACATCGCCGGGGCAGGCAAGCTGACTTTGGTTTACATGGGTGACCCCGAGGGAAACATAGTTGAGCTGCAGCACTGGCATCGCTGAGGGCAATCTCCCCTTCCCTTCGCCCTTCTCACTGGATAGAGTCCCGGCGCCATGATTCCACTGCGATGGACGGTGCCACTCTTGTTGGCTTTCGTGTGTGCGGTGCCCGCGCAACTCACCCCGCCCGTTCCCAAGCCCATCGTGGGAGCGCGGCATCCGGCATTGAGCCCGGACGGAAAGAAGCTGGCGTTCGTCTATCGCGAGGACATCTGGCTGACTGCAAGCACCGGGGGGCGCGCCACGCCGCTCACCTCGCATCTGGAAATTGACGCCTATCCCATCTTCTCCCCCGACGGAAACTGGCTGGCCTTTTCCAGCAAGCGCAATGGCAACTGGGACATTTATCTCATGCCCGCAGAGGGAGGCACCCCGCAGCAACTCACCTGGCACACCGGCGGCGACATTGCCTTTGGCTGGTCGCCCGACAGCCAGCGCGTGGTGTTTGCTGCGCGCCGCGATCCGCCCCACTACGGCATCTACACCGTGGACATCGCCTCGTTGCGCACCCAATTGATTGGAGAAGACTACGCGCCGCTGCGTTATCCGGCCCTCTCGCCGGACGGCCAGCGGGTGGTGTACACACGAAATGGCATGCCGTGGTATCGCCCCCGTTACTCGGGCGCGGCGGCGGCCCAGATTTGGGTGCAGGACATCAAGAGCGGCGTGCGCCGGCAAATCTCCACCGCAGACCGGCAGCACCTTTTCCCCCAGTTCGTGCCCGGCGGCACCCACGTGGTGGCCGTCACCACGGGCGAGACGACACCCGTCAACAATCAGCTGGATGCGAAACCGCAAAAGCTGGCCGACAGCCCCGCACGCACGCCCAATCTTTGGGAATTTGACCTCCAAGGAAAGGCGCGGCAGCTAACGCGCTTCTCAGGCGATGGCGTGCGCTACCCATCGATGGCGGCGAAGTCAGGCGACGTGGCCTTTGAATACGACGATGGCATCTGGCTGCTCAAGAAGGGCGGAGACACTCCGGTGCGCGTTCCCCTGCTTGTGGCGACCGATCACAAGCAAAACATGCGCACGAGCGAGCGCGTCTCGCGTGGGGTCATGGAAGCCGAACCGTCTCCTGATGGCCGGCACATGGCCTTCGGGCTCAAGGGCGACATCTGGCTGGTGTTGACCGCCAAGCCCGAAGGCGTACTCACCGGGCGCTCCGAAGTGGCCCAGCAACTCACGACCTGGGCCGGGGATGACTCCGACTTCTCGTGGGCGCCGGACGGGCGACGGCTTTTCTTCACCTCCGATCGGGAGGGCAACACGCGCATCTACGAATTGGACATCGCCACGCGCCAGGTCCAGCCCATCTGGAAACGGACGGAGGATGTCACCCATCTGCGTGTGGGCCCAGACGGCGAGCACCTGTTCTTCTGGATGGCGGGACCGGAGGGCGGGCTGCACCGGTTGAAGTTGAAGGATGGGACACTCAAGAAACTCGTGGCGTTGCCCGGCACGCACATGCGCGGCGACGGTGGCGCGGACTACGAATGGTCGCCCGACGGGAAGTGGATTGCCTATACGCGTCGCAGCGGCAATGGCGCCTACAACCTGTGGATCATCCCCGCAGAGGGCGGTGAACCGGTGAATGTCACGAGGCTCAACGCGGCGCACAATCACCCGGCATGGTCGCCGGATGGCAAGTTTCTGTTCTTCCAGAGCGATCGGGACGGCGCCGGCCTCTACGCCATGGCCCTCAAGGCCGAGGGATTTCGCAAGGGGGATGTGGACTTCAAGTATGAGAAGCCGACCGACCCGGTGAAGGTGGAGATTGATTTTAACGACATCACGCGCCGCATCCGCAAGATCAGCGCGCAAGCCCCGGACGGCAACATCATCGCCACAAAGGATGGAACCCTCTACTTCACCTCCGAGCGCGACATCTGGCGCGCCACGCTGGACGGCGGCGATGTAAAGCGGGTGACCACCGGCGGCGACAAGGTGGCCTTGCGCATCCTGCGCGACGGCCAGCGCGCAACCTTCATCAGCAACGGCGAAATGTTTCTCATCTCCCTTCCCGGCGGCGCACCCCAGCGCATCAGCTTTGTGGCCGATTGGACGCGCGACGTGGCCGCCGAGCGCCGCGCCTCTTTTCAGCAATTCTGGAGAAGCTATCATCATGGCTTCTACGACAGCCAGTTTCACGGGCGCGATTGGAATGCCCTCCGGTCGAAGTACGAACGCCTTCTCGAAAGCGTGGACACTTCAGAGGGCTTCGCCACGCTGCTACAAATGATGGTGGGCGAACTGGACGCGTCCCACTCGGAAGTCACGGCAGCGGCCTCTTCCTTTCCCGGTGCCCCCACGCCGCACTTGGGTTTCCGCATCGACTACACGCACCAAGCCACCGGCATCCGTGTGAAGGAAGTCCCATCGAATGCGCCTGGCTCCTTCGAGAAGACCCAGATCAAGCCGGGCGAGTACATCATGGGCATTGATGGGCAATTGGTGAATCTCGACGAGCGATTGCATGAGGTGCTCAACAAGGGCGCTGGGCGCATGGTGGAACTACTGGTGAATGGCGAGCCCAAACGCGAGGGCGCGAGGGTGGTTCGCTACCGGGCGCTCAGTCAGGAAGATTGGGCCCAATTGCAACAGCGCAATCAGGTCGCGCGAACCCGGGCGCATGTGGAGGCCAAGTCCGGCGGAAAGATTGGCTATCTACACATCCCTGCGATGGATGACAGCAGCCAGACGCAGTTTGAGCGCGAGGCCTATGAGTACATCACGGGAAAAGAGGCCATCATTTTCGACGTGCGCTTCAACGGTGGCGGCCGTATTTCCGACAACCTCATCGATATGCTTGAGCGCAAGCAGCACGGCATCTACCGCGGTCGCGACGGGGCGCCCGAGCCGGCGCCGCAGCGCGCGTGGG
The DNA here is from genome assembly GCA_005809105.1 of Verrucomicrobiales bacterium. GTDB lineage: Bacteria > Verrucomicrobiota > Verrucomicrobiia > Limisphaerales > UBA1100 > SYLI01. Next base: position 28,240 of record SYLI01000059.1, on the reverse strand, counting down.
CCAAGCCCATCGTGGTCGTCATGCACGAGCACAGTTTTTCCAATGCGGAGATGTTTCCCTACGCGGTGCGTCAGCGCGGCTTGGGCAAGCTCGTGGGCATGCCCACGCCGGGCTACGTCATCTGGACTTCCAGTTTCACTCTCACCGATGGAACGCGCGCGCGTCTGCCCGGCAAGGGAGTTTGGAGGATGGACGGCACGAACATGGAAAACCACGGCGAGAAGCCCGACGTGCAGGTGGACCTCACCGCCGAAGACTGGATCGCGGGAAAAGATCCCCAGATTGACAAAGCCATCGAGTTGCTGCTGCCTCCTCCCCCGCAGGCTGGCAAGAAGTAGGCAGAACACGACCCAATCCATTCTTAACCTATGCCCCATTCACTCACCTCCAAGTGCGCCGCCGAATTGATCGGCACGTTTGTCCTTGTTCTCACCATTGGCTGCAGCGTCATTGGCGGCGTTGCCATGGCACCGCTGGCCATCGGCGCCGCGCTCATGGTGATGGTCTATGCCAACGGGCACATCTCCGGTGCCCACTTCAACCCGGCCGTAACGCTGGCATTGTGCATTCGCGGCCGCTGTTCCTCGCGCGAATTCATCCCCTACATCATCGCCCAAGTAGCCGGTGCCCTCTTGGCGACGCTCGCCGTAAAGGCGCTCGTGGGTTCGCCCGCTCAGGCCGCTTCGGCATTGACCGTGAAGAAGGCGCTGCTGGCTGAGTTTCTCTTCACCTTTGCACTCGCCTACGTCGTGCTGAACGTTGCGACCGCGAAGGCCACGTCGGGCAATTCCTTCTACGGCCTTGCCATCGGCATGACCGTGATGGCGGGCGCCTTCACCGTCGGCTCCATTTCAGGCGGCGCGTTCAATCCCGCCGTCGCCCTCGCCGCCACCGTCATGGGTTTGGCTCCCACGGATTCCCTGTGGATTTATCTCGCTGCCAATTTCGGCGGCGGCGCAATGGCGGCGTTCGCGTTCAAGTTCATCAATCCGGAGGACAAGTGAGCGCCCACGCGGCGCCTTCCACGGCCGACCTCGTCGCCCGCTGGCGCGACGAGCCTGCGCCGCTGCTTCCCCTGCTCCACGCGTTGCACGACCGCGACGGTTTCTTGTCTGAGGACGCGCTCCGCGCCGTCTCGCAAGCACTCAGGATTCCTCTCGCAGACCTCTTTGGCACGGTCACGTTTTACCATCACTTCTCGCGCGAGCCCGGTGGGCTGAACAAACCGCGCATCTGCACCGGCAACGTTTGTTGCCTGCATGGCGGCAACGAACTGCTTGCCGCGCTCAAGTCGCAGGGCGCGACCGCGATGCCCTGCGCGGGACGCTGCGACGAACCCGTGCCGGTCTTGCGCGGACACGAGCAACTCGTCGGGACTTCCGCAACGAGTCTTGCGGCCAAGCCCACTCCGCTGCCCGCGCCGAACCCCGGCGGCTGCGAGGAGTGCATTTTTGAAAGCATCCGCGAGCCGGGCCGCGCGACGCTCGAGGGCTATCGCCGCACCGGCGGTTACGAGGCGCTCTCCAAAGCCGTGCGCGAGATGACACCCACGCAACTGCTTGCCCTCGTCACGGAGAGCAAACTCGCTGGACGCGGCGGCGCGGGCTTCCCGACCGGTGTGAAGTGGCAGGCCGTGGCCGATGCGCCCGGCCAGCCCAAGAGCATTGTGTGCAACGCCGATGAGGGCGAGCCGGGCTGTTTTAAGGATCGCGCGATCATGGACTACGATCCGCACGCTTTGCTTGAAGGCATGGCGCTGGCGGGATTTGCCACCGGCGCGCCGCGCGGCTTCATCTACCTGCGCTACGAATATCCGGAGACGTTTCGCATTCTGGAGCGCGCCATTGCCGAGGCGGAAAAGGCGGGCTTGCTGGGCGTGAACATTCTCGGCGGAGTGTTCAATTTCACAATCCACTTGCGCCGCGGCGCGGGCGCTTACATCTGCGGCGAAGAAGGCTCGTTGCTCAACAGCCTCGAAGGCAAACATCCTTTTCCCCGGAACAAGCCGCCCTTCCCCGTGACGCACGGCTTTGAGAATCTCCCCACCGCCGTCAACAACGTCGAGACGCTCGCGTCCGTGCCTCCCATCGTGCGCAAAGGCGCGGCGTGGTATCGCGGACTGGGCCGCAATGCACACGCGGGCACGAAACTCATCAGCCTTTCCGGCGACATCCAGCACCCCGGCAATTACGAAGTGCCGATTGGCCTGCCACTCAAGACGCTGCTCCATGATTGGGCCGGCGGCCCGCAAACGGGACGCACCATCCAGGCCGTGACCATGGCGGGACTAAGCGGCGGCTTCCTCGCTGGTGACGCGCTTGACTGCACGCTTGATGAGCCGAGCATCCGCGGCAAGGGCTCCTTTCTTGGTGCGGGCGGCATCATCGTGTTTGACGACAGCCGCGACATGGTGGCTGCCGCACACGCCGCGATGGAATTCTTCGCCCACGAAAGCTGCGGCAAATGCTTCCCCTGCCGCATCGGCACGCAGCGACTCACGGAGCGCTTGAACGGGGAAGCCGGCCCATCCGACCTCGCCGCATGGACGCAAGAAGTCCGCGACATCGGCACTGTGATGCGCGCCACCAGCGCCTGCGGCCTCGGCATGGCCGCACCCTTCGTCACGGATAGTTTGTTAAAGTTCTTCCCGGAGCAGGTCGACAATTACGTCGTATCCAAAGAGCCCAACAACCGATGAGCGCCACAGCAACCGAACGCGAATTGACGATGACTCTCGATGGCGAGGCAGTCGGCTTCCGTGCCGGCGAGACGATTTATCAGGTCGCGCAGCGAACGAAGAAGAGCATCCCGACGTTGTGCTACGACGAGCGGCTCGAGGCGTTTGGCGCGTGTCGGCTGTGCGTGGTGGAGGTTGATGGAGTGAAGGCGCCTGTGGCGTCCTGCACCACGAAGGCCACGGCGGGAATGGTGGTGCGGACCGATTCGCCAATCATCGAGAAGTATCGCAAGACGCTGCTTGAACTGGTTGTGAGTGAGAACCGTGAGGTGGACGTGAGTCCTTTGCGCGGGTTTGCTTCGCAGGAGTTCACCACACTCGTAGACCGTTACGGCGCGCGCACGGGACGCTTCAAAGGCAGGCAGTCGGGCACGAGCAATAAGACGGACGATAATCCCTTTATCCTGCGCGATTACGACCTGTGCATCTCATGCTACCGCTGCGTGCGCGTGTGTGCCGAGCAGGAGGGCGACTATGCGATCACGATGATGAACCGTGGCTTTGGCACGCAGATCACGACTGAGTTTAACGGCAGGCTCAAGGACTCGGCCTGCACCTTTTGTGGACAGTGCGTGCAGACGTGCCCGACGGGCGCCTTGGCTGACAAGAAGGCGCTTCGCGCGGCGGATCTGCCCGGCGAGATCGCCAAGACCCGCACGATTTGCCCCTACTGCGGCGTGGGCTGCTCGGTGGACTTGCTGACGAAGGGCGACCGACTCATCGGCGTCCAGCCCGCGATGGATGGTCCGGCCAATCAAGGCGCGCTTTGCATCAAAGGCCAGTTCGCATTCGACTTTGTGCAGCACGACGACCGCCTGAAAAAACCGCTGGTGCGACAGCCCGATGGTTCGTTCAAGGAGACGGAGTGGGACGAAGCCCTCGATCTTGCGGCGGCGGGTTTCCGCCGTTCACTAAAGGAGCACGGGCGGCGCAGCATCTACGGCATCGCTTCGGGCCGCGCGCCGCACGAGGCGGCTTACTCGATGCAGAAATTCATCCGCGCGGGCTTCGGCACGCATTACATCGACAACTGTAGCCGTGCTTGACACAGCCCGACTGTCGTCGGTCTGGCGATTACCATCGGCAGAGGAGCCATGTCCAATCCGCTCGCGGACATGGCAAAGCCCGACGTCATTTTCTGCATCGGCACGAACATGACCGAGTGTCACCCGGTGGCCGCGACCGGGCTCAAGAAGGCGATGGCGCGCGGCGCAAAGCTCATCGTCGCCGACCCGCGCCGCATCAAGCTCGCTGAACTGGCCGACGTGTATCTGCCCATCCGTGTCGGCAGCGACGTGGCGCTCTTGCTGGCGATGGCGCACGTCATCGAACGGGAAGGCTTGATGAACCGCGCATTCATCGAGCATCGCACGGCAGGTTGGGAGGACTTTCGCCGGAACCTAAAAGCCTTCACGCCAGAATGGGCCGCGGCCATTTGCGAGGTGCCCGCCGCAGACATCGAACGCGCGGGGTTGATTTACGGCCGCGGCAGGCCCGCGGCGATTTACTACACGCTGGGCATCACCGAGCACATCTGTGGCGTGGACAACGTGCAGAGCCTTTGCAATCTCGCGCTCATGACCGGCAACCTGGGTGTCGAAGGCGGCGGAATCAATCCCATGCGCGGCCAGAACAATATTCAAGGCTGCGGAGATTGCGGTGCGGAAACGTTCGTGTTTCCCGGCAGCGTGAAGATTGACGACGTGGCAGCTCGCGACAAGTTTGCCAACGCCTATCAGCGGCCTGACCTCGATCTGGGGCAGGCGATGACCAAGGTCACGGGCTTGCAGGAATGCGGCAAGAGCATCCACGCGATGCTCATTGATGGCGAGAACACGGTGGTCTCTGACCCTGACCGCAATCACTGCGAGCACGCGCTCAAGTCGCTCGACCACTTGGTCGTCATCGACATCTTCATGACCGAGACAGCGAAACTCGCCCACGTCGTGCTGCCCGCAACCGCGTGGGCTGAGACTGACGGCGTGGCCTGTAACACAGAACGCCGCGTGCAGCGACTGCGGGCCGCCGTGCCGCCGCCGGGCGAGGCGAAACCTGACTGGTGGATCATCGCGGAGATTGCGAAGCGGCTTGGCATTCCCGGCTTTGATTTCCAATCACCCGCCGATGTGTTTAACGAACTCTGCTCGCTCTCGCCCACCTACGGCGGTCTCGATTGGGAGCGCGTCTCCCGCGAGAGCCTGAACTGGCCCGTGCCGACAAAGGATCATCCGGGCACGCCAATCCTTCACACCGAGGGTTTCACCAACGGCCGAGGCCGTTTCATGGTGTTGGGCTACCGCGATCCAGCAGAGGTCGTCGATGACGCATTCCCCGTGTGGCTCACCACGGGGAGACGCTTGCAGAGCTACCACACACGCACACAAACCGGCCGCGCCAGCGGCATTGATTACCTGCTCTCCGAGGAGAGTCTTGAAGTAAATCCCGCCGATGCCGAAGCCTGGGGCTTCCTTGATGGCGATTGGGCAATCGTCACCAGCCGGCGCGGAGAAGTAAAAATCAAGGTGCGCTCCACCGACCGTTCGCCGCGCGGAACGGTCTTTGCCAGTTTTAGTTTTGCTGACGTGCCGGTCAACAATCTCACCGGCAGCGGCTACGACCCCACCACACACACGGCGGAGCTCAAGGTGTGCGCGGTGCGCATCGAACGTGCTCCCGTCACACTTGAATCCGCCCACGACCCTCGTGAGCCCGAAAACGCGCACGCCCGCTAGCAAGAAAGCGCAAGTCCTGCGCTGGCGCGATGGCCGCTGGAGCAAAGCGCCCGATGCGCTCAGCGTCGAGGAGCCGCTCGAAATTCGCCTGCGTGGCCGCAATGTGGCCGTGACGATGCGCACTCCCGGGCATGACGAAGAGTTGGCCGCAGGCTTCCTCTTGACCGAAGGGATCATCCATCAGCGCGCCGATGTCGTGGAGATCGCCCACTGCCAGCGCGGCACGGCACACGCGGGCAACACACTCAATGTGTTTCTATCTGCTGACGTGGCCGTGGACTTCGACCGGCTCACCCGCCACGTGTTCGCCACGTCCAGTTGCGGCTTGTGTGGCAAGGCCAGCATTGACGCCGTGCGGCAGCACTTTCCCAAGCTTCGCGGCAGGGCGCGGGTTTCCATTCCGATACTGCAGGGGCTGCCGGACCTGCTGCGCGCGGCCCAGCCCGCGTTTTCACAGACAGGCGGGCTTCACGCGGCGGCGGTGTTTGACACCAAGGGGCAGATGGTCGTGGCCCGGGAGGATGTCGGCCGACACAACGCCGTGGACAAAGTGATTGGCCATGGCTACCTCCAGAGCCTGCTGCCCTTTGACAGGCACATCCTGCTCGTCAGTGGGCGCGCCTCATTCGAGATTCTGCAAAAAGCCCTCGGCGCCGGCTTCCCCATCGTCGCGGCGGTGTCGGCACCCTCTAGCCTTGCCGTGAGTTTCGCCGAGGAAAGCGGCCAGACCTTGATTGGCTTTCTGCGCGGGAACACCCTGAACGCGTACGCCAACGCGCAGCGGATTCGACCCTGACTGACAAAGGCCCGTGCGTTAACCCGGTCGCGCCTTTAGAAACGCGTGCAAGGCTAGTGCTGATGCGCGCCCAAATCCCTCGACGGCCAACAAGTCTCCAGCAGAAGCCTGGCGCAACCTATGGAGCGACCCGAAGTGACGCAGCAAGGCAGCCTTGCGCTTACTTCCGATGCCAGGGCATTCATCGAGCATGCTCTCCGAAATCCGCCGCGTACGCAGGCTGGCGTTAAACGCATTGGCAAACCGGTGCGATTCGTCGCGCACACGCTGCAACAGCTTGAGGGCGCCACAGGTCTTGTCCAGCCGAAGCGGTGCCCCCTTTCCCGGCAGGTGGATTTCCTCAAATTCCTTGGCCAGACCCACGATGGGAATGTGACCAACCTTTAACGCCATCAATTCCGCCCGCGCGGCATTGAGCTGGCCTTTTCCTCCATCCACTAGAATGAGGTCGGGCAGGCACTTCCCTTCGGCCAAGACTCGGACATAGCGCCGCCGAACCGTTTCAGCCATGCAGGCAAAGTCGTCCTGCGCTCCCACCGACTTCATCTTGAATCGCCTGTACTCCGCACGCGCGGGACGGCCGCGATTGAACACCACCATCGAGGCGACCAGAAAAGTGCCGCTGATGTTCGAGATGTCGAAGCCTTCGATGCGGCCGGGTGGCGCCTTTAGGCCCAGAATGCGGGAGAGTTCCTTGAGGTCGGCTGCGGGATCGAGCCGCTGACCGTGGATGCGGAGCTGGCCGGGCAGGCGTTGGTAGGTGGTGGTCTTTCTTGTCGCGACACGAAGGTCCTCGATCTGGTTGCGAAGCTTCGCAGCCCGCTCATAGTCGAGCTGACCCGCAGCCTTCTGCATCTCCGCCTCCATCTCCTCAATCATCTGTTCGCTTCGACCGAGGAGAAATTCGCACGCGGCCGCCACTTGCCCACGGTACTCCTCGCGCGTCACCTGCCCCACGCAGGGAGCGCTGCAGACTTGCAGGTGCGCGTACAAGCAGTGCTTGTGCTCGGCGACGCCGGGAGTAAGCGCCCGACAGGCGCGCAGATGGAACTTCTGACGTGCCAGCTCCAGGCTTCTCCGCAGCGCCCCAGAGTTTGAAAATGGACCAAAGTACTGCGCGCCGTCACCCGTCCTGATCCGCGTCAGCGAGAAGCGCGGGATGGGATCATTGAGGTTCACCTTCAGCATCAGAAAGCGCTTGTCGTCACGGAAGCTGACGTTGTACCGCGGCTTATACTCCTTGATGAGGCGCCCCTCCAAAAGCAATGCCTCGGGTTCCCCGCGCACCACCACGATTTCAAAATCGTGGATGGCTTCGATGAGCGCATTGAGTTTGCGATCCCAGCTCATGCGCCGCGACGGATGAAAATACTGGCTCACTCGCCGGCGCAAGTCTCGCGCCTTGCCCACATAGATGACGGTGCCGAATCGGTCGCGCATGAGGTACACGCCCGGCCGGTGCGGCACGGCCCCCAGCTTCTCCCTGAGGCGATCGCTAAGAGAGACCACAGCGCCTAGAAGCCATGCCGCCTGCGAGGTAGCAAAACAAATGTGGAGGCACGCCTCATCGTCGGCAGCGAGGACGCCCTGACTGCGCCGTCAGTTCGCCCACTCGGGATGCTCCATGAATGCGTAGCAGAGCATGTGAAAGATCCCCATGTGGCCATCCTCAGCGCGCCCATAATGGGTGTCGTTAACGACGATGCAATGATCGGCAATCTCAGCGAGTGAGCCCCGTTTGCCTCCGACCAGCGCCACGGTGCGAACGCCGTGAGCCTTGGCCCATCCGAACGCCTTCACCAGATTGGGCGAACTGCCGCTGACGCTGGCCGCCAGCACGAGATCACCGGGGCGCGCGTAGTTCTCAAGCTGCCGCACGAACACATCGTCATAGCTGAAGTCGTTGCCCAGGGCCGTCAGCCAGCTCACGTTATCATTGAGCGAAAGCACGCGGAAGCGCCGGCCCAGCTTGTCGGACGCCCCTTTCCCAAGGTCGGTGGCGAAATGCGAGGCATTGGCCGCGCTGCCACCGTTGCCAAACACGAACACCTGCCGGTCCTCTTTGAGTGCCTCGCGCAGCGTCTGGATCAAGGCCGACACCTGCGTGACGGGAATCGAATCCAACGCGGCTTTCTGTCGATGGATGTAATCGGCAACCCAGCTTTCCATGCGGCGACGTTAGGCGGGAATTGTGGAAAATCCAGCCCGCGTTTTTTTGGCTGTCCGCAAGCGCAGCCAATAGACTAAATAGCCGCCAACGCTTATGGAGCAGTCTCAAGACGCTGACCGCAAGACACTCGAAGACCGCAATAAGATGACGGAGCTTGAGCGCATCCGTCACTCATGCGCGCATGTGATGGCCACTGCCATCCTGCGACTTTGGCCGGACGCGCAGTTCGCCTACGGGCCGCCGGTTGAGAACGGTTTCTACTACGATCTGGAGTGTTCGCACCGCATCTCTCCAGAGGACTTCACCAAACTCGAGGAGGAGATGAAGAAGGAAATCAAAGCCAATCATGTCTTTGAAAAGCTCACGCTCACGCGTGAGCAAGCCATCGCTGACGCCCAGAGCGGGCGGCTTGGCGGCCTCGCCGAGCGGCCCGGCAACTCCAGCAAGTTCAAGCTGGACCTCCTCAAGAACATCCCCGAGGGCGAGCCCATCTCCTACTATAAGAATGGCGACTTCATTGACCTCTGCGCCGGGCCTCACGTGATGCGCACGGGCAACATCGGCGCCTTCAAGCTCACGAGCGTGGCCAGTGCGTACTACAAGGGTGACGAAAAGAATCCGCAGCTTCAACGAATCTACGGCACGGCCTTCAAGAACAAGACGGCGCTCGACGAGCATTTCAAAATGCTTGAGGAAGCCAAGCGTCGCGACCACCGCAAGATTGGTGTGGAGATGGGGTTGTTCTCATTCGACCCGGACTTCACCGGGCCGGGTTTGCCGCTGTGGCTGCCGAAGGGCGGCGCCATGATCGAGGAACTGGAGCGGCTGGCGAAGGAGACGGAATTTGCCGCCGGCTATGTGCGCGTCAAATCGCCTCATCTGGCGCGGGAGAAGATGTACAAAACCAGCGGCCACCTTCCCTACTATGCTGAGAGTATGTTCCCTCCGATGGAGCTGAAGGAAACGGGCGCCACTCAGGAGGGCGACTCCGACCGCTACTATCTCAAGGCGATGAACTGTCCCCATCACCATCGCATCTTCGCTGCCGAGCCGCGCAGCTATCGCGACCTGCCCCTGCGACTGGCGGAGTACGGCGTCTGCTACCGCTACGAGCAGTCCGGCGAACTCTTTGGGCTCATGCGCGTGCGCTCGATGCAGATGAATGACGCGCACATCTACTGCACGGCGGAGCAGTTCGCCGACGAATTCCGCGCCGTGAACGAGATGTACATGAAGTACTTCAAAATCTTTGGCCTTGAGAAGTACCAGATGCGCTTTAGCACTTCCGCGCCGGAAGGCTTTGGCAAGAAATACGTCAACGAGCCGGAGTTGTGGAAGAAAACCGAGGACATGGTCCGCCGCGTCCTCAACGAAAGCGGCATAAACTATGTCGAGGTGGCAAACGAAGCTGCCTTCTATGGTCCCAAGATTGATGTCCAAGTGTGGAGCGCCATCGGACGGGAGTTCACCATCGCGACCAATCAGGTGGACTTTGCCGTGCCCGCCAAGTTTGGCCTCACCTACCGCGACCGCGACAACACGGACAAAACGCCGCTGTGCATCCACCGCGCGCCGCTGGGCACGCACGAGCGCTTCATCGGCTTTCTCATCGAACATTACGCAGGAAACTTTCCGCTCTGGATTGCCCCCGACCAGGTTCGCGTGCTGACGGTCGGCGACGATGCCGCTCTCACGGAATCCGGTCGGGCGCTGGTGTCGGAGCTGCGCGCGCAGATGGTGCGAGCCGAGGGTGACTTTTCCGCGAACCCCATCAAAGCCAAGATCGCCGACGCCGAGACGGCGCGGGTGCACACCATGCTCGTGCTGGGCCCAAGGGATTTGGAGGCCGGCGCCCTGTCAGTGCGTCTCCACGGCAAGGGCAATCTTGGGGCAAAACCGCGCGCGGAGGTCGTTTCTGAAATCCTCGCCGCCATCCGCGAACGGCGCTAGCAGGAGGCTCTTAAGAGACTTCACTGCATGGGCAGTTGCAGTCGCACCCGCTGGCTGCCGCGCAGCACCGTGGTGGCGACGCGCAGACCAGGCTTAGTAGTCTGCAAAAGGTGGCCGATAAACTGCCCCTCGGTCATTCGTCCCGTTTTCCCCCCGATGTCCACGAGGATGTCATCCTTCTGAAAGCCCGCGTTTTTCGCCGCCGCATGGCGATTGTACTGTCCGACGAACATCACCTTGAGCGCGAGTGCGTCCAGAGCAAGGCCACGCTGGCTGCGTTCCTCATCCCCCAAGTCCGCCAGCACGAGACCGCCGGTGGCCATGCCGCGCATGTCCCAAGTGCCCACACGCTTTGAAATGTCCGCCTTGGTTCGCCAACCATCAGGAAGGGTGATCCGCACCGACCGCTCCGCCTGCCCGCTTCGCAGGCTTGCCAGTATCATGCCGTCGTCCGGCGCACGATGAAGAGCCCACGAGACATCGGCGGGCGACACCAATGGCTGCCGGTCAAGCGCGAGCAACTGATCGCCCGCACGAATGCCCGATCGCGCAGCGATGGAACCGGCCGCCACACCCTGCACCAATGCCATCTGGTCGGGCGCAAGCGTGATCCCAATGGTCTCGGGCATCGGCATCGGAAAAATCAGGTTGGTTGGAATGGGCTTGGACTGGACTCGAAAGGAGTTTCGGTAAGCCTCGCCCACCATGTGGCAATGCACGCAACTGGCGAGCACCTTGCCGTCCCAATCCAGATCGCGCTTGTAGCGGCCCGCAAGGCCCGGGATTTCCAAGGGTGACTTGAAGGGCGTCTGGCCGCCCTGCTTGCCGGCCAGTGCAGCCTGATTTTGAGGATAGCCCGCGTGAAGCTTGAGGCCGCCTTCCAGCGCGCGCTTAAAACCCGTCGTGGTCTTGTCCGACGAGTCTTTCTGGTGTTTCCACGATCCGTACCGCGCGTACACCGTCCCGTCGCCGTTGAACATGATCGCGGAAAAGGAGAGGTCATAGTCGAATTGGAATCGGGCCAGATCAATGGCGTTGGCGTTGATGAGGCGCACACACACGAACTGGCGCAGCAGAGGCTTGAGTTCCTCCGCGGAGAGCACCCCCGCATCCAAGCCCATGCACGAAAGGCACGGCACGCAGCGCAACACCACCAAGAGCGGCTTGCCCGTGCGACGCGCCTCGGCAAAGCCCGCCTCGTGGTCGTTGTACCGCCACAGGGCGTCGTCCTGCATCGCGGCCTTGTCCTTGCGGACGGCGGCCTCACGATCCTTGACGGTGCCTTCCGCGAGCGCGGTCACAACCAGAAAGGCAAAACACAACGCTGCCAGAATCCGGTGAGGGGTCATATTGTGGCGATTCTGCCGGGAGGCCCGCGAGGGGCAAATCTTTTCTGATTCAGGCTTTGCCAGCACCCGTGTTAATGACCGGCGACACCTCCGTCTCGCCGCAGAGCACGACAAGCAGATTGCTCACCATGGCAGCCTTGCGATCCTCATCAAGCTTTACCACGGATTTGTCAGAAAGCTCGCGCAGCGCCATCTCCACCATGCTGACGGCACCCTGAACAATTTTCTGGCGCGCGGCGATCACCGCTTCGGCCTGCTGCCGGCGCAACATGGCCTGGGCGATTTCCGGGGCGTAGGCCAGATGCGTCAGCCGCGCTTCCTCCACGCACACTCCGGCCTTCGTCAGCCGCTCGCCCAGCTCCTTGCGCAGCGCGGCAGCCACTTCGTCGGCGCTTTCGCGCAGACTGGGTTCATGATCCTCGCCGCGGTCGTACGCGTAAAGACTGGCTAGGTGGCGAATGGCCGACTCGCTTTGGATGTGGACGTAGCTCTCATAGTCGTCCACATCGAAGGCGGCCTTGGCGGTGTCTTCCACACGCCAGACAATCACCGCGGCAATTTCGATGGGATTGCCGCGCCGGTCATTGACCTTGAGGCGCTCGCTGTTGAAATTACGGGCGCGCAACGAAATCTTGGAAGGAACCACTCGCCAGAACGCGGTGGCACCCACTCCGGCGGCATGGGCGCCCCTCAGCGCCTCGGGCGTGTTAGCGGCCATCGGCAGCGGCACGCGCGAAAGCACCCGTGAGAAAAAGGGGTTGGCCCACCAGAATCCATTGCCACGAACGGTGCCACGGTATTCGCCAAAGAGCACCAAGACGCGCGCTTCGTTGGGCTGCAACGTGAAGTGCCCGCAAAGCGAGATGATGGCGGCCAACTCCAAGAACGCCAAGAACGGCAATGGAAGCAGGTGGTTAATACCTGTCGCTTGGTCGTGGGGATTGTATTGAACCAACAAGGCCACGAACGCGATGGGCGCGCCCAGCATCAGCGACAAGTTGAGGGCCAGCATGCCCCATCCACTCCTCACGCTGCCTTCGCGCTCCACGCTCGGCGCGGCTGCGCCTCCAGATTTTGTCGTTATTGCACTCATGATAACTTTGCCCGCAGGGATGGAGGGAGTTCTACTCCATCACCGCAACGAATGCCATCCCAAGGTGGGGAAACCCCAAATCTGCTTGCAAGCGCAGCCGGTGCTGATACGGTGCCCGCCCCTTAACGGGGCATTCTTACCATGTCACGCACTTGTAGCATCACCGGGAAACACCCGACGCGGGGAAGCAGCATTGTCCGCAGCGGTAAGGCGAAGAAGGAAGGTGGCATTGGCCGCCACGTCACCGCCGTCACCAAGCGCACGTTTAGCCCGAACCTTCAACGCGTGAAAGTGCAACTTCCCAGTGGAGAGGTGCGCCACGTCATTGTGGCGGTCAGCGCGATCAAGAAGGGCATGGTCATCAAGGCGCCCAAGCGGCGCTGGAAGCCCGAGGCCAAGTCGGCCTAAGGCGATTCTGGGCCGGCCTCTCTCCCCTACCTGTCCTTGATGCGGCGCATGGTGGCGTCGCGCATCTGTCGTTGGGTCTCGCGCGTCCGCAGGTCATGGCGCTTGTCCGGGTCCTCCTTGCCTTTGCCTACTCCCAACAACACCTTCACCTTGCCATTCTTCCAGTAAAGCTTGAGCGGCACCAGCGTGTGCCCTTTGGCCTGGGTGAGCGCTTGCAAGTGCGCCAGTTCGCGGCGGTGAAGCAGGAGCTTGCGCTGCGCGATGGGATCATGGTTGTGAAGATTGCCATGGGAGTACGCCTCGATGTGCGCGTTGAGCAACCACGCCTCTCCATTGCGATCGATCCGGGCAAATGCCTCGCGGATCTGTCCACGGCCGGCGCGAAGCGCCTTGACCTCCGTCCCGCGCAGGGCCAGCCCCGCCTCGTACGTCTCGGTGATGTGGTAGTCGTGCCGCGCCTTGGAATTGGTGACGATGTCCGCCATGGGCTCACGGCGCCGGAATCATGCACCTCCGGCGAGTGCTTTGTCTGGCTACGAGCTGCGGCGCCGCCTCTTGGGCGCCTTCTTCTCTGGAGCCGGCTCCGGCTCCATCATCTCAAAACTCATCTTGCCTTCCACCAACTCCGCCAGAGCAACGTCGGCCATCCCCATGTGGACGTCCTGCGTCAGCAACGGCCGGTTGCTCGCGCCGGCGGTATTCAACTGGCGCACGCGCCGAGAAATCAGATTGACGAGGACGTTGGGATTGCCGACGTGATCCAACGCTTTCCGACACAGTTCAGTGTTCATTTGCAAAAGATGCGAACCACTCCAAAGAACCGCGAACTGTACCCGTCTGCCAAACTGGCGCAACATAAAAACTCCGCTTGCCCCGCGCCCTCGCCCTCCGTACAACTGCCGCGCATGTCCCGCCCGATGCGCAAGCCCTTCGCGCTCGAGTCCTATCTCCAACGGTCTACCCTTGGCGTCAATCGGGCGCTGGACCGGCTGCTGCCCGCCGCCACCACACGGCCGGCGACCCTCCACCGCGCCATGCGCTACTCACTCTTTGCGGGCGGCAAGCGCCTGCGCCCGGCTCTACTGCTCGCGGCAGCCCGTGCCTGCGGCGGCAAAGAGGCGTGCGCGCTGCCGCTGGCCTGCGCCGTGGAGTGTATCCACACCTACTCGCTGGTTCATGACGACCTGCCGGCGATGGATAATGACGACCTGCGGCGCGGCAAACCCACCAACCACAAGGTCTATGGTGAAGCCATTGCCATCCTCGCCGGCGACGCGCTGCTCACTCAAGCCTTCGAGATGGTGGCGCAGGCAAAAGCGCCCTTGCGCTACCCTCACTCAGAATTGGTGATGGAATTGGCCCGCGCCTCCGGATCGCTTCAATTGATTGCGGGACAGGCGGCTGACTTGGAGGGCGAGGGAAAGCGGCTGACGCTGGCGCAGCTGCGCTACATTCACGAGCGCAAAACGAGCGCGCTGCTCTGTTGTGCCGTACGCATGGGCGGGATGAGCGCCAATTGCACCGCCTCCCAACTGCGCGCGCTCACGGACTTTGGCCGCAACGTCGGGCTGGCGTTCCAGGTGATTGACGACATTCTGGACGTCACCCAGACCAGCGAGCGGCTGGGCAAAACGGCAGGCAAAGATGTTGCCGCCAAGAAGGCCACGTACCCGTCGGTGGTTGGTCTTGAACGCTCGCGACGCATCGCGGCCACACTCACCGCCAAGGCATTCGCTGCACTCCGCCCGTTCGGGGATCGCGCAGATGCCCTAGCAGCCTTTGCCCATCACCTGCTCGAGCGCGAAAGCTGATTGCTCACGCCTCTTGACAGGGTAGGCGCATCTCCTAGAGTGCGCCAATGAATCCCCTTTTCCTTCTGCGTGCTTTCGCATTACTCCTCGGGTTCACGATCGCTGTCCCGGGGGCGGAAGGCCGCAAACCTAATGTCATCATTTTCCTCTGCGACGATGTCGGCTGGGGCGAGTTTGGCTTCCAAGGCAACCGGCAGATTCCCACGCCGAACATTGATTCCATCGCGCGCAACGGCATTCGTTTCACGCATGGCTATGTCTCCGGACCGTATTGTAGCCCCACGCGCGCAGGGCTCTTGACGGGCCGCTATCAGACGCGCTTCGGCCACGAATTCAACGAGGGCGGCGGCGCAGGAGTCGGAGGCAAATTTGGCCTCCCACTCTCCGAGCGCACCATGGCCGACCGGTTCAAGGCTTCGGGATATGAGACCATTGCCATCGGCAAGTGGCACTTGGGCGCCTCGCCACAGCATCTTCCCATGAAGCGCGGGTTCGATGAATTCTACGGCACGGTGGCCAACACCGCGTATTACAAGCCGCGCGCCTTCGTGGACTCGCGCAAGTCGCCCGAGGCTCATCCCATCGAGGCGGAAGACTTCTACACCACCGACGCCTACGCAGCTCGCGCCGTGGAGTGGATTCAAAACCACAAGACGAAGCCCTTCCTGCTCTACCTGCCATTTAACGCGCAGCATGCACCCCTGCAGGCGCCGGAGAAATACCTGAACCGCTTCAAGGACATCGCCGACGAGAAGCGCCGCACCTTTGCCGCCATCATGTCGGCGATGGATGACGCGGTGGGCGCTGTGCTGGGCGCCCTTCGCAAGGCTGAACTGGAGGAGCACACGCTCATTTGGTTTCATTCTGATAACGGCGGCCCCACGCAGAGCACCTCGTCCAAGAACGGCCCGCTACGCGGCTTCAAAGCCAGCACCCTGGAAGGGGGCGTGCGCGTGCCCTTCTGCGTGCAATGGAAAGGAACCTTGCCGGCAGGCAGCACGTACACGCTACCGATCATCCAACTTGATATCCTGCCGACGAGCTTGGCCGCCGCAGGCGTGAAGGTCGAACCGGCGTGGAAGCTTGACGGCGTCAATCTGCTGCCCCACCTCTTGGGCGATAGCAAGGAGCCGCCCCACGAGGCGCTCTACTGGCGGTTTGGCGCCCAGCGCGCCATTCGCAAAGGCGACTGGAAACTCGTCGCCGCCAATGCCGATGGCAACAAGCTGCGGCTTTTTAATCTGGCCGAGGACGTGGGCGAGGCAAAGGATTTGACCGAGTCCAACCCCGGGAAGGCCAAGGAGCTTCAAGCCGCGTGGGACAAGTGGAATGCTGAGCAGGCCGCCCCACTCTGGATGCCTGCGCCCGCCAATCAGAAGGGAAAGGCCAAGAACAAAGCGAAGGCCAACAACCCGCCTAAGCCTTAACGTCCCCCCTCCCACACGCCCCGCGTAAGGTGTGCTTGTGCGGGCGTGGTGTTGACACCTTCCCGCCCGTCGAGTTTTATCAGCGCCTCAAAGGGTGGTAACGCGGTCTCTTTCCCAACATCTCGAATTGGCCGTGCTGTTCCTCATTCAAGGTGCAGCCATGGGCATGTGGTTCGTGCCGCTGAGCAGCGTACTCGACTCGCATGGTCTGCAATCCATCAAGCCCTTCGCATTTGCCACCTCAGCCGCGGCGGCTTTCATTTCGCCCCTCTTCTTTGGAGCCATGGCCGACCGGCACGTTGCCCCCGTGAAGGTACTTCGCGGGCTCTCGCTCGCCACGGCCGCAGCGATGGCTCTTGCCGCCTACGCCATGGAGAGCGGGTGGAACCGGTGGGTGGTGCTGGCCACGATCCAGTTGCACGCACTGTGTTCCACTCCCACCTGGAGCATTGCCTCTGCCATCTGTTTCGCGCGCCTTACCGATTCTAAGCGCGAGTTCGGCCCGGTGCGCGCCGCAGCCACGCTGGGCTGGATGGCCGGCTGCTGGGTGGTGAGCCTGCTTAATGCCGACGCATCGCCCCGCGCGGCGTATGGGGGCGCCATCACATGGCTGCTCGTGGCGGCCTTCGCGTACGGGCTGCCCGCCACGAACCCGCCGAAAACCAACGGGGCACTCACCCTGCGCGAACGCTTCGGGCTGGACGCCCTTTCACTTCTGAAGAATCCGAATCACCGGGTGGTTTTCATCACCGTCACCTTGCTCAATATTCCGATGGCCGCATTCTACCCCTGCACGCCACCGCATCTTGCGGAACTGGGTTTCACGCACGCCACGGCATGGATGACCTTGGGGCAAGTCACCGAAATCATCTCCATGCTGGGGCTGGCGGGCATCCTCGCCCGCTGGCGGCTTAAATGGGTGTTTGCCACCGGGCTTGCGTTGTGCGTCCTGCGCTTTGGCCTCTGCGTCGGCAACGACGGCCCCTTCCTGCTTCTGGGCATCACCCTCCACGGCTTCTCCTACACGCTGGTTTTTATCACCGCCCAAATCTATCTCGACGAGCGCGTGGACGACACGTGGCGCGCGCGCGCACAGGCCCTGCTTTCTTTGCTCACGGGGGGCGTCGGCAATCTGCTGGGCTATCTAGGCACCGGCGCATGGCTCTGGACCAATACCACGGCGAAGGGAGGTGTTCACTGGCCGCGTTTCTGGATGGGCATCACTCTTGCCGCTGCGAGCGTGTGCCTCTATTTCCTCTGCGCCTATCGTGGGCGCGCCCAAGAAACGCCGCAACCGGCTAAATCCCAAGCTTCCTGAAGCGCGCATTGACTTGCTTGAAATGAAACTCAAGCGAGCAGAGTTTCTCAAGCTCACCATCCTTGAAATGGCTGGCCACTGCGGGGTTGGACTTTAACTCCCCTAGAAAATCGGCGTCATCGCGCCCCCCATGCTTCACCGCCCACGTGCGCATAGCGGCATCCTGTACCAAGGCATAGGCGTCCTCGCGGGTTAGTCCCTTCCGGATGAGTGCGAGCAACACCGTCTGGCTGTTCCACATTCCCAGCGAGAGGCCCAGGTTGCGCTTCATGTTCTCGGGATAGACGACGAGTCCCTCCATGAGGCGCGTGAGCAAACCCAACATGTAGTCCAAGAGCGTGCAGGAATCGGGAAGGATGATGCGCTCGACGCTGCTGTGACTGATGTCGCGTTCGTGCCACAGCGCGACATTTTCCAGAGCGGCGAGCGCGTTGCCCCGTAGCACGCGCGCCAGTCCGGTCAGTCGCTCCCAGGTGATGGGATTGCGCTTGTGCGGCATGGCGCTGCTGCCCTTCTGTCCCTTGGTGAAAGGCTCCTCCGCTTCCAGCACCTCCGTACGTTGCAGGTGGCGAAACTCCACCGCCCACCGTTCGATGCTGGCACCCACCAGCGCCAGCGTGGATTGGAATTCTGCGTGGATGTCGCGCTGGACTACTTGCGTGGCGATGGGGGCGGGGCGAAGTCCCAACTGCCGGCACACGTGAGCCTCAACGTGCGGCGGTAGATGCGCGGCTGTGCCGACAGCGCCGGAGAGCTTGCCGACGGCGACGACCGGACGCACCGACTTAAGGCGGCGCAATGCGCGCGCAAACTCATCGTGCATCAGGGCCATTTTCAACCCGAAGGTTGTCGGCTCGGCGTGAATGCCGTGGCTGCGCCCGATGCAGGGCGTGTGCTTGTGCTCGCGTGCCCGACGGGCAATGACGGGGATCAGCGCCTTGACGTTGGCAATCAGCAGGTCGGCGCTTTGCATCATCTGCACGGCGCAAGCGGTGTCGCCCACGTCGCTACTGGTCAGCCCATAATGAAACCAGCGGCTGGCCTTGTGGTTGATGGCTTCGGTGACGGCGGTGGTAAAACCGATGACATCGTGGTTGAGAACCTTTTCAAGCTCGCGCTGGCGCGCCACCAGCCCGGGCAGATCGGCAAACCATTTCTCACAGCCCGCCTTGATTCTTGCGAAGTCGGCACGGGGGACGATCCCCTCTCCCACCAGTGCTTCCGAAGCGTGAAGTTCAATCTCAAGCCAGATTCGCAGCTTGTTCTCCTCTGCCCAGAGGGCCCGCATCTCGGGCCGGGAATAGCGAAGCATCATGCCGCGCCATCGTAGGACGCCGCCGCTGGCGCGTCGAGACGGAAGGGTCAACGCCCCATCTGGCTGCGCGCGCGCTCCAGTGTCTTGCGCTCCTGTTCGGTGAGGCTTCCGATGCCTTGTTCGGAAATCTTGTCGAGGATGAGGTCCACCTCTTGATGGATCGAATCTTCCGGGCCGTCCGCGGACGCACTAAACACGCCGGTGGCTTTCTTGATGCCCGCGGGCACGAGCACTTCGTCGCAGGGAATGATCTTGCGCCCCTTGCGGGACTTCCTTGCGCGCCACGTGAAACGCAGCCATCCAAGCCATCTAGGCTCATCCTCGTGAGGCGAGAGGACGAACTGGGCCGTGAACCAGATTCCGCCCATCATGCCCCCCAAATGCGCGGCGTGGCCGATGCCCGAGGAGCGATCTAGCATCCCCAAAGCACCAATGACGGCGAGCACCAAAAGCATCCACTTGGCGCGCATTGTGACCGGGATGATGAAGAGCAGCAGCAACGTGAGCTCCTGCTCCCAGTGCAGCAACGCAAAAGCTGCGAGCAGTCCAAAGATCCCCGCAGAGGCACCCACAACACCCACGCCCAAGGCCTGCGCGTCGCCTAAGATCCACGGCACGGCACATTGCAAGAGCCCCCCCATCACCCCGGAGCAGAGATACAATCCCAAGAAGCGCCCCCGTCCCAACTGAAGCTCCAGGGTGCGCCCAAACATCCAGATCATGGCGCAATTGATGACGAGATGAAACAGCCCCCCATGCAGGAATTGAAAGGTGAGAAGCTGCCACACGTGCCCGCGCGCCAATTCCACTGGCACCAGCACTAGGCGGTCCAGTGCCGCAGGCGCTAGCTCTTGCGCGCCGTACATCAGCACATTGACGACCACCAACACCAGCCAGAGCGGGGCCGCGAGAGTCCGCGTGGGCGCCCCGCCGGGCTCGCGCATGTAAGAGCGGTCGTCGAGCATGGCGCCTTAGCGGACCGGTGTGCCGTTTGCCATTCTGGCCAGTTGCCGCTTCACCATCGCCATCAAGGGCTTCACGGTGCGGGCATCAAATCGAAACCGGCAGCCTGCCTTGGCGAAGAGTTCTGGCAGGGGACGTGAGCCGCCCAAGGAAAGCGCATCTTTGTATTGGCGCAGGGCTTTGGGCAGATCGCGCTGCGAGTTGGCCCAAACTTGCAAGGCCCCCAGCTGTGCAATGCCATACTCGATGTAATAAAAGGGACAGAGGAAAATGTGGAGCTGCCGGTGCCACGACTTCCTCTTTGCGTCGTGATATCCCGACCAGTCCACTTCACCGCCGAATCGCTCCATCAGCTTGAGCCAGGCTCCGTCACGCTCCGCACGGGTGTGCTCCGGATGGGTGTAGAGCCAGTGCTGGAAGGCGTCCACCATGGCGACCCAAGGCAGAAGCAAAATGATATTCTCCAGATGCGTCTGACAAGCCCGCGCGGCGTCCGGAGGGGTGTAAAACTCATCGAGGTGCGCATTGCCGAGTAGTTCCATGCTCATGGACGCGACCTCGCAGAATTCCAGCGGCGCACTGCGGTAGGAGTGCAGATCCTCCTCCTGCGCCGCAAGCGAATGGAACGCATGGCCCGCCTCATGCAACAACGTCTCCACGTCGCGCTGCATTCCCACGGCGTTCATAAAGATGAAGGGTAGCCGAGATTCCGCCAGGCAGCTCTGGTAGCCGCCCGGCGCCTTGCCTTTGCGATTTGCCAAATCGAGGAGCTTGAGGCGTTTCATGCCACGAAAGCCCGATGCGAGTTCGCCATCCATCCGATCGAAGATCCGCTGCGTCCGGCGCACCATCTCGTCGGTTTCCACGAAGGGCTTGAGCGGAGGACGCCCCAGCGGATCCACGGCCAGATCCCAAGGACGCAATGCCTTCAATCCCATTTGACTTCGCCGAGCCGCATGCAATTGGCGCACCAAGGGCATGACTTCGGTCTCAACCGCGCGATGAAATTCAAAGCAGTCCTCAGGACGGTAGTCAAAACGGCCCTTGGCTCGGTGCATGTAATCGCGGTAATTGGAGTAACCGGCATTCCTAGCCATGCGCACGCGACGGGAGAGGAGCTTGTCGAAGAGGGAATCGATTCGCGTTGCTTCCTTGAGGCGTCGACGGCACACCGCCTCCCAAGTTGTGTGTCGAAGGCTGCGGTCCGTCTCCTGCTGGTAAACACCCATCTGCACGAGCGTCTTCTCCTCTCCGCGGAACCGCACCGTGAGGGCCCCAATGAGTTCCTGATACTGTTGCCCAAGTTTGGTTTCCTGGGTTTCCAGTGGAATGTTCTGGGGCCGGAACAGCTCAACCAAAAGTTCCGTGTCGCGATTGAGCACTTCATAGCGTCTGCCGGGAAGCTTGGCGCGCTGCTGATGAGCTAGGAATACTTTCGCCAGCCTAAATTGCCGCTCTTTCAATTTCGGCTCAATCGTCTCGACAAAATGCAGGTACGCCTTCTTGGCGTCGGGATGATCGGTGTGGCAGGTCATCGCGATGTACCGACCCGAACCTTCCTCATCCAGAGCCGAGGCCAGCTCGCTCGAATGGTGCAACCACCGCTCGAAGTCCTTTGGCGTGGTGCAGGCTGCCGCCTCGGATTCCAGTCGGTCGAAATGGGGTTCGATCGCAGCCCATTGGGTCATGCGTGCTTTGGCGGGCAGAAATGTCCGAGCGCGATGAGGCGGCAGATTTCCAAAGGGCAATAGGGTCATGGTCGTCTTGATTCTCCGGCAAACATACGGTGCGTTTCCCGCGAAGGGAAAGCGCTTTTTCAGCCGCGCCATCAGATTCCGTATTTCTCAATCCACGACTGAGGTAATGTCCCAAAGCTCAGCAGCCAGTCATTAAATCGCCTCAGGCTCCAGCCTCCACCCTGCATCAAACGCAACCGCAGCCGTTCATTTTCTAATCGCCCAAGCCAGTAACTCATCGGCACGCCCGGCGCGGCACTGTACCAGTTGATCTCCGCCTCGCTGCGGGTTCGTGTGAAACCGAGGTGCCGCTTGAGGTGCGTCACTCCCTGTGCGTAGCTGTAACGCCCAGTTTGCAAACGGAGGTCCACCAGGATGCGGTGCGCACGCCACAGCGCATCGTGGAGCTGTTGCACGGGAACCCAGGGCGAAGGGTCGATCTTCAAGTCCACCATCATCTGCTCACACCAAAGAGTCCAGCCCTCGTAAAACACCGCGTGGGCAAACAGGCGACGCCACTGGCGCGGATGCCGATTGGCGGTGACAAATTGCAAGTGATGCCCCGGATAGGCCTCGTGTGCAGCCGTGAGCGACACGCCAAAGTGCTGCTGCCGCTCTGCTTGTCTCTCAGCCGGCGCGGACTTGGCCAGTCCAAGATCGTTCACCCAGAAGATGCCTCGCTGCCGCTTTTCGAACGCACCGGGACTGGAGTAGGCCGCCGTGGGGAAGAGGTGCCGCATAAACGGTGGCACCAGCCGCACTTCAAGTTCCTCCGCTTCGGGGAATGACAGGGCACGCGCCGCACGAAAGCCCCCAGCGATGCGCTGCACCTGCTTCCGGTACAACCCCAGCAAGTCGTTGCCCGGTTGCCACTGCGCCCGGGCCTCGGCGATGATGCTCTCTGCCGTGCGGCCCTTTCCAAACCGACGGCAGGCATGCTCCAGTAGCGCGCTGATTCGGCGGGTTTCCGCCATCGCCAGCGCTTCGATTTCGCCCAGCGAATAATCCAAGCCCAGTTGTTCGTGCACCAGCCGTTGGAGCGACACGGCTCCAATGGCAAAGGAACCCTCCGGCGCAGGCGCGAGACTCATCACCCGGTCGCGATAGGCAACCACAGCCTTCCTTGCAGCAGCAGTGGAATGGTCTTCCCTCGTGAACGCGTCAACGGCATCAAAGAGCGCGGGGGCTCCAGCGCAGGTTTGTTCCATTACTTTGCACCACACCCGTTCGGGGCGCACCACGGCCATGGCTGCTTCTTCCAAGAATCCTGGAGCAGCCCGCAACAGGGAGAGCACATTGCGCTTTGCCCGGGCGCGCTCGGTTTCTCCGCGTTGGAGTTCAAACTGCAAGACATCCAGCACGGCACCCACTGCCGCAGGCTCGAGCTCGGTTCGCTTGCGCGCGTATTCGTCACACTCCTGCCGGATCATCGCTCGCAATGCCAGTCGGTCCAAGTGCTGCTCGGCTTCGAGCTCCCGCGGATTGATGGAGTCAAGTGACACCAGAGTCCGTTGACGGCGGCGTTCAAGGCGCACCAAGTGCGCATACGACGCCTTCCCCAGCTTTCCCTCGCCATCCCGAAGACCGGCCCGATTCGCCCACACGGGATGATCGGCCAGGGTTTCCTCGAAATACCGATCCAGCAGACCTTCAAATTGCCGTTGAGTCCCGTTCATGGAGTTTGGATTTTCATTTTGTCTTCGATCCAACTTAACACTCGCAATGTTTCAGAAACGCTCCAGGCCTGCGCGTCGCAGCCGCGCTCCTGATGAGGTGCGTCGCCATCAAGAATTTCTGGAAGCTGACCGATGCAGCCAGCGTCAAGAAGCCCTTCGGTGCCTTGCAGGTAACCCCTCGCAGCACGAAGTGCGACGGACGAGCCGCCCCATGCAATAACGAGTGCTTCGCAGAACATGGGAAGCAACCACACCCACGCTGTTCCATTGTGGTAGGCAGGCTTTCGTCTCGTGTCCTCGTCACCTTCATATCGGCCCCAATACGGGTTCGCCGGATCGTTGAGGAGTCGTCCATCAGCAGCCCGCGCCTCCAGTGGCACAGTGGCCGGCAATGGCGCCAGCGTGCGCACGGCACCCGGAACCAGCAAGTGCCTTTGCACCGAGCTAACGTATGCGCGGGCCGCCGCTGGCGGCACCAATCCCGCGGCGATGGCAAAGAGTGCGTTGGGTCGCAACAGACCATCGGGGATAGTGGCGCGGGCCGGCACATTCGATCCACCCATGAGCAGATCGACGACCGACACTTCTCCGTCGCGGACAAAGAAGGACGCGAATGACGATTCCGAAAGACGGGCCAGATCCTCCCATTCACGGCCCTTTTCCAGTTCCGAAAGTTGTCGCAGCAAGCCAATCCAGAGGGCTTGCACCTCCACCGGGTAGCCTTCTCGCGGCGTGCACGCGGGATGATGGGTGTCCATCCACGTGAAGTGCGCCGGGCTCCACACCAGACCCGAAGTGGGATCCATCCGGATGCCGTTAGGCGTGCCCGATCGATAGTGGGTTGCGATGGACTCAAGGACTTGCGCAATCGTACGACTGCCGCTCCCCACCTTGTGGGCGTACCATCCCCTGCCCTCTACCGCCGCGAGATCGCGGCAGGCCAAAGCAAACAAGAGCGGCGCATCGGAGGTGTCGCGATTGGACACATCGGCACCATGCAGCGCATTGGGGAGAGTGCCGCTTTTTTCCGATGCGGCAATTTGCAACAGAATTTGCCGCGCCACATCCTGCCTGCCAGCGGCGATAATCCCCCGAGTGGCAATCAATGCGTCGCGCCCCCAGTCTAGAAACCACGGATAACCGGCGATCACGGTTTTGCCGCTGCCACGCCGAACGATAAAAGCATCCAAGGCACGTTTGAGTCTGGCTTGAGCTGTGTGCGCCGGATCCCCATAGCCTCGAAGCACACCCGTTGCGGTGTCTTTCGATTCCGCGCTGACGCGGATCTCGACCTCATCACCCACTTCCATCGGCAGATCAAACCAGCCGGGGCTATAAGCATCGCCCGCACCCACTTGATCGCGGCTGACCTCCACCGGATGAGCGATGCCCATGCTCCACTCAGCGTCAGGGTGGTATATGCCATGGCTGGCAATCACACGCAGTCCACGCTCCGCCGAAGGTCGAAACTCAAATCCGATTTGGTTGGGTAAGGTGCGCGTGTGCTCCTCAAGATGCCGCCGTGTGCCTGCATCGGCGCAGGTCTGGCCATGAAAGCTGCGATCCTCAATATCCACACGCGCCGTGATGGAGAGCCGTGAGTCCGCAGGCAGAGTCATCGGCAGGTGCTTTATCTGGATTTCGACCACGTTCTCATTGGGCACCATGTCGATGCTGGTTTCCACCATCACTGTCCGGCCATCGCCAGCATCGATGAGAAACTTCCAGCACGCCGGAGGCCCAAGCTTAAACTCCACCAGATTGGCCGCGTCCAGTGGCGAAATGAAGCCGTCGGCATTGGCCCAAAGGCGCAGTCGCTTTGCCAACACGTGCCGATCCACCGGCAAAGCCCCATCCAGATTGGCCGCGAGCAGGCAATCATACTTGGACTTCACCCTTCCCAAATCCACCGCCATGCGCGCCATTGCTCCACGTCCATTCGTCAACAGAACCAACGGCGCGTCCAGACCCGTGGCGTCGCGCGCAAGTTCTGGAAAATCGGCGGCTGCGGATGAACCCTCGCCCAACACGATGATGTCGCCGCAATGCTCAATTTGCGCAGAGTCGGCTGCGCGAATCTGCAGATTCCATCGCCCCATGTGAGCGGGAGGAAAGGCTACGATGTGCCCCTGCTCCACCAAAATGCTCCCCGCATGATGCACACAAGCCCCCTCAACCTGTTGCAGGGTTGCTCGGAATGGCTGGGGAAGCTGCACGAGCAACCAATGCCGCGCAGGAACCATGAGGACTCTCCGGCAATCCTCAAGCCGCCACTCGATCACCGGCGCATACTCTTCAGCGGATGCGTACCTGTGAAGGGTATCTGCCAAAGATGCCTCGGGCGGCGTTCCATCGCGCAGCCTCTCCAATGCTGCGAGGAAGCCGGCCGGATTGTTTAATACGAGTTGCGCCAAGGCCGGCCCATCCATCAGGCCCAGTTGCTCAGGGCGAAGAATCGTGGCCAGACATTGAAGAGCCCAAGCCATGCGCGCCCTGTGGGCCCGGTATCCGTCGCCCTCGTCGCCGGCGATGTCCCTCGTTGCAAGACAATACACCGCGCCTTTTGGCAGTGTGAAATGAAGGGCGTCGCCCGAGGCTCGTATCTCCGGCAATGCTTGTCCCAGGAGATCCCGCCATTCCCCATGCGGTCCGGTCATCGGGGCGAGATCCGCGCGCTTGAGCACAAGGCTGCCGGGCGAATCGGCGTCGGTGTTGAGAATCACCAAGACGGTGTGCTTCGCATCGGAGGGCACACGGAGCAGCGCATAGACGCCTGAGTCGATGGGGCTCAGCCGGGTGAGTTCGACCCCATCAAAGAAGGCGGGGTGCTGCGCGAGCAGATGATTGAGGCGCGACAATTCGGCCACCAGATTGGGTGCGCCGCCCCAGGAAAGGCCCCGGGACGAATGGACATTGACCCGTTCGGGTGCCAGCCACTCCACGCCGTTGGTGAAACCAAAGGCTCCCTGAACGCTAGTGAGCGCGCAGAGGCGGTTGCGGAGCAGCGACCACACGCGGCCCTTCGCCGCAAGGCGCGGATTGTCGTGCGTCTCGCTGTAGTGAACCAGTGTGCCGACCCTTTGGCTTTGCGCCAAGGCATGGTCGAGGTAGCGCGAGACTTGGGCGCCACGCAGCTCCTGAAACAATTCGGAGTAGGCCCACTGCATGCCGCCCTGCGTCAGCAGCGTTTGCGTGTCGTCCCATCCACCACCAAGGCCTTCGAGTAGAAACACCGTGTCCGGAAATTCCTCGCGCACGCGTGCGATGAGATAACGCCAGAGAGGCATGGGGATTTTGTATCCGGCGTCGCACCGAAAACCATCCACGCCGCGTCGGCACCAAGTGAGGAAGGCTTGCGCCAGCGTCTCCCAGAGCTGGCGATGGTGCGGCTCCAATTCTACAAGGTCCGCCCACGTGTTGCCCCATGCACCCGGACTTGCGAAGGCACCGTCTGGATCCCGGCGAAACCATTCGGGATGGTTCTCCTGCAGGACAGACCCCCATCCGGTGTGATTGACCGCCAGGTCGATGTACAGCCAGCCGCCGCGTCCGTGCACGGCGTCGGCCAGTTCTTGGAACTGCTGCACACCGGTGGTGCGGCGATCAAACACCACCAATGCCGGATCAATGGCCGTCAAATCACCGCAGGCGTAAGGGCTGCCGAACCGGCCCATCCGCGCATACACCGTTGGTGTCGGGCTCACGGGAAGCAGGTGCAGGATGCGGCAGCCGAGCGTGTCGAAGATGTGCGGCAGCTCGCGCGCCAGATCCCGCAAGGTGCCCGAGGGAGGGATGACCGTGTACCCGGCCTTCTCCAGCCGGTCGATGGCCGGCGAATCGTGCGTCGCCGAAGTGTCACGATGCGCCTTGCCGGGCCCAAACATCCGTGGAAACGCGCAGTAGATCGTGTTCGCCGTGCGGCAATGATTGGGATGCACTGAGACTCCGACGTCCTCGCCATGGGGCCACGACTGGAATCCGCGCGCGTCCACCACGTAGGCCTTGGCCTGAAAGTAACCCACCTCGGTCAATGCCAGGTCCACTTTCCAGCCCGCACCCTCCCGAATCAAAGCGATGTCCCGCCATGACTCCATGACCTTGAGGCCGGAGCCGTGAACCGGGCGGATGATCTCGCGGCGAATCGCGGCCGCCGAACCCAGATTGGTGCGAAGGAACGCGCGCGAGGCGTCGGGACTCCCCTGCAGCGTGAAGCAGATCCGGTCTCCCACGAAGCGGACCAAGCGCCCTCCCGGCGCCGGTTGCATTTCCAGATCTGACATGGGCCACCCAATCTGCGCATGCCAGCACCCTTTGGCCAGCCTGATTGGAAGAGCCCGTTTCCTATCCTAGTAGCGGTAGTGTTCGGGCTTGTACGGCCCCTCAACGGGCACCCCCAAATATTCTGACTGCCGCGCCGAAAGGCGGGTGAGTTTGACGCCGATTTTCCCCAGATGCAGCCGGGCCACCTCTTCGTCGAGCTTCTTGGGAAGGCGATAGACTTCGCGCCCGTACCGGTCACGATTTTGCCAGAGATCCAGCTGTGCCAGCACCTGATTGGAGAAGGAATTGGACATCACAAAGCTTGGATGGCCGGTGGCGCAGCCCAGATTTACCAGCCGGCCCTCAGCCAGAAGATACAGGCTGCGGCCGCCGGGCAGGATGTAGCGATCGTACTGGGGCTTGATGGTGATCCGCTGCACGCCTTTCAAGGCATGGAGGCGATCCACCTGCACTTCATTGTCGAAGTGGCCGATGTTGC
>SYLI01000058.1 GCA_005809105.1 Verrucomicrobiales bacterium | reverse complement strand
TGTGCTCGGTGCGGCACAGGCCGATGCCCGTCGCGCCAAAGGCCACAGCGTTGCGGGTCTGCTCGGGATTGTCCGCGTTGGTACGCACCGACAGGCGCGTGAACTCATCGCACCATTTCATGAGCTGGGAAAAGCTGCGGAACTTCTCCGTCTTCCTTGCCGCCGCGTCACCGTGCACCAATCCAGCGATGATTTCCGAATCGGTTGTGTTGATCCTGCCGGCGTACACCGTCCCCGCAGTGCCATCAATGGAGAGGAAATCCCCCTCGGCAAACGTCCTGCCCGCCACCACAACGGTCTTCTTTTCGTAATCAATCTCAAGCGCACTGGCGCCGCAGATGCACACCTTGCCCATCTGGCGCGCCACCAGCGCCGCGTGGGACGACACCCCGCCGCGCGCCGTGAGGATGCCCTCCGCGGCGATCATGCCGCGCAGGTCTTCCGGCGAAGTCTCCAGCCGGACGAGCAGAACCTTCTCGCCCTTCTCCGCCGCCGCCACCGCGCGCTCGGCATTGAGGTAGATCTTGCCCGAAGCCGCTCCCGGACCCGCGGGAAGCCCCGAGGCGATGGGCCGCGCCTGCTTCACTTCTGCCGGGTCGAAGATCGGTGCGAGCAACTGGTCGAGCTGGTCGGCGGGATTGCGCAGCACGGCGGTGGCAGGGTCGATGAGCTTTTCCCTCACCATGTCCATGGAGAATTTCAAGGCCGCCGCGGCCGTGCGCTTGCCGTTGCGCGTCTGGAGCATGAACAGCTTGCCTTCCTGGATGGTGAACTCGATATCCTGCACGTCCTTGAAGTGGCGCTCCAGAAGCTGCCGCACGCGGATGAGCTCGGCATAGCTGGTGGGCATCTGAGCCTTCAGCTTTAACACCGGCTCGGGGGTGCGCACGCCGGCCACGACATCCTCGCCCTGCGCGTTGATGAGACACTCGCCGTAGAACTCATTGGTACCATTGGCCGGATTGCGCGTAAATGCCACGCCCGAGCCCGAAGCGTCGCCCGTGTTGCCAAACACCATGGCCTGCACGGTGACGGCCGTGCCCCATTCGGTGGGAATGTTGTATTTGCGCCGGTAGACCATGGCGCGGTCGTTCATCCAAGAACTGAACACCGCGCCCGCCGCGCCGCGCAGCTGGTCCCATGGATTGGTGGGAAACCCCTTGCCGGTGCGGTCCTTCACCAGGGCTTTGAAGCGCGCGACCAGTTCCTGCTGGTCGGCGGCCGTGAGGTCGGAATCGACGATGTCCTTGTGATACTTCTCGTGCTTGTATTCGTGGATCGCCCTCTCGAAAGGGTCGTGATCCTCGCCTTCCTTCTTTTGCACGCCCAGCACCACGTCGCCATACATCTGAATGAAACGGCGGTAGCAGTCCCACGCGAAACGCGGGTTCTTCGTGGCCTTCTCCAAGGCGACGACGGACTGGTCGTTAAGCCCGAGATTGAGAATGGTGTCCATCATTCCCGGCATGGAATCTCTCGCGCCGGAGCGCACGGCCACCAGCAGCGGCATGCCGCCGGTCGCCCCAAACTTCGTGCCCATGATGCGCTCCATGTTGGCCACGCCCGCCTCCATCTGCGCTTGCAGTTGCTTGGGGTACGACTTCCGATTCGCATAATAGTACGTGCACACCTCCGTGGTGATGGTGAAGCCCGGGGGCACCGGCAGACCGATGCGCGTCATCTCCGCCAGATTGGCACCCTTGCCACCCAGGAGCGGCTTCATGGAACCGTCGCCATCGGCCTTCTTGTTGCCCCAGGTGTAAACGTACTTGATCGGTCGTGCCATAGTGGTGGTGGGTCGGGATGTGAGGTGCTGTGGTGCGTTTGAAACTTAAAAAACGGCGGGCGAAGCTAACAGAGGCCGCCCCTGTGTCAACCATCGACTCATCGACTGACCTATGCTTGCGGGTCGGCACGCACCCCGCTAGCCTCTTGCTGCGCCATGTCTGATATTGAGATTCCCAGTGAAGCGAAGGACCGCAGCCAGAAGGCGGTGGGCCTGACCATCGCCGTCCTCGCCGTGCTGCTCGCGGTGGTGTCCTCACTGGGTAACTCAGAGGACAACGAGAAGATTGTCAACGAAGTCAAGGCCTCCAACCACTACGCGTGGTATCAGGCCAAGCGCATCCGCGAGGCGATGAACGACATCGCCGTGGAGCAGCTCCGGGCCGGGCTCCTCGCGGGCAATGCCACCTCGGCGCAACAATCCAAAGTGGAAGCGATGGCGCAGCGCTATCAGGCGAAGAACCTGGAGTACAAGGCTGAGAACGCGGAGATTCAACAGAAGGCCCATGGCTTCATGAATCAGGCAGCCCTTTCCGCACGCAAGGGCGACCGGTTTGATCTCGCGGAGGTCTTCCTGCAAGTCGCCGTGGTGCTGTGCTCGGTGACATTGCTCACCAACCAGCGCGGGTTTTTCCGGTCTGGCCTTCTGGTGGCCGCAGTGGGGGTTGCGGTGGGCATCACGGCCTTCACCATCACGGAACCTCCCGAGGTTCCTTCAAAGGGCGCACACGTGGCCCCGATTCACTCAGCCTAGCCCGCCAACATCGTCTCCCCGGAAGCCAACCGCATCGCCCCTGCGTCGAGGCCCATCGTCCCACACCACCGCGCATAGGCGTGGGGCGAAATCTCGCTGGGCTTGATTTCGCTGCGCCCACCCCAGAACACGTTGGTGTAGCCCACGGCGATGCCCGCCTCTTGCAAATGCCCGTCGATGGCGGCCTTGTGGGCCAGCACCAGCGATTTGTCGGTGCCATGCGCCACGCCCATGATGTTTACGTTGCGAAACTCAGGGCCGCCCTCGCGCCAGTAGGCGTGCGTCATGATGTGGTGGCGGCCCACCTCGCGCCCGGCGTCCAGTTCCCGCCCGGCAGGCACGGCCCAATGGAAGAGCGCATTAAACTTGGTTACCTTCTCGCCGGTGCTCAGCGTCTTGACGTGCTCAAGGAAGGTGGAGAAGCGGCCTATGATCCGGCGTTGCTGAAAATCCTGTGCCGTCTTGAGGAAGTCCGCCAGCGAGAGACCAGCCTCCACAGCGCGCGCCTGCCAGGGGCTGCGGGTGAGTTCCTCGGGCGCGAACTCCCGCTTCAGCGCCTCCAGCACCCTCCATTCCGCATCGGTGAGGGTGACCATCGCCACGTCCTGCACTTCCGCTGGCACGTCGGCGCGGCTTCCCGGTTCCATGCCGCGTCGGCGCGTGTGCCCCACACCCAATGCGAAGAGCTTCTTGGCAGGCATGATTCGGAAGTGCGACGCCCCGATGAGGCCGGAAAGCACTTCGCAGTGGCGCCGTATGGAAAAGCCGGCCGGAACCTTGAGGGTCGTCCACAATTTATAGGTGGACCCCGGTGTGGCCGCGTCGGTAGAGCGCGTCACCACGTGGCCCGAAAACGGATCGCGCTGGAAAAGCAAATCGAAAGCAAAGTCCACATTCTCCTGCGGCACCTCCCATGCGACGAGTGCGCCCTGCGCTAGGTTGGTGGCGAGCAGTGTCTGGCGCACTCGGCGGATCACGCCTGCGCGCAGCATGGCCGCGATCCGTTCGGTGACGGTCTCCACATCCAATTGTGTGAGCCGGGCAATTTCGCCCAGTGGATCGGGCTGGAATCCCTGAAGGCGATCCTCCGAGACGGCGAGAATGCGCGCGTTAACGGGGTCGCTCAAGGACACGGGCACGGCCGTCAAGGTCATCCGTTCACTCTTTCAATTCGCCGTGTGTTTCGCCATCCCAAAAAAACGAAGGCTGGCGTGCACGGTGCAGCCGTGCCGAGTTTCCTTTCCGGCTCAGCGCAAAAACTCCATCGCAGCGGCATCGGCAAAGCGCATGCCGCTTGGAGTAAGGCGAAACCGTCCTGATTGAATCACGGCCATATTCTGCTCGACGAGCCGCCCCATGTCGGCCGCCCACTCTTGGTTGAGGTCAAAGCCCGTGACGCGCGCAAATTCGTCGAAAGCCCAGCCCTCGTTCATGCGCAGACCAAACGCCGCGGTCTCTCCGGCGCGCGCCAAGGCCCCCAGTTGCTCCGTCTCCTCCATCGGACGCTCGCCACGCTCGATGCGCTCGCAGTACTTGGCCGTGTTGGCGATATTGCGCGTGCGCACGCCTCCGGTGTAGCCCGTCGCGCTTGGGCCCACGCCATGAAACTCGCCACCACGCCAATAGTTGATGTTGTGGCGGCAGGCGCGACTGGGCAGACCCAAAGGGGCATCGCCCTCATGACGGGCAAAATTGGCAATCTCGTACTGGTGCCATCCGGCCGCCGCGGCCCGTTCCAGCAGCGTGTCGTACATTTCACAGGCCAGGTCCTCGTTCGCGTCAATCTTGCCAGCGCGCAACTGCTCGTACATCGGCGTGTCCTGCTCGTAAATCACTTCATAGACCGACAGGTGCTCGGGCCGCAGTTGGGCGGCGGCGGACAGGCTCTGCTCAAACTGCTCGAGCGTCTGCGTGGGGATGGCGAACATGAGATCGAGATTCACGTTGTTAAAGCCCGCCTCGCGCAGCGTGTCGAAGGACTTGTGGATCATCGCGGTCGAGTGAACGCGCCCGAGGCGGTCGAGCAGCCCCTCGTCGAAGGTCTGAGCGCCCATGGAAATGCGGTTCACCCCCGCCGATCGAAGCAGGCGCGCCTTCTCCAGCGAAACGGTGGCCGGGTTGCATTCGACCGTCCACTCGTCCGCGCCGTCCAGCTTGAGCCGGTGCATGGCCTCCAGCACTTTCTCCCATTGTGCCAGCGTGAGGATCGAAGGCGTGCCGCCGCCAAAGAAGATGGTACGCGGACGGCAATCACCGGCAATCATCTCAAGCTCATGAACGAGCGCGTCCACATAACGGTTCACCGTTCCGCCATCGGGCGCGTGAGAGTAGAACGCGCAGTAGCTGCATTTTGAGGCGCAGAAAGGCACGTGGACATAGAGAGCGCCGACCGGCATGGCAAGGGAGGGTAGCCGACGCGACGCAGGGGGGTCAATTGACACTGTCGCAAGAGCCTCTTACCGTGGGCGGGTGTTCAAGCTGCGGGCGCCCTTCAAGCCGGCGGGCGATCAGCCCGAAGCCATCGCGCGCCTGCTGGACGGGCTGCGCGCGCAAGCCCCGCACCAGACGCTGCTGGGCGTCACCGGTTC
>SYLI01000057.1 GCA_005809105.1 Verrucomicrobiales bacterium | reverse complement strand
CGTGGGTTCGAGTCCCATCACCCGCTCCAATTTTTTATCCTCAATATCATCAATAGGTTAGTGATTCTTGGCTCCTCTAAAATGGCTCTAGTGCTAACACCAGCACTAACGAGTCCGCCAATTTCAAGGGTGTTCGTCGGTGTCACTAACGAGCCGGTGAAGGGGGTGGGGGAGCCTCATTCCCCCGCCCATCTAGGGAGCGGGTAGAAAGAAAATGTGGGGCGGAGATGCCTCTCATCCGTGACAGATTCCTTCGGAGTGTGCACCGACGGTCCACCATCGGACAAATGCGGTCCAACAGGGAAAACTTTCTCTCCCTTTGTTTCTTGTGAGCAACCCCAAGGGAGCTAGCCTGTGCAACACGAATGGCGCTCAACCGCATCCTGCACATGGATGGCGACAGTTTCTTTGCCAGTTGCGAAATCGCGATGGACAGGAGGCTGGAGGGGCAGCCCGTGTGGGTGGGGGGCGGGCGACGCGGGGACGGCATTGTCATTGCGGCGAACCGGCTGGCGAAACAATCCGGCATCGAGACGGGCATGGCGTGTTACGAGGCGCAGCGGCGGTGCCCGAAGGGCGTGCTGTGCCGTCCGCATTATGACGAGTACCGGCGCCTGTCGCAGGCGATGTTCCGGATCCTCGAGGAGTACGCGCCGACAATGGTGCCTGTTTCGATTGATGAAGGCTTCCTCGACTTCACCACGATGGATGCGCACGTGTGGCGGCACACGTCGGCTCGCGCGTATGTCGAGGGCATCCGCGAACGTCTGCGGCGCGAGGTGGGTCTGCCGGTGTCCGGCGGTCTGGCCAGTTCATCGCGGCTGGCCAAGCTGGCGACGGACGTGGGCAAGCCGGGGTTTCTGGAAATCCCCGCGGGCACAGAAAAGGAATTCCTGCGCGATCGCCCCGTGCGCGAGTTGTCGGGCGTGGCCAGTCGGCGTGAACGCGCCCTGTCGGCGCTGGGCGCGCGCACTCTGGGCGACGTGGCGAGGCTGCCCTCCGGTGTGCTCAAACAGAAATTCGGCATCTGGGGGCAGCAATTGTGGCTCTTTGCCAACGGCCTGTGGAACGAGCCGCTGCTGCTGGAGGTCAAAGACCGCACCACCCTCTCCAGCAGCACCACTCTGCCGTACGACGAGCCCGACTACGACGCTGCGCTGACCTTTGCGCTGAGCGAGGCCACGCGGCTTTTGGGCCAGCTTCGGCGCGAGCAGTTGCAGGCGCGCGAACTGAGCGTGGTCGTCCGCTTCAACGACTTCAGCGAGGTTGGCGCGTCGCATCGCTTCCGCACCTCTCAATTTCGCAACTCAGTCATCAACCACGTGGTGGAGGCGGCCTTCAACGATCTCACGCACGGCGCGCACCGGCCCATACGGCAGATCCGCCTCGCCTTCTGGAATCTCACGCGTCTGGATACGCAGCCCACGCTCTGGGGTGCCACCGATGCCGAGCGCTGGGGGGCGCTGGACGAGGCGTCGCACTCACTCAACGCCCGCTTTGGGCACGCCGAAAAACCTGCGGTGATGACCGGCGCGCAACTGGCCCTGCGGATGAACTGCTTGCGTCACGCCGCCCGACGTGAGCGCGGCTCGCGCGTTCGTGGCCGCGGTCTTGTCTAGGTAATACTGGTAGTCACCGGTGTAGGGCGTGAGCTTGCCGGCATTGACGTGGACAACGCTCGTGGCCAGGGCTCGGATGAAATAAACGTCGTGGCTGATGAAGACCAGCGTCCCGGCATATTGCTGCAACGCGCTGACCAGCGCGTCAATGCTCGGCATGTCCAGATGCGTCGTCGGCTCGTCCATGAGCAGGAGGTTCGGCGGGTTGAGCAGCAGCTTCACCAGCGCGAGCCGGCTCTTCTCGCCGCCGCTGAGGACATTGACCTTCTTAAACACGTCATCGCCGCGGAAGAGAAAGCTCCCGAGCACCGTGCGGACGGATTGCTCCGTCACCCGCTGCGGCGTGTCGAGCGCCTCTTCCAGCACGGTGCGGCCGGCCTGGAGCATCTCGATGCGATACTGCGAGTAATAGCCCTCCTTCGTGTTGTGCCCCAGCTCGCGCAGGCCGGCCTGCGGCGTGAGCGTGCCGCCGAGCAGCTTGAGCAGGGTGGACTTGCCCGCACCGTTCGGCCCGACCAGCACGGTGCGCTGGTCGCGCTCCACCTGGAAATTAAGACCCTGATAGACCGGGTTCGCTCCATAGGCAAAGTGGACGCCCTCGAGCTTGATCACGCGCTGCCCGCTGCGCTGCGGCTGCGGGAATTGGAACTTCACCCGCTTGCCGTCGGCCATCGGCGCCTCGATCTTCTCCATGCGCTCGATCTGCTTGAGCTTGCTCTGCGCCTGCGAGGCCTTGCTGGCCTTCGCGCGGAAACGGTTGGCAAACTCCTGGAGATGCGCGATCTCCTTCTGCTGGTTCTTATAGGCGGCGAGGAGCTTCACCTCGTTCGCCTCGCGCTGCACGAGGTAGTCGTCGTAATTGCCGCGATAGCGGAAGAGCTTGGCTTGCCGGATCTCGAGCGTGCTGCCGATGAGCTGGTTCAGGAACTCGCGGTCGTGCGAGATCATCAAGATCGCGCCGGGATAGTTCCGCAGATACTCCTGGAACCACAGCAGCGACTCGAGATCGAGATGGTTCGTCGGCTCGTCCAGCATCAGCAAGTCCGGCTCCTGCGTGAGCAGCCGCGCGAGATAGGCGCGCATCACCCAGCCGCCGCTCATCTCCTTCGCCGGGCGGTCGAAGTCCTTTTCCCGGAAGCTCAGGCCCGCGAGGATGTTCTTCGCCTTGGGCTCAAGCTGGTAGCCGCCCAGCTCATCGAAGCGCGCCTGCACCTCGTGAAAGTCGTGCGAGTCATGGTCGTGCCCGGCATCGAACGCCTTCATCCGCCGCTGGAGCTCCGCCATTTCCGGCGTGATGGCGATAGCCAGCTCCAGCACCGTCTCGTCACCCGCCGGCGCGCTCTCCTGGGGCAGAAAGCCCACGGTGGTGTTGCGCTGAAAACTGATCGTGCCCTCGTCCGGCGACTCTTCTTGAAGGATGAGCTTGAAGAGCGTGGACTTCCCCGCGCCATTCGGCCCGACGAGGCCGAGGCGGTCTTCACGGTTGACCTGGAGCGAGACGTCGCTGAAGAGCGTGCGCCCGCCGAAGGCCTTACTGACTTCGGAAAGGGTAAGCATTCGGAGCGCGGGATGGTGGAGATGCGCCGGGGTGGACGCAAGTGGCATTTGCGACTTTTTGGTGGGTGCTGCGGGGTGCGCGGCAAGAACGGTTTGCCTCCCCGCCTGTGGCGACGGAGCTGCGGTCGAGGAGTCACGCTTGCCCTTCCAGATTCTTGAGGAGCACGTCGAAACAACTAGCGGTATGGTCTCCATCAGTACCATGCACCTCGCCAAAGGATTGGAGTTTCGCGCTGTGGTGGTGATGACCTGCGACGATGAGGTTATTCCCCTGCAGGAACGATTGAAACGGTCGGCGGCAATGCAGATTTGCACGACGTCTACGATCCCGAGCGCCATCTACTCTATGTGGCCTGTATGCGGGTGCCCGATCACTTGCTCGTGACTTTGGTCAACCTCGCGCCGCGGGAAGGGGTCGTAGCCTGAGGCCGCCTAGTGGAGTTTGTAGCGGTGTCCCTGACGCGGTCTTACGATCGGCAAAGAACCTTCCTGAACCGGTGCCAAGCCATCGCCGGCAGAGGGGGGTATCCATACATAAACCTGCGCGCTTATCAGCGCCAAGTGCTACATGAAAGCGTGAAGGTTTTCCGTCTGCATAGTGTGCCCGGAGCCAAGCCGGGGCCCGTCATGTTTTACCGACGCAAGGTAATTGTCGCTTTCGGCGATTCGAAATCTGACCTCCTTAGGCGGGGCCGCGCAAGTGTACTTAATAGCATTTAACGGCCTAGCCCCTCTTGCGCGGCAGCCCTCCCCAAATTAAGGCCAGCTGGCGCGGGGAAGTTCCTTAAGCGCGCTGCGAGCAGACGGTCAATTCCGTCTGTTTCCGACTATTCGCATTGCGTCGCGTAGAAAAGAAGGTAGCGTCTACTCAGTTCATCATAACGTTGCATTGTTTATGAACCTTCCCAAGACTTCGCGGCGCGCCTTCCTCAAAGCCGGTGGCGTCGGCGTCCTCAACCTGGGTGTTCCCGGCCTGGTCCTTGGAAAAGATAAGTTCGATGCTTCGGGCAAGGCCGTGGCCTCGAAGAAGTGCTGCATCTTTGTGTTGCTGTGCGGCGGCCCGAGCCACATCGATACATGGGATCTGAAGCCCGACGCGCCCTCCGAGATCCGCGGGCCTTACAAACCCATCCGCAGCAAAGTGCCGGGCATGCAGTTGAGCGAGCTGCATCCAAAGCTCTCCAGGGTCACGGATCAGTTCTGCCTCATCCGGTCCATGACGCATCCCCGCCCGATCAACAACCACTTCGATGCCATGCACAATCTGCTGAGCGGGCAGGTGGTGGAGCGCGTGCGCCAAGGCGTGCCCGACGACCTGCCCTACATCGGGTCGGTGGTGGCCAAGCATCTCTCCAACGAGCGGAACTTGATCACCAACGCGTGGCTCATCAAGTGCGTGGGCGATCCGGTTTTCTGCGCACCCAACATCGGTTCGGGCGGTTATCTGGGATCGAGCTACGCGCCGGTGTTCATTGGCTCCGCCGAGAACCACCCGGCGATGCCGAAGTTCAAGCTGCCCGAGATTTATGATTCGGGCGATCTCACCCGGATCCATGGCCGGCGCAAGCTGCTCGACACTCTGGAGTCAGACCGTCTCGCCAAAGACTTGAAGGCCAAGGACTGGGGCGACCTGCGCGAACTGGCCTATGATGCGATGACCCGGCCGGAAGGGCGCGATGCCTTCAACCTGAGCCGGGAACCCTTGGCCGTCCGCGAGCGCTATGGCATGCATCCGCTGGGCCAGAACCTGCTTCTCGCCCGCCGCATGGTGGAGGCAGGCGTGCGCTTCGTGACGGTGAACGGCTGGGTCGGCCCTGCGCCCGGCGAGACGGGGGGTGGCCCGCCCAGTTCCAGTTGGGACATGCACGGCGGCAACATGGGCATGGGCAACGCCTTTAGCAACGGCTCCTACGGCATGAACTTTTGCCTGCCGCGTCTGGATGAAGCCCTCTCCGCGCTGCTGACGGATCTCAAGGAGCGCGGAATGATGGACGACACCCTGGTCGTCGCCATGGGCGAGTTTGGGCGCACGCCCATCATCCTCACGCAGGGGCCGCCCGGTCGCCAACACTGGCCCCAATGTTTCTCTGCCATTGTGGCGGGCTGCGGCATTCGCGGCGGGGCCGTCTATGGCGAGTCGGACAAGACCGCCGCCGCTCCCAAAAGCAATCCCGTGACGCCCCAAGATCTCCACGCAACCGTCCTACACGCTTTGGGTGTGCCCTTGAACGACCTTGGCAAAAACACCGGCATCAGCCGTCCGCCGTTCTCCGCGGGCAGACCGGTCATGGGGCTCTTCGGCTAAACCGCAGCGCATCTTGTCGAATGGAGGGCATCTGTAATGGCTACGATGCCTTTCATTGGTTCCCACGTCAGGCGTCTTAGTTGCCAACTGTGAGCCGCAAGTAGTCCTCAAGTGTGTCTACATCACGCAGGGTAGGCAGCAACTGCACGCGGTAATCCTGGAGGGCCGCTTCCTTCAAAGTGGCGGCGAGAACGGTTGAGCTTCCCCAGTCGATGCCCTCAAACAGGGCAGGGCAGGGGCGGTTGAGGCCAATCAGCCAGTAGCCGCCGTCCTCTGCCGGGCCCAGCACGACGTCATGGGTGGCGAGGTGCTCGGCGGCTTGGCTGAGATGAGCCTGCTGAATGTACGGGCAGTCCGAGCCAATCAAAATGGCCGAGCCGCCCGCGTCAACGAAGGCGCGGTGCATACGGTTTCCAAGGTCACCTGGTCCTTGAGGTGAGGCGCTCCATCCAGGCCGAAGCCAAGGCTGAATTTCATCCAGAGCCTCATCCGGCGTGAAGCGCAATTCCACCTTGGGAAGTGGCGCCAGCGTGGCCAGCAACGTGGCGACAAGGCCGGAGTAGATGCGGCATGCGGCGTCAGCTCCCAGTGTGGCGGCGATGCGGGTCTTGACGAAGCCCGGGCGTGGGGCCTTGACAAACACGATGAGGCGCGGGTCGGTCATTCCCTTGACAATCGAGTGCAAACCCTGTGGCATCGGGCGTCTCAAAGCAAACCTCAGCGAAGGGCGTTTTTGCAAAGATGAAAAAGTTCAACGTC
This sequence comes from Verrucomicrobiales bacterium, assembly GCA_005809105.1. Classification (GTDB taxonomy): domain Bacteria; phylum Verrucomicrobiota; class Verrucomicrobiia; order Limisphaerales; family UBA1100; genus SYLI01. Next base: position 13,016 of record SYLI01000057.1, on the reverse strand, counting down.
GGAATCATCGGCTACGGGTGGGCTGCCACGGCGCACATTGATGCCATCAATGCCACCGGGCAGGCGCAAGTAAGCGCCGTGTATTCGTCGCGGCCACTGGATGACGCTGAGCTAAGCCGGCGACACGGCGCCACCATCAAATCCTACACCGACCTCGGGGCGATGCTTGCCTCGTCGCAAGTGGATGTGGTGGACGTGACCAGCTATCCCTATCAACACGCCGACCAAGTGGTGGCGGCTGCACAGGCGGGCAAGCACCTCATTATTGAGAAGCCCCTGTGCCTTTCAGAGCGGGATCTGGAGCGGATGGTTGCCGCCGTCAAGAAGGCCAAGGTCAAGACGTGCGTGTGCTTCGAGGTTCGGTTCTCCTCAGAATTCCGCACCATTCGCGGCGTGATTGACGCGGGATTGCTGGGGACGATCCACTACGGCGAGGTTGATTACTACCACGGCATTGGCCCGTGGTACGGACAGTTCCGCTGGAACGTGCGCAAGAACGCGGGGGGCAGCAGCCTGCTTTCTGCCGGATGCCACGCGATGGACGCGCTGCTCTATTGCATGGGGTCAACCGACGTGGCCGAGGTGGTGAGTCATTCCACCGGATCGGCCAACCCCGTGTTTAAGAAGTACGAGTACGACACCACCAGCGTGACGTTGCTCAAATTTCGTGACGGGCGATTGGGCAAGGTGGCCTCAGTGATCGACTGCCTGCAGCCCTACTACTTTCACACGCATCTGGTGGGCAGCGAAGGCAGTCTGCTCGACAACAAGTTTCACTCCACCAAGCTTGGCGCGCTCGACAAGAGCCGCTGGAGCCAATTGTCGGCACAGCTGGTGGACTCCGGCGACGTAAAGGACCACCCTTACCAGACGCAATTTGAGGCGTTCTTCGAGGCCCTTCGGGGCGGACGCGAGATGCCGCACACCAGTCTGGCCGATGCAGCGGCGTCGCATAAGATCATCTTCGCTGCAGATGAATCGGCGGCGACGGGCAAGCCCGTGAAGCTCTCTCGCCGACCCTAGCGGGCGATCATTCCCGAGTTTCTCGCGTAATTAAACAGCCCGCCCGCGTCTACCACGGGACGCACCTCGCCCAAAGGTTTGAAAGAGTACACGGTGTCGGTGTGGTGCAGTCGCAGCGTGGCGGCGTCTAAATCCACCGTCGCCTCATCTCCCGTGGAAACGGAGTCGCAGAGCCGGGAAAGAAGTTCGCAGGGATAGAGTTCGCCCGTGGACACGCAGTTGCGAAAGAAGATCCGCGCAAACCCCTCGGCCAGCACCACCCTGCATCCCGCCGAACCAAGCGCGATGGGGGCGTGTTCGCGCGAGCTGCCACAGCCAAAATTCCGCCCTGCGACGAGGATGCCATACTCGCTGTCCAAGGCGCTCGGCTTCACGAAAGGCACCGAATAGAGACCGGTGGGCAATCCGGCCATCGCGTGGCTTCCGAGCCGCTCATACTCCACAGCAATGGTGGGCACAAGGTTGAGGAACTGCGCGGGGATGATCTGGTCGGTGTCAATGTTGTCGCCGACCACAAACACTTTTCCCGTGAACGATGCGGACATCGCGTGGGAATGTGGAGGGGCAGGGCGGGGGATTCAACCCTAAACCAAGCCACTTGGATCTGCCGAACGGATGGGATCGCCCTCGCGGATCGTGCCGCCGCGCACCACGGTGGCGATGACGCCCTGCTTGCCGTCTTTCATCAACGCGCGCAGGCCCGGCGCCACGGCGTCCATCTGTTCGCAGGGGGTGCGAAGTTCGTGTACATGCAGGAGTGCCCCACCCACCTCGATGTGATACCCCAGCAGTGTGGAGAGACAAATTCCCTCGGTCTCGATGTTGGAGCGGGCATTGCCTGGTGCGATGTGCTCCAGGCCCAGTGCCTGGGCGTGTGCAAGGAGCTGTTCGCGTTCGATGAGCGTCACTTGTCGGGGCGACGACTTCTCGAAATAACGCGCGCAACCGGCCACGCCCTTGCCGGTCACGGCTTCCAGCTCGGCCACGCCGCGCATGGGCGCGCGCCGCTCCGGTGGGTGTAGGTGCAACGATTTCACGACGCCCGTCGACACAAGGATTTTGATTACGCCAAAGTGCGGCGCAACGCAATGCCCTTGCCGCGTGGGCTCTCGCCCATATAATCCGGGCGAAATGCTGGATTTGAAGTACGTACGTCAAAGCCCCGACGAAGCGCGGCGCCGGCTCGCCTCTCGCGGAGTGGCGCCAGATCGCATCGATGAGCTTCTGGCCGTGGATGAGTCCCGCCGCAAGCTCCTTACCGAGGCAGAGACGCTCAAGGCGCTACGCAACGCCGCGTCGAAGGAAATTGGCGCGCGGATGAAGGAGGGTGCGAGCGTGGAATTGGAGGCGCGCAAGGCTGCCGTGCGCGAGATGGGTGAACGCATTGCACGCATGGAAGCGCAGGTGAGCGAGGCCGAAGCGTCGCTGAATGCGGCGCTGCTGGAGCTGCCCAATCTGCCTCATCACACCGTGCCCGAGGGCAGGGATGCAGCCGCCAATGTGGTCGTTCACACACACGGCTCCCCAAGCCATTTCGATTTCAAGCCGCGCGGCCATGTGGAATTGTGCGAGTCGCTGCATCTGGTGGATTTCGAGCGCGGCGCCAAGCTCTCTGGCAGCGGATTTCTTTTATACACCGGCTGGGGTGCACGGCTGGAGCGCGCACTCATCTCGTACCTCCTTGACCTGCATGTGCACCAGCATGGTTACACGGAGGTGTCCCCGCCCTTCATGGTGAATGCCGAATGCATGGTGGGGGTGGGCCAATTTCCGAAGTTTCTCAATCAGGCCTACGCGGTACAGGAGGGGCTCGACGGCGCGACGCTGGGACAGCGCTATCTCATCCCCACGGCTGAGGCGCCGGTGGCCAACATGCATCGTGGCGAAATTCTAAGGCAGGACGAGCTGCCCAAAAGCTACTGCGCCTACAGCCCGTGTTTTCGCGCGGAAGCCGGCGCAGCAGGAATGCAGACCCGGGGCATGATCCGCGTCCACCAGTTCGACAAGGTGGAGCTCATCAAGATCGCGACTCCTCAGGAGGGATACGCGGAGCTGGAACGGATGCGAGGACATGCCGAGAGGGTGCTGCAGGATTTGGGATTGCACTACCGCGTGGTCTTGTTGTGCACCGGCGACACGGGATTTGCCTCGGCCAAGACCTACGACATTGAGGTTTGGGCGCCCGGGCAGGGGAGCTATCTGGAGGTTTCCAGCGTGTCCAACACCGAGGATTTCCAGTCGCGGCGCATGCAGTTGCGTTTCAAATCCGAAGCAGGGGGCAACCTGCTTCCACACGTGCTCAACGGCAGTGGCGTTGCGCTGGCGAGATTGTTTGTGTCGTTGATTGAGACCTATCAGAAGGTCGACGGCAGTATCGCAATCCCCGCGCCCCTGCAGCCGTACTTGCGCACCGACTGCATCAGGGCCTAGAGCCTGCCTTGTCATGCGAATCTTGATGGCGACCAGCGAGCTCTTTCCGTTTTCCAAGACGGGCGGGCTGGCGGACATGGTGGCGGGCCTCTCAGGCGCACTCGCAGAGGCGGGGCACGAGGTGCGCGTGATCACTCCGTTGTACCGCGGCATCCGTGAAAAGTTCCCCGCTCTGGAGCTGCTCGACTGGCAATGCGAATTGCCCATGGCGGACGCATGGGTGCGGGCTCAAGTCTGGAGTTCTTCCACTGCGAAAGGCGTGCAGATTTACTTCGTCGACCAGCCCGATTACTTCGGTCGCGCGCAGCTCTACCAGGAGAACGGACTGGGCTACGCCGACAATCCCGAACGATTCATCTTCTTTTCCAAGTGCGTGACGCATCTGGCTCGTTATCTGCCTTGGCGCGCCGACATTCTCCACCTCCACGACTGGCAGGCCGCGATGGTTCCATTGCTCATCCGCGACCAGACTGCGCGCGATCATTGGGCGAATCCTCCGCGCACCTGCCTCACCATTCACAATCTCGCCTATCAAGGCACCTGTCCGGCCGACCAATTCCGATTGGCGAACCTGCCTCAAAACCAATTCAACTTGGGCGGCGCAGAGTTTTATGGGCTGTTCAATCCCTTGAAGGCCGGTCTGGCTTATGCGGACTGGCTTACAACCGTGAGCCCATCCTACAGTCAGGAAATCCTTAGTTCGGAAATGGGCGTAGGCTTGCACGGAGTGCTTCAGGACCGGCGCCAGGCACTGACGGGAATTCTCAATGGAGTCGATTACACCGAATGGAATACACAGAACAACCCGCATTTGCGTCACTCTTATTCTGCGGTGAATCTAGAGGGCAAGGCTGCGAACAAGCTGCTGCTGCAACAGGAATTGGGACTGTTGCAGGCGGCAGATGTGCCGCTCTTTGCGTCCATCACACGGTTGGCCGAACAAAAAGGGCTGCACATCATGCATGATGCACTGCAGGCTCATTTGAGCGCGCGGTTTCAGTTTGTCCTTTTGGGTTCGGGCGATCCGGGGATCGAGGCGCTATTTCTCCAGATGGCTCGGCACCATCCAGGCCGGGCAGCGGTGAGGATCGGCTACGACAATGCGCTCTCGCATCGCATCGAAGCCGGCGCCGATTTTTTCCTCATGCCTTCGCGATATGAGCCATGCGGCCTCAACCAGCTTTACAGTTTACGCTACGGAACAATTCCCATCGTGCGAGCCACGGGCGGTCTCAAAGATTCGGTGGTGGACATTGATCCCAAATCCAATGGCACGGGTATCACCTTTGATAAATATGCTCCCGATGCTTTGTCAGCGGCCATCGATCGCTCGTGCAAGCTTTATGGCAACAAGACGGCATTACGCGACACGATGAGTCGTGGAATGGCAGCGGACTTTTCGTGGCAAGCCTCCGCGGCAAAGTACGCCGAATTGTTCGAGAAGCTTTCCTCTCAAGGCCCCCCAAGCTAATTCTATATAACATTGATTGTGCGATTCATGGTGAGTGCGCCAATTCGGGCAGTTTGAGAGTCGGTAATCAGCTAGCGCGGAACGGCTGGAAGTCGGAAAACCCACCAAAGACTGGCGAGCACCATCAGGATCGTGATGAGTGCTGCGCTCCAATTGTCCCAACCGAATCCATGGGTGCCGTTGGGGCGCATGGAGTCGTTAAGGCAAGGCCAGTAGATCAGGAAAGGCTTGCCGATGATGTTGCGCTCGGGAACCTCGCCCCACGCGCGCGAGTCGCTGCTGTTCATGGTGTTGTCGCCAAAGACCAGATAGCCGCGGCCAGGCATCTGGCTCCATTGATCGGAGCCAAATGTGGCATCCTCATTGGCGAAATACTCGGAAGGAACGTGTCCGCTGCGCTCGTCCGGGTCGGTCGCTGACTGGGGTGAGGTGGTGCGGGCATTGGCGTGCCCTGAGAAGCGTGAGACGCGTGCCGGCTCAAGGGGCGGATACTGAAGATCGTAGTGTGACTGGCCATCGCGGCGACGCGCCTCAGTCTTATGGCGGAAGGCATAGAGATGCTGGAAATGCGGCGTGGCGCTGTCCAGCGGATCGCCATTGATGCGAATGTGCCGATCGTTCCCGATGCGCACCTCTTCAGGTTCAAAGGCAACGAGACGCTTGATGTAGAACTGATTGGGTTGCACGCCATTCGTGATTCCCTTGGTGTCAAACACCACAATCTCACCACGCTCGGGCTTTCGGAAATTGTATCCAACGCGGTCCACGAAGAGGTGGTCGCCGGTCCGGGTGACAAACTTAAGAACGGTCTCACCGGGCTCGAATTCCAGCTTGTTCGCCATCATGTTGGGGGTGTCACCAAAATCTTGCCCGGGCATCCTGATGAGCGGCACGGGCAGGTCGAGAAAGGTTCCGGGCTCGGTCTGCACGCGGCTGAGCTTGTAGGGTGGGGTGTCAAAATAGGTGTACCAGAGGGTCCGTTCGATCCGTTGTCCATCGGGGATGGATTCAAAAACAACCTTCTGCGTGCCGTACATTTTGGGGAAAGACACGGGCTCAGGCTCGGAGATGGAAACCAGCCGCCAATGCCCTTCGGCCCTCAGGTGGTACCAAGTGGTTCCGCGGAACCAGTCTGTCACGCGCCCTGCCCAACCGGGCACTCCGCGCGAAGTGTCCGCGGCCAGATTCTGCATGGTGATTCCATAGAGAGTGGGCTGCATCGATCCGGTCGGAATCTTAAAGGGCTGAAGAAAATAGGCGCGAAAGGCGATCACCACCACCATCACCACCAGGAGCATCTCCACCGTGTCGCGCATGAAGGCATGCGGATAAGGGCGCAGCACTCGGCCCAGTTCAGTCAGTTCATCCTCGGTCACCTTTTGGAGCGCATCCGCCGGCGGCACGCTGGCAAGGGCGCAGCGCCAGCGCCCCAGCGACTCGCGCGCCTGCTGGCCGTCTGCCGCAGGCAGAAGGTCGCGCTGCTCGCGGTAGAGCTTTTCCGCCTGACGGTAGCTGTCCACGCTGCGACGAAGCGTTTTTGAGATGAACCAGTTGAGGCACCACATGGGCGTCTTACGCTTTGAGCACCTCGATGAAGGCTTCCTGGGGAATGTTCACGGAGCCGAATGACTTCATGCGCTTCTTGCCTTCCTTTTGCTTATCCAAAAGCTTGCGCTTGCGAGAGACGTCGCCGCCGAAGCACTTGGCCGTGACATCCTTGCGCATGGGGGTGACGGTTTCCCGCGCGACCACCTTGCCACCAATGGCGGCCTGGATGGCGACCCTGAACTGCTGGCGCGGCACAACATCCTTTAGTTTTGCAGCCAGTGCGCGCCCCCGTGTGGGGGCTTTGTCGCGGTGAACGATGCAGGAGAACGCATCCACCGGCTCATCATTCACCAGCATTTCCAGCTTCACCATCGGCGAAACCTGATGGCCTTCGTGCTCATAATCCATGGAGCCAAAGCCACGGGTGATGCTCTTGATGCGGTCGTGAAAGTCGATCAGGATTTCGTTGAGCGGCAGGCGTGCCTCCAGCATCACGCGCTGGGGATCGATGGTGCTGGTGTGATCAAGCTGCCCACGCTTCTCGCCAATGAGGTTCATGAGGTCGCCAATGTAGTCATTGGGGCAGATGATAAAGGCGCGCACCACCGGCTCCTCGATCTCCTCGATAAAGGTTGGGTCGGGAAGAAACGCCGGGTTGTCCACCATCTTGATGTCACCGTTGGTCAGCAGCACGCGGTACACCACGCTCGGATAGGTGGCGATGATGTCCATGTTATACTCGCGCCGCAGGCGCTCCTGGACAATTTCCAGGTGCAGCAGTCCGAGGAAACCGCAGCGGAAGCCAAATCCCAGCGCGGCGGAGCTTTCCTGCTGGTACACGAAGGCCGAGTCGTTGAGTTGCAGTTTGGCGAGGCTGGACTGCAGGTGCTGGAAGTCCGCGGGATTGATGGGATAAAGCCCGCTGAACACCATGGGGTGGACCTCCTTAAATCCAGGCAGCGCGGGCGCGTGGTGGATGGGGTCGGTCAAGGTGTCGCCGAGCCGGATTTCCTCGGGCTTCTTGATGTCAGTGATGACATAGCCGGTCTCGCCGGCGGTGAGTTCAGAGCGCACATACGCCTTGGGGTTGAACCCTCCCACCTCTTTCACCTCCACGGTGCGCCCGCCGTGCAGCATGTGGATTCTCATTCCTGGCACCATGCGTCCGGAAAAGAGGCGGACAAGGATGACCACGCCGCGATAGGTGTCAAAATACGAGTCATAGGCCAATGCCTGCAACAGGCCGTGATCAGGCAGGCGCGGTGCGGGCACGCGCTCGATGATGGCATCGAGAATCTCTGCAATGCCGATGCCCACCTTGGCACTGCAACAGATGGCGTTGTCGCTGGGAATAGCCAGCACCTCCTCGATCTGCCGTTTGGCCAGCGGCACATTGGCGTGCGGAAGGTCAATCTTGTTGATGACCGGGATAATCTCCAGCTTCTGCGCCATGGCCAGATGCACATTGGCCACCGTCTGCGCCTCCACGCCCTGCGCGGCATCCACGATCAGCAAGGCCCCTTCACAGGCGCTCAGGCTGCGCGAAACCTCGTAGGAGAAATCCACATGGCCGGGCGTGTCGATGAGGTTGAGCTTGTAGGTCTGCCCGTTCTTGTCGGTGTAGGTCATGTTGACCGGGTGCGCCTTGATGGTGATTCCCCGCTCGCGCTCCAAGTCCATGGAGTCGAGCAGTTGATCCTCCATGTCGCGCGTGGCCACGGTGCCGGTCAACTGCAGCAATCGATCCGACAAGGTGGTCTTGCCGTGGTCGATGTGGGCAATAATGCAAAAATTTCTGATCCTGGCGGCGTCCATCTTAAGACTTCAACCTCTCAATGACCGCGAGAACATAGCCTCATTTCTGACTGTGGAAAGGCGAAACTCTTGAAGTCGTTTTTGCGCTGGCGCATCCGGCCCGTCTCGTGCATGTTTTGCCCAGTACACGTGGGGCATTCATGCGTTGCAAGCGTACTCATCCCGTCACCATCGCAGCCTCCCTGCTGCTCCTCGTGGCGGCGTGTCATCCTGGGAATCCCAAGTCTGACACGAACCGGACGCCAGGAACACAAGTCTGGGCTTTCCAGACCGGCGACAAGGTTGACTCGTCCCCCACCCTCGCAGCCGATGGCACGGTCTACGTTGGCTCCGACAACGGCATCGTGTTTGCACTGAATGGGCAAACAGGCAGCAAGCACTGGGAGTACCCGGCCACCAACGAAGTGAGCAGCTCGCCCACGGTGGGCCCCGATGGGACGGTGTACGTCGGCTCGGCCAGCGACCGGGTGGTCGCGCTCAACGGCAAGACAGGGCGGGTGCGCTGGGAGTATCTGGCGGGAGGCGACGTGGGTTCTTCCCCTGCCCTTTCGCCCTCGGGCGATTTGCTGATCGGCTCGGATGACCGCAAACTTCACGCTCTGGATGCGGGCAACGGCAGCCTTAAATGGACCTTCTCCACCGGCAACTTTATCACCGGCCCCCCTTCCATCGGTCCGGATGGAACGATTTACGTGGGATCGCGCGACTTCCGCGTGTATGCGATTGACGGCCGGACCGGTTTGCCCAAGTGGGAATTTCGCACCGGCAACTGGGTGGAAACCGCACCCGTGCTGGGACTGGACAACACGGTCTTTGTTGGCTCATTTGACAATAAGATCTACGCCCTGCACGCGGGCAACGGCACCAAGCGTTGGGAGTTTGCCACCGGCTACTGGGTGGTTTCAACACCGGCCGTGGACGAGGAAGGCACGGTGTATGTGGGCTCGAATGACCGGCGCATGTATGCACTGGACGGGCGGACCGGCGCCAAGAAATGGGAGTTTGTCACGGAAGGTCTGGTGGAGAGTTCCCCCGCGATCGGCGATGATGGCACGCTGTACTTTGGCTCGCACGACGGCAGGCTCTATGCTCTGGAGAAGCGCACGGGCGCGCTCAAGTGGTCCTTTGCCACGGGCGGAAAGATTCGAGGTTCGCCCGTGCTGGGAAGTCACGGGCTGGTTTACATCGGCTCGCGCGATGGAAAGGTGTACGCCATCCAAACCTCCGGCAAGGGACCGGGCAAGGGCCCCGCGCCGATGTTTGGAATCAACCCGCAACACACGCGGGTGGCGGCCCTGCGCGACTAGAGGCCCCCCTTTGTTGCGTCAGCCGCGGCAAAGGCGGCGCCCAAGCGCAAGCAGGCGTTGCACCGCGCGCGGCGTGGGTGCCTCGGCATAAATCCGCAGGACAGGTTCAGTGCCCGAACCCCTTAGCATCAGCCACGAACCATCGCGCGCGATGAACTTGACGCCGTCCAAGGATTTCACGGCCACCACCGCGCTGCGACCCAGCCGGTCTGGAGGCCGTGCTCCTACTCGTTCCAGCAAGCCTGCATGGCGTTCCACCGCGCAGTGCAGGTCCATTCTTTCATAGTGATGCGGCCCGAATTGAGACTCCAATCTGCGCAGCAACACCGGCAGAGGGCGTCGCTCCATGGCCAGCATTTCCAAAAGCATCAATCCCGCAAGCACCCCGTCGCGATCCTGGATGTGCCCGCAAAAACCGATGCCGCCGCTCTCCTCGGCACCCAGCAGCACGCCACCCTGGATCATCTCGTGAGCAATGAACTTGAACCCCACGCCGGTCTCCGTGAGGTCGAGGCCCCATGCGGCGCACATTCGGTCCACCATCGAAGTCGTGGTCAGCGCCTTGACGACCCGCCCCCTGCCCTTGCGATTCACGATGCAGTGCCGCAGGAGAAGGCAGATAATCTGGTGCGTGGAGAGCGGCTTGCCGCGCCCGTCGAGTGCGCCAATGCGGTCGGCGTCGCCGTCGGTGACAATGCAGAGGTCGGCAGGATGCGCGCGCAAATGACGGATCGTGGGGCCGTAATTACGCGCGATGGGCTCAGGCGACAGCCCCCCAAACGTGGGATCGTGGCGGGCATGCAGCGTCTGCACACGGCACGAAGTGGCGCGCAACAGGTCGTCGAAGCAGCCTGCGCCCACCCCATAGAGCGGCTCATGCACCAGCCGAAGCTTCGATCGGGATATTCCCTTAAAATCCACAAGGCTCTTAAGGGCGGTGTACCAAGCAGGCTTGAGGTCCATCCGGCGCACCTGCCCTCTGCGGATGGCGAGTTTTAGCGGGATGGATCGCGGTGGATTCTGGTCCATGCGCTGCTCGATTTGCCGGCACAGTTCCCGATCCGCCGGGCCGCCTGTGTGCGTCTTGAGTTTGTAACCATTAAAGGCGGCCGGATTGTGGCTGGCCGTGATGACCACGCCGCAACAGGCGCGCCGGCGGGGTACGGCGAAGGACACGGCGGGGGTCGGCACGGGGGAATCGGCAAGCACCACTGAAAAACCAGCAGCGGCAAACACCTCGGCGGCCGCGGTGGCAAACTGATCCGACAAAAACCGCCGGTCAAAGCCCACGATGATGAGGTGGCGCGTTCCAGCGGGCAGGCTGGCGCGAAAGTGGTCGGCCGTGGCCTGGGCCACGCGCTGGACATTGGCGAAGGTGAAATCCTGCGCGATGATGGCGCGCCAGCCGTCGGTGCCAAACCGGATGGGGTCGGCTCTCACGTGGCGGTGGGCACGACCATGTGGCGGCGGTGCCGCTCAGCGGCCTTGCGCAGCGTGGAAACCGCCTGCTTCATGTTGCGTTTGCCAAAAAGCGCGGTGCCACTGACGAGCGTGTCGGCTCCGGCGGCCGCGCATTCAGCGGCGGTGGCTGCGTTAATGCCGCCGTCTACCTCGATGCGGTATCCCAATGCGCGGCGCTGGCGCCACTCCCATGCCTGCGCAACCTTGGGCAGCGCCTCGCGGATGAAAGGCTGGCCGCCAAATCCCGGATTGACGGTCATCACCAGCAGCAGATCAATCTGCGCCAGATAGGGCTCGGCCTCGGAAATCATGGTGGGCGGATTGATGGCCAGCCCCACCTTGCATCCAAGCGACTTGATGCGCCAGATGAGTCCGGCCACCTTGTCTCCCAGCTCGGCGTGGATGATGATTTGGTCTGCGCCCGCTTTGGCAAAGGGCTCCAGCAGCATGTCGGGTTTGGAGCACATGAGGTGCACGTCGAAGAACATCTTCACTTGGGGGCGCAATGCCCGCACCACTTCGGGCCCGAAGCTGATGTTGGGCACGAAGTGGCCATCCATGATGTCCAGATGAAGCCAGTCGGCACCGGCACGCTCGGCACGCTGCGCTTCGGCGGCGAGTTTGCCAAAGTTGCTCGCGAGCAGGGATGGCGCGACAATCACACGCGCAGCGTAAGCGAAGGGTGTGGGGCGTCAACCCGCCCTTGTGCGCAGCGAAAGTCAGATGGGCGCAGGCGCGGGTGCCGGAGTACTTCCCAGATCCGGATCCAAGGGTGACTCGGGCTTCTTCAAGGTGCTGGCAGTGGGGGTCACAGCCTCGGCGCCTGAGGGAGGATTATCGGGACGATTGTTGTCTGGAGGAGTAAATTGTCCAGTGCGGACGATGTCCTCAACCTGGCTTCCTTCCAGAGTCTCCCATTCCAGAAGGGCATTGGCGATGACCTCCAGCTTTGCGCGGTGCTCCGTGATCAGCGATTGAGCGCGTGCGTAGCAATCATTGATGATGGCCTTGACCTCGCCGTCAATCTCCCGCGCCGTATTCTCGCTGTAGCCCTTGGTGCGCGCCATGTCCCGGCCCAGAAAGACATACTCGTGGTCGTCTCCGTATTGCACCATGCCCAAAGACTTGCTCATGCCAAATTGACAGACCATCGCGCGCGCCATCTTGGTGGCCTGCTGGATGTCGCCGGCCGCTCCTGAGGAAATGTCGTTGGAAAACATCTCCTCGGCAATCCGGCCGCCCATGGTCATGGTGATGTTGTCCATGAGTTCGAGCCGCTGATAATTAAGCACGTCCTCCTTGGGCAGCGACATGGTCGAGCCCAGGGCCTGGCCGCGGGGAATGATGGTGACCTTGTGCAGCGGGTGCGTGTGATCAAGCACCACGTTGAGCAGCGCGTGCCCCGCCTCATGCCAGGCAGTGCGCTTCTTGTTCTCGTCGGTCATCGCCAGGCTCCGGCGCTCCCGGCCCCAGCGAACCTTGTCGCGGGCTTCCTCCAGTTCCGTGAGGGTAATCCGGCTCTTGCCGGCGCGCGCCGCCAGCAGCGCCGCTTCATTGAGGAGATTGGCCAGCTCGGCGCCGGAGTATCCGGGGGTTCCGCGGGCGATGACCGAAAGGTCCACATCCTTGTCGAGTTTCACCTTCTTCGCGTGAACCTTGAGGATTTCCTCGCGGCCGCGGATGTCCGGCAGATTCACCGTGAGCTGGCGGTCAAACCGGCCAGGCCGCAGCAGCGCGGGATCCAAAACATCGGGGCGGTTGGTGGCAGCGATGATGATGATGCCTTCCTGCGAATCAAATCCATCCATCTCCACCAGCAAGGCGTTGAGGGTCTGTTCGCGCTCTTCTTTGCCGCCGCCCAACCCGTGGCCGCGGTGGCGACCCACGGCTTCAATTTCGTCGATGAACACCAAGGAGGGCGTGCTCTTGCGCGCCTGTTCAAAGATGTCGCGCACCCGGCT
>SYLI01000056.1 GCA_005809105.1 Verrucomicrobiales bacterium | reverse complement strand
CTTATACATGATACCGAGGTCGTTTTGCGCTTGGGCGTTTCCTGCCTCTGCCTTTTCCAAAGTTGCGCGGAACAACTCCGTCTCGCTTGCGGTTGGCGCTGCGGTTGTCCCGCATCCAGAAGCCAAGGCCAAGATGAGCCCGAGCGCGAGGGCCACGCACGCGCTGACAAATCTTGGTATCATGGTTCGAGGTTGGGACCACTCGAATGTTCTGGCAAGCAAGTTATCGCCAGAGGGCGGGAAGTTGGCCCAATGGCGGGATGAGGGGAGCGGCCACCCATTCTCTCGCCCAGCCGGTTGAAGCCCATGCCAACCTACTGGCGTCAAAGCCCTGTATCTGCCAGACTCTCCATCATGAACACGCCTCCTTCCTCGCGCCGCGCCTTTCTTAAATCCACCGCCGCCACCGCTGGTGTCCTGGGATTCCCCGCCTTGCTCACCGCCGCCAAGCCCAACAGCAAGATCGGCGTCGCCTGCATCGGCGTGCGCGGGCGCGGCAACTCGGTGATGGGCAGCTTCCTCGCCGAGCCGGACTGCGAGATTACCCACATCTGCGATCTGCGCGCCAATGTCCGCGAGCAGCGCGGCGCGGAGGTCGAGAAGCGCACGGGCCGCAAGCCCAAGCTCGTGGAGAACTACCGCGACCTTCTCAACGACCCGGGCATTGACGCCTTCATGGTCGCCACGCCCGACCATTGGCACGCGATGCTGACCATCGAGGGCTGCCTGGCCGGCAAGGACGTGTATGTGGAGAAGCCCGCCAGCCACAACATCGCGGAAGGCCGCGTGGCCGTGGCCGCCGCCCGCAAGCGCAATCGCATGGTGCAGATGGGCACGCAGATTCGCAGCGCCTCGTGGCTGCGCGAGGCGCGCGAGTTTGTGCAGGGCGGCGCGCTGGGCAGGGTGATCTCAGGCAAGGCATGGGAGACTGACCGCACCGGCGCGGTGAAGCTCGCACCCGACGGCCAGCCGCCGGCGGACTTTGATTACAACATCTGGCAGGGGCCTGCGCCCGAGCGTGCCTACAACGAATCCCTCGTCACCAGCGCGTGGCGGTGGATGTTTAATTACGGCACCGGCGATCTGGGCAATGACGGCGTGCACCGCATTGATTACGCCCGCTACGTGATGGGCTTGGACACGATGCCCACGGCCGTGAGTTGTGCGGGCGGCAAGTTCTTCCACGACGACGACCAAGAGTGGCCCGACACGCAGTTTGTCACCTACGAATATCCCCGCGCCGTGCTCCAATACGAGATGCGCCTGTGGTCAAAGCCGCGCCTGCACGACGCCGGCGAGGGGGCCGTCATTTACGGCGAAAACGGCTGGATGCTCGTCACGAACACCTCGTGGAAAGCCTTCGACCCCGCGGGCAAGGTGATGAAGGAGGGCCACGGCGATTCGGGCCAGCAGGCGCACATCCGCAACTTCTTGGACGCCGTGAAGAGCCGCAAGCGCGAGTCGCTCAATCAGGAAATCCATTCCGGCCATATCAGCACGGTGATGTGTCACGCGGGCAACATCGCCTGGCGCACCGGGAAAAAGCTACGGCTCGACGCCAAGACCGAGACCTTCGACGACGCCGAGGCCAATAAGCTCGTCGGTCGCGAGCACCGCAAGGGGTTCGAGCTGCCCGCAATCGCCTGACAAGGGCGCCTGTGGCGGCGGCTGCGCCGGGCTCCTGCAGAGGTTCCACAAGCCATGAGAAAAGCCACATGCTTTGACGAGGAACTCGAAAAGCTCCCGGAACAGGAACAAGCAAAGCTGGAAGTCGAAGCTTACGAGAATCGGCTCGAAGTTCTCCTTTCCATCCACAGGGAGCAGGGGCCGGTCTGGGACTGGCGAAGCCTTGCAGCGAGCTTGCCGCCTCCAAAACCGCATCGTCTGAGCACGCGTGAATTTGCGGCGAAGCAGACGGCATTGGTCGCCGTTCAAAATCTCCATGAGGGCTTGTCGGAGGCGGTGGCCGACGCCTGTGCCAGCGACGAGCACGATTATCAAGAGGCAATCAGGCTCTACTCGGCACAACTCGTCGAACACAAGAACGCCGCTCGCCTGGCTCATCGCATCGTCAGAGGAGATGTAGATGCCTATGCAGAGGCCATTGGGGAACTCAGTCCGTTCGCAGAAATCTCCCAGATGGGCTCCGCAGTCAGCTTCACCATTCACACACCCAAGCTCATTGAGTGCGTTCTGAAGGTGAATGGGTCGCAAGTGATACCGGCAGAGACGAAGTCTCTCACCGCTGCTGGAAAGCTCGCGGTTAAGACCACACCACGGGCGCGCTTTCACGAGGTCTATCAGGATTACGTCTGCGGCTGCATTCTGCGTGTCGCTCGGGAAATCTTCTCTCTGCTTCCAGTCGAGGTCGTTCTCGTAACTGCGACGGTGGACGCCACCGACTCGGCAAAAGGTCAAACTGCGGATCAACCGGTCATGTCGGTTGTCCTCCCTCGTCCGGCAATGGCACGGCTCGATTTCGACCGGCTCGACCCCTCCGACACGGTGGAGACCTTTTTTCACCGCGGCGACTTCAAGGCCACGCGCAAGTCGGAGGCCTTTGTTCCGATCGTCCCATTGAACCCGGCAGACCTGCTTGTGGAAACAGAAAAGCAACGCCCGTTTGCATCCTTGTTTGCCCAGGCCCAACAATTCCGAGCCGAAATCCAAGCCCTTGCCCAAACATGGACGCCCGCCGCACCTGAAACGGAGGAGAGGTCACAATGACAATTTTCTTCGCCGTACTCGCCGCCGTGTTCCTCGCGTTGTTTGTCGTTTGGTACATCAAGAACAAGCGTGGACGCACGGAGGTTAGGCAAGAGCTACAGAAGTGGGCAGATGATGTGCGCAATCACTACGAGGCCGAAGGAGCCAGACTTGCATGGGATGCCTCCGCTGGCTTGGCCGAAGCCAAACGGCTGGTTGAACTGGAGATGGCCGAGGTCCGGCAAGTGGCCGAACAGACGCGCCTGCATTACGAAGCAGAAGCCCAGCGGGTTTATGAGGAGGCAATGACCGCCTTGAGTGAGCAGACGCAGCAACTCGAATCACTGCGCCGATTTGAAGCGCTTGCAAAAGAGGAGGAGGAAGTTCGTCACTCGCTCACCTTAGCGCTGTCAGCGGCGACGGCACTCCAAGCTGAGGCACGGGTGCTGGTGGACACCGCACGGAACGCAGCCGATGGACAACGCAAGGAGGCGATTCAGCGCGCCCAAAACATCCGGCACCAGGCGGAGAACCTGCTGACCCAAGCCACCCGCGATGCCGGGCGCATCGTCGCGGAAGCAAGCCAGCGGGCCGAACAAATCGGGGGAGACGCCTACACGGCTTTGCGGGACAAGGAACTCTTGGAACAGGCGGTGAAAGCCATCCGAAACGTTGTGGAAGGCTACGGGGATCGCTACATCATCCCCACGCGCAGCCTACTTGACGAGTTGGCCGCTGACTTCGGCCACACTGAAGCCGGGCAGGCACTCGCCGCTGCCCGCGACCACTCCCGGCGGATGGTGGAGCAGGAACAGGCCGGTGCGTGTGACTACGTGGAAGAGAATCGTCGCGCGACCGCGATTCGATTTGTGGTGGACGCCTTCAACGGTCGCGTGGACGGCATCCTCTCACGCGCCAAGCACGACAACTTTGGGACGCTGGAGCAGGAAGTCCGCGATGTTTTCAGCCTCGTGAACCTGAATGGCAAAGCCTTCCGGGATGCGCGCGTGATGCCGACCTATCTGGACGCCCGGCTGGCTGAACTCAAGTGGGCGGTGGTGACGCAGGAACTCCGGCTCAAGGAGCGGGAGGAGCAACGCGCCATCAAAGAGCGCATCCGTGAGGAAGAGAAGGTGCGGCGAGAATACGAGAAAGCGATTCAGGAGGCACAGCGGGAGGGGAAACTCATCAAGCAAGCCATGGAAAAGGCGCAGGCGGACGCCCAGCTTGCGAGTGCCGGTGACCGCGCCAAGCTCGAGGCGCAAATCGCCCTGTTGAGCCAGCAATTGACGGTGGCGGAAGCCAAGAACCAGCGCGCCCTTTCAATGGCCCAGCAGACACGTGTTGGACACGTTTACATCATCTCCAACGTCGGCTCTTTCGGTGAAGGTGTGTTCAAAATCGGCCTGACTCGGCGGTTGGAGCCACTCGATCGCATCAAGGAGTTGGGCGATGCCTCGGTCCCGTTCGGGTTTGACATTCACGCCATGATTCGCAGTGAGGACGCACCAGCGCTGGAAAACCTGTTGCATCACGAGTTCGACGATATGCGAATCAACAAGGTGAACTTCCGGAAGGAGTATTTCCGCGTACCACTGAACCGAATCCGCGAGTTGGTCCTCACCAAGGGACTGGAAGTTTCTTTCACCATGCTGGCCGAGGCACGCGAATACAAAGAGACGCAGGCCATTGAGCGGATGACGCAAGAAGAGCGGCAACGCTATTACACACGCCACTTGGATGAAGATTCCAGCGGCGAGTAGTGGTTCAGCATCACTGGCTCAACTTCGGTGTGTTCAACGGTTCCGCTTCCTGCCAAGTTTGTCGGCATGAAAGCCATCGTCCTCGTCGCCCTAACCGTCATCCTAGCAAGGAATCGTTCGCGGTCGTGGGCAGGATAGAAGGCGTACGGCGGCGAATGATGATCCTACTTGGGGCCTGTCAGGTGGGTGGAGAGGAATTCGTAGGCCACCTTGCGGGCGTCGGCGGGGAAGGAATGGGGCGCGTCGGGGAAGTAGCCCATGAGCTGGCTCGCGCGACCGTAAAGCGCGTACACCTTGCGCGCGGCCTCCAGCGTGTCGCGCACGCCGCCCACGTCGAAGTCGGAATCCTTCACGGCGGCACAGGCGAGAAAGGGGCGCGGCGCCAGCGCGGCGATGATCTCGGGGAAATCAAAGGGCACCTTCGCGGCGTCATTGCCAAAGTGCGAGGCGATGCGCGGCATGTAGACCTTGCCCGTCCAACTGGGCAGGTCGTCCTTCTTAAAAGTGGTGAAGCCGCAGCTCGACACGATGACGCGCAGCCGCGGCTCGAACGCGGCCGTGAAGAGCGCGTTGTGCCCGCCCAGGGAATGGCCGATCACGCCCAGCCGCGTGGCGTCCACCGCGGGAAGGCCCTCGAGCAAGTCCACGGCGCGCACATTATCCCAGATGGCTTTCATGGTGCCGCTCACGTAGCCGTGCCGGGCGTCGAAGTCGTAGGATGAATCGCCAAAGCTTGGATAGTCGGGTGCAAGCGTCACGAAGCCGCGCCGCGCGAGGTCGAGCGCGTACTGCAGGGAGTTGGCCGCGATGCCGGCGGATTCCGCCTTGCCGATGCGCGCCGTCTGGTGAAGGCACAACACGGCCGGACGGCTGGCGTTGGCCTCGGTCGGCGGCAGGAAGAGATAGGCGGCAACCCTGTCGGTGGCGTCGCTTTGGTATGTGAGCTTGCGACGAATGAGGCCCGCATCAAGCCGCACCTCCTCCAACACCCGGATGTCGAGCGGCACGCGCCGCGCGGGATTGGGCAACGGGCCCATCACGCGCTCCATGGCCGCCAGGATGTGACGCCGGCGCGGCTCCCATTGCGCGGGTGATTGGGCCTGCGCCACCGGTGTGCTGCCATTGCCCTCCTCTACGCGCAGCACGTCGAAGCGGTCGGTGTACACCGGCGCGGGCGTTGCTGCCACGAAGCGCCCCACTGGATACCCCGCGGCATACGAAATCTCATACGCGCCGTCGCGGGTGCCGTAGCGCACCACATCGCGACGCTCGAAGTCGGAGGGGGTCTTGCGTTTAATGGCGTCGGCGCTTTCGGCGCGCAACCAGCGTCCCGCCACTTTGTCGGGGATGAGCGTGCGATTGCCCAGCGCATGGCCGGTGGAGGTGAAGACCTGGCCATCTTTCATCGCCGGTGTCACCCACACCGGCACGAAGTCCATGCCCGCGCGCTTCATGTTAAACTCCATCTCCTGCGCGTCGGCGAACGGACACGTCGCATCCTCCACGCCGTGGACGGAGATGATTTTTGCCGTGCTACCCAGCCGCCGCATTTCCGCAAGGTGCGCTGGATGGCCGACAAAGCGGATTTCCTGCGCGCCGTCTGCCAAGTGCGCCGGACTACCTTCCTCGCGACGGTAGCGCGCATCAAGCGAGCTGCCGCCGGGCAGATTGTAGGCAATGTCGTCGGAGAGCTTTTTCATGCCGCACATGTCCACGACGAGTGCAAAGGTTCGGGGCGCAAGTTTGTTGGCCATGAGCGTGACGTTGCCGCCGCCCGAACCGCCCGTGGCAAAAATCCGCCCGCGGGCAAAGGGCACGCGCGCGCGGTCCAACTGGTCATTCACCCACCAGAGCGCGCGCAACGCGTCCAGTGCCTGCAGCCAGCCAAAGTCGTAGGGCTCAGGCCCGTTGATGGCGTCGGCATTGCCGCTCTGCAGATAATTGACGCACACGGCAACCACGTCGAACTGGCGTGCCAGCTCCTTTGGGCTGGCCGTGCCCACGCAGTGGGTGCCGCCCCAATTGTGCAGCGTCAAAAAAATCCCCGTGCTGGGGCAGACGCTCAGCCTTGTTCCGTCCGGATAATACACCTGCACCTCCACTCGCCGCGGGCCCGGCCGCAGCAGCCACTCCTGCGCGGGGATTTGCGCAGCACCGTCCTTGGCGGGCAGCTCCGGCCATGCGTCGGCGGCGATGGCCGGTGCGTTCAAGGCGAGCAGTGCCAGTGGCCACGCGAGAGCGCGGAGAGACAGCGGGATGGACGGGCTCATGATGGGGCGAAGGTAGCACCCGCAGGCGAGCTTGCCACCCTTTCCATGGGGCGCGGGCGATTGATGTGGAATCAAGCCCACGGGCGCGTACCATGCCTCCATGCGAAAGATATGCCTGTGGGTGGGACTGCTGGTGGTGCTGGGTGGGCCGGTGCTGGGAATTTCCGCCACACGAGAAGGGTCTCCGACACAGCTTCTGGCCAAAGCCTTGGCGCAGGTGGCGGATCTTGTCGAACCGTCTGCGGCCGCCGCGCCTCAGATGTTCTCCACCAAGCTCAAGGTCTTGGCCGCGCCGCAGGACTACCAAGCGGCGCTGGGCCAGGAGGTGCGACTGCAATGGCAGGCGCCAGACCGTCTGCGCGTGGCCGCGCAGGTGGGCGGGCAGGCGTATGAAGCCTGCCGCGACGGGCAGCAGGTGTGGATTTTTGCACCGGAAAAAAAGTTTGGAGTGGTGGGCACTGCGGGCGTGCCGCGATTTGGCAGCGCACCGGAGAAGTTGGACACGACTCGGCTGCCGCCGTGGAAGCTGCCTCTGCCGAAGGAGCAGCTGCGCCTCTTGCCCCTGCTTTGCAAAGTCGAGGCGAGGCCCGGCGAGAAGGTGGACGGCGCAGATTGCCACGTGCTTCTCGTGACGCCACGGCCAGAGGCCATTCAACTGCTCAAACTTCCCCCGGGCACCCTGAGCCTTTGGCTGCGCACAGACGACCTGCTGCCGGCGCGGGTGGGCTGGGAGGACGCGAAAGGCAACGCGTTCATTGTGGCACTGCAGGGCTCACGTTGGGTGGCGGCACCGCAGGCGGACGCGTGGAAACTGCCAGCGCGTGCACAGGATCGGGTGGAGCGCGTGGCGCTGAGCCACCTGATGCGGTTTTTCCCCGCAGCCCTTTCACTGGCGCAAAACCAGGTTCCCACACTGGGGCCCGTGACAGGCGAGCGTCGCGTACTGGCCACCCACGGGCAGGGTCGGCTGGAGCAGCACGATGGCACCCGTGTGCTCTTTCTCAAGGGCACGCCCGCACAGATGGGCGAACAACATGGCGTTTTGCTCAGGGCGCAAGCGCGCGATCTGGTGGACCGCGTGCTCTATGGCGTGGGCGTAGGCAGTTCCTTCGCCAAGGGGCGATGGTTCTTCGCAGAGATCGAGGAGGCGCAGGCGCGGTTTGGGAAGTTTGTGGACCGGCGCTACACCGAGGAGATGGATGCGATGGCGCGCGCCGCGGGCGTGGAGCCGGAGGAGGCGCGGCTGGCCAACTTTTTCCCCGAGCTTTTTCACTGCAGCGGCTTTGCGGTGTGGGGCGCGGCGACGAAGGACGGCCGCCTCTACCACGGCCGCATCCTGGACTACATGAAGGGCGTGGGGCTGGAGCAGAACGCGGCTGTCATCGTGCATCAGCCCGACCAGGGGCATGCGTGGGTCAACGTGGGATACGCTGGCTTCACCGGCACCGTCACGGCGATGAACGAGCGCGGCGTGGCCGTGGGCGAGATGGGCGGTCGCGGCGAAGGCCAGTGGGATGGCAAGCCGATGGCGCAGCTTCTGCGCGAGGTGATGGAAAAGGCCGGTACGCTGGACGAAGCCGTGGAGATTCTGCGGCGCAGTCCGCGCACGTGCGAATACTACTACGTGATTTCGGAGGGCAAATCGCGCCGCGCCGTGGGCATCGCCGCGACGTCCACGCGCTTCGAGGTGGTGCTTCCAAACAAAGCCCATCCGCAGTTGCCGCATCCGGTCGTGGACGCGGTGCTGCTGAGCGCGGGCGACCGCTACGAGGAACTGGTACGGCGTGTGAAAGGCGGCTTTGGCAGGCTGGACGAGACGGGTGCGCGCGGGCTGATGACGCGGCCGGTCTGCATGAACTCCAACATCCACTCGGTGCTCTTCGCGCCGGAGTCGCTGGAATTCTGGGTGGCCAACGCCGACTCACGCCAAGTGGCCAGCCACACCCGGTACACCCATTACCGTCTTTCTGAATTACTGGATGGGCGGCCGGCGCGCCGTTGAGTGGCGTGGGTGGAAATCGCGGCTGAGGATGAGATTGAGCCGGTGCATGGCGGCGGCGGCCTTGGCCCAGAGCGCCGTGGCAGGGTGGGATTGGCCGCCTGCTTCAAACCGCCGTTGAAGGCGTTGGAACCTTGAGAGGAGCGCGCGGTGCGTATCGGCCTCGCCTAACACGGTGAGCAAACGCCTCACCTCATCGGCGGCGGCGCGGGCACGCTGGATGCGGCGCAAGGCCGCGGCGCGGGTGCTGGTGCCTTCGGCCACGGCCATCAACTGGGCGCAATCAAACTGCCGGCATCGCAAGGGCCGGTGCTCGTAGAGGGCACAGTGGCAGCCCTCACCCAGCATGGCGCAGGGCTGGGGGAAGCGCGACTTGCGCCGCAGGTGCTCGACCGGCAACCCGTGGGCGCTCAGCATGCGCGCGTCATCACCGGGCTGCAGTTCCACGTCCCGGAAGAGGGTGCCATCGCAGCACAGGCCGCAGGAGAGGCAAAGTGACGGAGACTCGGGCACAGGGGCAATCGTAGGCGCGCCGCGGGGCAATGCAACCCCACCGGGTTTTTTGCATTGATTGCAAGGGGGCGGCTGTTAGGTTTTGCGCGCTCCAGTTTCTGTCGGGTGGTTCCTCGCAATGAGGATCGTTTCGAGGTGTGCGGGAAGGGTCATTTCAAAGTCTCACAAGAGTGATGCCAAGGTTTTCCGAGTCGGCACGCTCGCACGCCTTCAACTCCTTGAAACGCGATAGCAGGCTGCGCCCTTGATTTGTCGCTGAGGAGTAGTTCTCACCATGGACGACATCTTCCACCTCTCTCCGCGCTAGCTTCCTGCTGAGTTCCTTGCGAGCGGCAACGCCCGCTGGCCCCGTATCCATGAATGATACGAACCATCATTGCCCCACATTCTCGCGCCTCACACAAATCCTGCTCCAATGCTTTCTCCACGATCGGCATGCCGGCTTTCAAATTCGAGTTGGCCACCCGCTCGCGCATCTTGGGAAAAAACTCCACGGATTGGGACGCCTCGCAAAACTGGCAAGTAAATGCCTGCAC
Organism: Verrucomicrobiales bacterium; assembly: GCA_005809105.1. Classification (GTDB taxonomy): domain Bacteria; phylum Verrucomicrobiota; class Verrucomicrobiia; order Limisphaerales; family UBA1100; genus SYLI01. The sequence continues at coordinate 13,664 of SYLI01000056.1, read as the reverse complement.
TGGAATCAGATTGCCGCAACACTCGCAGTCATTGGATCTCTTCAAAGTCATAGGAATCTGCAATCTGGACACTGCACGGTTCAGCCAATGGCTGGCCAATTCTGTTCATGAGCCCAAGTGAATCCAACTACTTCCGGAGCAGAACGACGATCAAGATCGTGAAAAACAGGATAACGTTGAGACCAGTAGCTACCATCAGGATCAGAGCTATCCTGCGAACCCGAGGTTCAGTGAATGGTTCTATCGCCTTCGTTGTCGCCTTAAGAGTCTCGCACATTGCATCAAGACTCTCAGCCGCCTTCTGATTCAACGCGCGAGCGCTCTTGAATGCGTCAATCTCCTTAACCAGCTCCTCACATCGCTTCTGCGTGTCAGCTAGTAACTCGTGAATAGTGGGCATCTGTCATCTCCTTGAGTTGAAAGTTGACTACTTGTAAGCGCATCTGCTCTCGCGCACCGTCAGCCACACGCATTTCATCAATTAATCCAACATAGGCTAGACGGTGCTGTTTGTACAAACGGATCATGATAAGCCCGAGTAGCGGGCCACTCAACGGTTTCCCGAAAATCTGGTCAAGTCGGCACAGGTAGGTCAGAAAACTGCCGAGGAAACGGGAAGTACCTCCATCCTGTGCTTGCGGTTCCTCGGTCAATCCGGCCACCGTATCGTCCAGCAACCGCATGGACGTATCGGAGAACGTTGCCCGTTCGCGATACGCAATCGCAAACAAGTTGGCTGCAGCCCAGTCTGGCCGAAACCGTTCCTCCAGAAGCCGCCGCGTTTCCCAGTAAAGGTGTTCCGCGTCGTCAAATCCCTCTACCCTGTCCAGTAAAGCTGCTACCGCCGCGAAATCAGGCGCAGCATTGGCCATTGCGTCCAACCCTTTCGAAAACTTCTCCGAGCTATCAAAGTAAGCACGAACCCGGGCTCGCAGGCGTTCGGGCGAGGTATCTGTTTCGTTGCAATAATCGACCATCGTTCGGATCGCTTCCCGTCTTTGGTACTCGATCTCCCGGTAGATGAAGTTAACAAGGTAGGAATTGCACCTTGCGCTTAAGTCGGGTTCCGGACGCTTCGCGAGTCCTCTCTCCACGACTGAAAGCAAGGTCGGGCGATAGCGGGACAAGTACCGATGCAGACTGTCAACGATGTGCGCTTCCAGAACTGCTTTATTACGATCCTGAAGGAACCGCTCCACAATCTGGTGCCGACGCACGCGATAGACGGTATTCCTCCCCATCCCGGTTACTTCGTAATCGCCGAGTACGCCGAGTATCAGCCAATACGAGATGTATAGCTCAGTCCTTTCCGCATCGGCCGGGGTCATGGATAGATTCAGGCATGCCGGAACCTCCACAAGCCCTTGGCCGTCTGGCGCTTTATTAATTAGCTGCTTAAAAACGCGACGCGCACCTTCGACATCAATGTCTTGTCCGGGGAAACTGCTTTCGTGGAAGAAGGCGACAGTGCCCAAGTCATCCCATCGTCTGGGCATTCGGTCAATCTGTCGGTTCAACCACTGCTGTGTGACCGCAGGGAAGTCATCGGAAAACACGAGATAGCATTCTGACCGCTGGCCAGCGCGCCCAGCGCGTCCGCATTGCTGGTAGTATGCCTCCATGGACTGAGGCAGTCCGTAGTTGATGATGTAGTTGAGCCGCTCATTGTCGATCCCGACACTCACGGCGGTGTTTCCAAAAAGCATGTTTATTGCGCCTCGCTTGAATGCCGCAAGCGTTTTGCTTTTGTACTCCTCCCACTGCTCGCGATTCAACCCGGCGTCTGGGGGAGCACTACCCGTGTAGATGCCATACCGGAGGTCTCCATCAGCCATGCCGTTTAACACGGTACACACATGCTTGCCGGCATCCCCGACATGCTGCCCGAAAAGTTTCCACAATTCGTTACGTCTATAGGCGAAGATAATGCCGTGAGCGTCCGTAGCCAGATCCTGCACGTTGAGTCGTCTGGCAATTCCCGTCATCACCTGCTTCAATATCGGCAGACCATCGTCGCTTGGACACTTCACTAGGTTGAAATGCAGTTCCGGCCGGTCAAAGGTCTTCGGCCGGATCACCGCCCCCATGTCCTCAATGTTCAGCTCTCGCTTGAGGTCGATCAGCACCAAATGCGAAGCCGTTCCAGTCAGTGCCACAAGGACGGGGACCCGCCCCTGAAACGTGCAGTAGTCGCGGAAATTGCGTTCCAGCGTCAGGTAGGATGGCCGGAAGTCGTGCCCCCACATGGATACGCAGTGCGCTTCATCAATGACCGCGTAGTTGATGAAGATATCTGCTGCATTCAACCCGCGCATGGCGGCACGGAACTGGGGACGCTGAAGGCGCTCAGGCGAGATGAATACCATGAGGTGCTCACCGAGTAGGGCAGCAACATTCTGGTCGTGCAGGCGTGCCCCGGCGTGCCAGGCCAGAACCCGGCCGATGCCAAACTGTTCGACCAAGCTCTGAACCTGGTCCTGCATGAGCGCCACAATCGGATCAACGACGATGGTCGTGCCTGGGGTCAAGAGGGCCGCAAGTTGATAGCACAACGACTTGCCTGCGCTTGTGGGCAAAAGCCCAATGGTCGCCCTTTGCGACAATATGTTCCGCAGAATAGGCGATTGCCCGGGGCGAAGGGCAAATTTCCGAAAGAAGTCTTGGACAAAGGATTCCATCACGGCATCCGTGTCATCGCCCAAGACGATCGGTCGGACCTGTGCGCGGTAACCGAAACGCACGGGCCGGTTGTGAGGGAACGCCTGCCGAACCGATCCGACGTGCGGTGCGCCCACAGAGACGGGCTCTGTCAAGGCATTGCACTTCATGCCAACGTCAAGAAGAACATCCAAAGGGAGCCCATCAAGAGATTCCCGAACCTCAACCGGCATCTTAAGTTGATCAAGGGCTGCCTGATCGGCCGCCTCACTTCGCCTCACATACAACCGCATTCGGGGTATCGCCAGCTTAATTCCATACAATCGCGCAAGGCGTGACAACCGATCTAAAAAACTCGCCACCGCAAGTTCGGCGCACTCTAGATCCTGCTCGATAATGCCAATCCGGAGTTCTTTGCTGTGAATCAGCCCCTGTCGCAGAAAGAAATGCGCAAACAGTCGTTCCAGTCGGACAACAAGAGCAGGAAGTAAGAACAGGTGATTTGCTGCATGCTGCTCGTCCGTTTCGGTATTGGCCGATGGTTGCAGAAATCGTGTCACATTGAATTGAGCAAGATGCCTCGCGATCTCCTCATACAATGCCGGATTTCGGACATCCGCATTTCGTGGCCGGAGCGTCTCAATATGAAGTTGTTGAAATGCCGCGTCGCGCTGCCGGTCGCGAATTATCTGCGCAGGAGCATCGTGATCGCCGGGTTCGATCAGAAGGTTCTTCCCATTGGGAAACGACAGAAGGAAGTCAATCCTCTGGGCCGCGAACGCGGCCGCCTGGTTGGCCGGTAGAAGCGTTGAAACGTCCGCCTGTGGCGTGATACAGTGTGCGATTCGTGTTCCAAATCGTTCCAACAAGCGCCGAAAGACCTCGCGTTCATTCTCTGGATACTCGGGATCGAACGCGACTTCCTGGGGATTCCCAGTCCACGGCGAAAGCACATCGACAAAAGAACTGTATCGCTCTGGCAGCGTTTCGTCATGCGAGTAGGTAATGCTTCCCCGCCCGGTTCTAACATTCTCGTGTAGTGCAAAGCATTGCCCATATAGAGCGACAATCCACTGTTCCGCGAAATGCGAAATGAAGGGACGCTCGCCGCGCTGCAGAATTTTTAGCAAGACATCATGAAGAAGATCGTCGTTGGAAGTGGGTTCATAGGGGGGGGCATTTGAGATGAGTTCAGTTCTGCAATAGTGAAGTGTCTTGTTCCAATCACATGGCCACGCATCAGCCTTAACTGTGCTAAGTTCAGCCCCAATCTGTTCAAGTAGTACTGCCATCAGTGCACCCACAGAAGACTGATAGGAATTTGTATTCTGGACAATGCGCAATTCATGGAGAATTACTTTTGTGTCGGGTTGATTGGGGGTGATTTTATCCCGTTGGGTGCGGTTGATAATCGTCGTTTTGGCGGGGTGCAAGCGCGCGTCGGATTACGCGCAGCAAGGAAACGGTTGGAAATCGCACTGCCAGTGACCACCTCTCTGCAGCGATTTGATCCTTGTACGGCACTGGGGACGGCGGATCTAGGTTTTCCACGCCGCAAACCCCACTTCAGACTTCAGCACCGCTGAGGTTCGGAACCATGTAGAATTGTGTATAGGCTCGCCAAAAACTAGACTAAAACTGGTTGATTATAAAAGGTCAGATCGGGCGAATGGAATCGAATGCCCGTTTTTGGGCAATGCAATCCCGTCAGGTTTTTTGCATTGATTGCAAGGGGGCGGCTGTTACGTTTTGCGCGCTCCAGCGACTGATTATGAACGCGAACAATTTCCCCAAACTGCACAACGCGATGTGGCCCGGGCTGGTCGGCAAGGGGTCGCCCGGCGCCGAGCCTTTCATTGAACTGGACACGATGCTCGACATGACCGCCAAGGCGGATGTCGGCGGCGTGAAGTTTGATGGCGTCGATCTCTTTCTCTACAACCCGCACACCGACATCGACCTCTCCGACGACGGTATCAAGGCGCTCGCGGATAAGATCAAGTCGAAGAACCTCGTCGTCGGCTCCGTCGTCGCGCCCGTGTGGTTCGACGCTGCCGCCGGTGGTGATGAAAAGGCCCGCGCTAACTTCGTCACCCATGTCCGCAAAGCCGTCCGCATTGGGAAGAAGCTGCGCCAACTCGGTGTCCGACCCTACGGCATTGTCCGCATTGACAGCGCGACCAGCGTGACGGCATGGGACAAGGATCCGAAGGGAGTCACCAAGCTCATCGCGCAGACCTTCCGCGAGGCTGGCAGGATCGCGAAGGGCGAAGGCGAGCGCCTTGCGGCCGAGGGCGAGATTTGCTGGGGCGGCATGCACTCCTGGAAGCACATGGTCAATCTGCTCGAGGAAGTCGGCATGCCCAAGGTCGTCGGCTTTCAGGCCGACATGTCGCACACGCACCTCTACACGCTCGGGGCCAACGCCGAGGCGCACCGCCTCGTGCCGAAGAACTACCACTACGAGCCGGCGCAATTCCACAAGGCGATGACCAAGCTCACCGACGCGCTCCGCCCGTGGACGATTGATTTCCACGTCGCGCAGAACGACGGCACCACCTACGGCACCGGCGACCACGAGAAGACCGGCCGCCACTGCGTCGCCACCGATCCCAAGGGCAAGCTCAACATCGCCCGCGACTCTGGCTACTGGCTCCGCGACAAGGCCGGGAAGGTCACCAAGAAGTTGAAGCACATCTGCTGGGACGGCTGCATGTTCCCCAACGAGGTGCTCCTGCGCCAGCAGACGTGGAACGACATCCTCGCCGCCATGATCCAGGTGCGCGAGAACCACGGCTGGCACCAGTCCCAGTAGAACCACGCACCCCAACCCCCTTTTTTAACATGGCCAAGAAACCACTCCGCATCGGGCTCATCGGCTACAGCTTCATGGGCCGGGCGCACAGCAACGCGTTCCACCAGGTCAACCACTTCTTCCCCTCCAGCTACGAGCTGGTGCCGCAGGCGGTCTGCGGCCGCGACGCAGCGCAAGTGCGCGCCTTTGCCGACAAGTGGGGCTACCGGTCGGTTGAGACGGACTGGAAGAAGCTCATCGCGCGCGAGGACATTGACGTCATCGACATCGCCACCCCCAACAACCTTCACCACGATCAGGCCATCGCCGCGGCCAAGGCCGGCAAGATGATCCTCTGCGAAAAGCCGCTGGGTTTGAACGGCCGCGAGGCCGCCGCCATGGTGAAGGCCATCGAGAAGGCGCGCGTGCCCAACATGGTCTGGTACAACTACCGGCGCTGTCCCGCGGTGGTGCTGGCGAAAAACCTCATCGACGCGGGCAAGCTGGGCAAGGTGTTCCACTACCGCGCGAACTTCCTGCAGGACTGGACCATCAGCCCCGAACTGCCTCAGGGCGGCACGGGCTTGTGGCGGCTGGACGTGAAGGTGGCCGGCTCGGGCGTGACGGGCGATCTGCTCGCGCACTGCATCGACACGGCCCTGTGGCTCAATGGCGGCATCAAGAACGTGAGCGCGATGACCGAGACCTTCATCAAGGAGCGCAAGCACAACGTGTCGGGCAAGGTGGAGAAGGTCGGCATCGACGATGCCTGCGCGTTTCTCTGCCGATTCAACAACGGGTCATTGGGGCTTTTTGAGTCCACCCGCTACGCCCGGGGACACAAGGCGCTCTACACGCTTGAAATCAACGGCGAGCACATGAGCCTCAAGTGGGATCTGCACGACCTGCACCGCCTGCAAATCTTCGACCACGGCGACAAGAGCGCCGAGCGGGGCTGGAAGAGCGTGCATGTCAGCGACGGGGATCACCCCTATTGCGGCAAGTGGTGGGTGCCGGGCCTGCAGCTGGGCTACGAGCACAGCTTTGTCCACGCCATGGTCGAGTTCATTGCGGGACTGGAGAACGGCAAGGGCGCGCGCCCCAATTTCCGGGACGGGCTGGCGACCGACTACGTCGTGGACGCCGTGCTGGCTTCCGCCAAATCGGGCAAGTGGACGGGCGTCAAGCAGGTGGCGTAATTCCGGAGCACGCGCTCACGAGAGAGCACCTAGGCCGCCGGCGGTTTCATGTAGAGGGTTTGTGAGGGCAAGGCGAACTCGATGTGCGCCGCGGCGAAGCGCTCCTTGATGGCCAGGTGCAGCCGGTTCATCTGCGCCAGGTGCGCCTTCTGATCGAGCGTGTGCACGGACCAATGGCGCAGGTGCAACACCACGGCACTGCTGCCAAACTGGTTGATGCCCATCCAATGATCCCGGGTGTCCGGGTCCGCCTTCAGGATCTCCTCCAACAGCCGCATGGCTTCGGCAAGCTGGTGGGGCGGGGTGTCGTAGGTGAGCTGCAGATTGACGAGGGTGCGGAGCGCGGGCATTTCCGAAATGTTGATGACGGTTGCGTTGCCTACGGTTTTATTGGGGACATGGACAAGGTGGCCGTCGGGGCTGCGGACGCTGGTGCTGCGCAGTCCGATGCGTTCCACCACGCCCTCCACGTCGCCCATGCGCACCACGTCGCCCACCCGAAAGGGCTTGTCCAGGAGCACGGCGACCGCGCCAAAAAGGTTGGAGAGCGTGTCCTGCGCCGCCAGGCCCAGCGCCAGGCCGCCGATGGACAGCGACGCGATGAGGCTGGTGATGTCCAGGCCCATGTTGTGGGTCACCAGCAGCACGGCCAGGATCACGAGCGCCGTCTTCACCGACTTGCGAAGCAGCGGGTAGAGCTGTTCGCGCAGTTCGCGCTCCTCCGGCTTGGCGCGCTGGATTTGCGAGTCGAAGAAGAGGTCGATGGCGCGCCAGCCCATGAGCGCGAGCGCACCGCCGCTCAGCAGCATGAAGGCGCGCAAGAGCCAGGTCTCCACCCACGCGGGCAATTCCAGCACGTTCAAGCCCGCGCTCAGCAGCAGCACGAAGACCAGCACGCGCAGCGGACCCTTCACGGCGTCCAAAGCCAGATCGTCGTAGCGGGATTGCGTTCGTGCCGTGAGTTTCTTGAGCCCGTTGCGGAAGATGTAGTCGATCAGCCACGAGACCAGACAGGCCAGCGCGACATAGAGGATGCCCAGCACCCATTGCCAGAGTGCCACGCCTAGAAAGGAGTGCTGGTTCAGCTCGGGGATGCCTTCCAGTCCCAGTGTGAACGAGGCGTACCTGGTGAGGAACGGCGAGGCGGGTTGCGTCGCGGCTGCCGCTGTGGCGTCTGCGGCACGGGCCATGCCCGCCAGTGCAAAGAAGGAGCCAAGGCACGCGGCCGCGCGCCTCCAGAATTGCGAGCCTCTCATCGTCGGCACGATAAAAAAGCGCGTGCGGTCGCGTCGAGGGAAATCAAGGCAGGTGCCCCGCCTCAGATCAGTGGCGTGGCGTGCCGTTGGGCAGAAAGCCAGGCAGCTGGCGCTGTGACCCGTTCGCATCCCATTCCTGGCGCGAAATCACACGACCCTCCCGGTATCGAATGTCCGACTGCACGGTGCCGCCGGCATGCCAGCTTTGAGCGCGCACCGGGACGCCGTCGTCGTAGGCCGTGTGCCAGAGTTTATTCCCCCCATCATCCCAGTGGATGTGGCTGCCGTGAAGTTGTCCGTGACGCCAGTGCTGCTGGCGTTCCCTCCGGCCATTGGCGTGCCAGCGGGTTTCCAGACCGTGGCGTTGGCCTTGGAGGAAGGATGCGCGCGCCTGAATCTGGCCGTCGGGCAAGCGGGCGATGGCGACGCCAGTGAAGGGATGGGCACTGGTGCCATGATGCCACGTTTCCCCGCCACCGTCGGTCGGCCTCGAGATGAGTCCCGCCGCATCCACTTCCGGCCCGGTTGCGCAAGCCCACCAAAGCAGCAGGCCCAAGACGAACGCCGCAGCCCGGATGGAAACCATGGCTGCGTTAGAATCCCTTGCCTGGCCCCTTCTTAGGCGGAGGCCCTCCCTTAAAAGGCGGACCAGCCTTGGACGGCGGGCCCTTCTGCGGCGGCGATCCACCTCCACCGCCGCCTCCACCCATGGCGCTGACGACCCCACGGTATTGGCTCAGCGTGTACGGGAATGTCTCCGTGCAATGGTAATGGTACACGCCATTGGGGAACTCGGGCGTGGGGCCAAAGTGCCCGTTGCATTCGTCCAAGTCCGTCGGCGGCTTGCCGTCCTTGTCGCGGATGCCGTAGATCGTGAAGCCATCAAAGGCATAGCCAATGATGTGCGAGTGCTGGGTCGGGTCGTCCTTGAAGGGCGATTTGATGCACTTGGGGAACTGGTGATAGTGATAGGCGCCGCGCGGATCGGGATGGCCGCAGCAGGAATCAAACACCTCGGCAAAGGGCCCCTTCACGGCATCCCGCCCCGAGGCGTTCTTGTAATTGAAAATGGGGATGCCATTGATGGCGACACCGATGGGCCCCATGGGCGTGGCGCTGGGCTTGGATGCGCGCTGGGGCTGGGTCGGAATGCTCCAGCGGTAGTTCTGTTGAAGAATGTAGTTGGGATTGTCCCGGTTGGGAAACGTGCCCGTCTCATGATTGGGCAAGCCATTGCACTCCGCGCTCATCCTGCCGTTGGCCACGCTCACCTTCACGTTTTCAAGAAAGTAGTGCTTAAACTCCACCGCCGCGCCGGCCGGCGCAGGCTTGGCTGATGGTTGCGGCCTCTCATCCTTCTTGGGAGCCGGTGGGGCCGGCTGGGCGGGCGCAGCCGGTTGCCGCAATTTCTGCCGCGAATCCTTGGGGTTGGCCACTTGCGCCATCACAACCTGTCCCGCCATCGCCGCGCCCAAGAGCATCGGCATCATTCTTAACATCACTGGATTCATGGCATTGGCCTTCCGTTCCTCGTGCAACACACTACTACATCGGGCGCGCATCGGGGTTTCTTACTTTCGATCAAAATAGCACACCCACTCTCCCATTCAAGCGGCAACCCCTTGCAGGGGGCGGCTGCGCCGCGGCAATGATGGGCTTCGCCTTATTGCTCACCGCAGGTGCCCTCCGCAGGTGCCCTCCGCAGGAGCCCCTATCGCCGCCCCGCAGGGGCACCCGGGTCTGGGCGCCTGCGGCGGGCAATAGCCATGATTGCCCCGGCGCAGCCGGACCCGGGTTGGGGTAAGGTTGATCCGGGGACGATCAGGGTCGGATCGTGCTCAAGACAGACATTCCGACGGATGCCACAATGTTGATTGCCGTATGCAGGTGCCCGCCGCAGGCGTATTGCATGGGGCGCAGCCCTATTGCCCCCCCGCAGGGGGGAGAAAAGGCTTCGCTGCGAGTTGGGGTCGAGGCACACTGGCTCATGTTTCACTTGGCCGGACTGCTCGCCCTGTTTGCGGCTGCGCACTCCTTGGCGGCCGAGCCCGCCCCCTTTCTCGTGACGCGCAACCTCACCTATGCCGATCGCAACGGCACGCGGTTGCTGCTCGACGCCTATGTGCCCAAGGCCGACGGGCCGTTGCCGGCTGTGCTCGTGGTGCATGGCGGGGCGTGGGTGATGGGCGACAAGGATCAGTTGGCGGCCTACGCCAAGGGATTGGCCGAGCAAGGTTTCGCCGCATTTGCCATCAACTACCGGCTGGCGCCCAAGTCCAAGCACCCGGCGCAGATTGAGGATTGCCGCGAAGCCATCCGCTGGATGCGCACCACGGGAGCCAAGCACAAGGTGGACCCCGACCGCATCGGTGCCGTGGGATACTCTGCCGGAGGTCACCTGGTCTCCCTGCTTGCCGTTACAGGACGGGACGCACAAGCGGACCCCGGGAAGGTGGGCACGCGCATCCGCGCCGCAGTGGCGGGCGGAGCGCCGGTGGATTTTCGCGAGGTGCCCCGCGACGCCGGCCTTTTCACTTACTGGCTGGGAGACACGCGCGCCAAGGCGCCGGGCCTGTACGTGGACGCGTCGCCCTCGGCGCACCTCACGCCCGATGACGCCCCCGTTTTCTTTTACCACGGCACCAAAGACTGGCTGGTGCCCGAGGCGCCCGCCCGGGCCATGTCGCAGGCGCTGATGAAGCACGGGGTGGCGTCCGCATTTCATACCGTCAAGGACGCCGACCACATTGGCGCGGCCTTGAGTGCCGAGGCGCTGCTCGAGGGAATCATATTCTTCAAGCGCCACCTGCGTCCGCGCCCACCAGGTGGCGCAACTTCTCCCAAGGCGCCGTAAATCCCCTCGACTGCGACGTGTCATGAAGATGTTTCTGCAAGGCGCATGGGTGGATCGCGATGCGCGCATCGCCGTCGCCAATCCGTTTAACGGCGACCTCGTGGAAACCGTGCCGGAGGCCAGCACTGCCGATGTGCTTGCGGCCATCGACGGCGCGGTGGCGGGAGCCGCCGACATGCGCCAGATGCCCGCCTACGATCGTGCGGCCGTTTTGCGTGGCGCCGCGCAGCGCGTGCGGGAGCGCGCGTCGGAATTGGGCCGGCTCATCAGCATGGAGGAGGGCAAGGTGCTGAGTGAGGGCGTGCTGGAGGCAAGCCGCGCGGCCGAGACGCTCGACTTGTCTGCCGACGAGGCCAAGCGATTGCACGGCGAGGTGCTGCCGCTCGACGCCGCGCCGGGGGGCGCGAACAAGCTGGGCTTCACTCTGCGCGTGCCCTGCGGCGTGGTCGCCGCCATCACCCCGTTTAATTTCCCGCTGAATCTGGTGGCGCACAAGGTGGGCCCGGCGCTGGCCGCGGGCAACGCCGTCGTGCTCAAGCCCGCCACCGACACGCCGCTCTCGGCCCTCAAGCTGGTCGAGATCCTGCTGGAATCGGGGCTGCCGCCGCGTGCCATCGCCTGCATCACCGGGCGCGGTGCGGCCGTGGGCAATGCCCTCTGCGCCGATGATCGGGTGCGCAAAATCAGCTTTACCGGCAGCGCCACGGTGGGGCGCGCCATCTGCCAGGTGGCCGGGCTTAAGCGCGTGACGATGGAGCTGGGCTCCAACAGCCCGGTGATCGTGCTGGATGACGCCGATGTGGAAGGTGCCGCGCAGGCGATCGCCGCCACCGGCTACGCCAACGCCGGACAGGTGTGCATTTCCGCACAGCGAATCCTCGCCACGCCCGGCGCCCATGACGGGCTTTTGCAGGCGCTCACCACGCGGGTGTCGGCACTGGTGGCGGGCGACCCGCTGGCGCAGGGCACCCACGTGGGCCCGCTGGTGCGCGAGGCCGATGCGGCGCGTGTGGCCGGTTGGATTGACGAAGCCGTGCGCGGCGGAGCGCGGCTGCTCTGCGGGGGCGCGCGCGAGCGTGCGCTGGTTCAGCCCGCGGTCTTGGCAGAGGTGGACCCGCAGATGCGCGTGAGCTGCGAGGAATTGTTCGGTCCGGCCGTGGCGGTGACGCGCGTCAACAGCGCCAAGGAGGCTGTCGAGCGGGCCAACGACTCACGCTATGGCCTCAGCGCGTCGCTCTTCACGCGCGATCTGGACACGGCGCTGCGTTTTGCGCGCGACGTGGATGCCGGCAACCTGCACATCAACTGGGGCCCGGCATGGCGCGCGGAGATGATGCCCTACGGCGGGCTCAAGGAGAGCGGTATGGGCAAGGAAGGGCCGCGATACGCCGTGCAGGAAATGACCGAGTCCAAGACCGTGGTGTTCCACACCCGCGGCTAGGCCACGAGCTCGCGAAGCACCTGCCCGTGCACGTTGGTGAGGCGACGCCCGATGCCGTTGTGATAGAACGTCAGGCGCTCGTGGTCGATGCCCAGAAGGTGCAGCACCGTGGCATGGAGGTCGTGCCAGTGGACGCGGCCGGTCACGGCCTTGAGCCCCACCTCGTCCGTCTCGCCGTACGCGATGCCGCGCCGCGCGCCCCCGCCCGCCATCCAGATGGAGAAGCCGTATTGATTGTGGTCGCGGCCAACGCCCAGCGTGCCCGCGCTTGATTGAGCGAAGGGCGTGCGGCCAAATTCGCTGGTGAAAAGCACGAGCGTATCCTCGAGCATCCCCCGCTGGCGCAGATCGCGCAGCAGTGTGGCGATGGGCTGGTCGATGCGCCGGGCTTCGTTGCCGTGGTTAAGCCGCATATCCTCGTGGCCATCCCAATTGATGCGCGGACTTCCAAAAGCGCCGCCGGAAAACACCTGCACGAAACGCACGCCCCGTTCCAACAGACGCCGGGTGAGCAGGCAGGCGCGGCCAAAGTCTGCGGTGTCGGCCTGCTCCAGACCGTATTCGGCACGCAGGGCAGCGCTTTCCGATTCCAAGTGGCTGACTTGCGGCACCTCAAGCTGCATGCGCGCCGCCATCTCGTGGCTGCGCAGACGGGCCAGCAGCAAATCCTCGTCGGGGTGCTGCTCCAGATGGCGGCGATTTAAGGAAGCCAGCAGCCGGCGCGTCGCCGCCTCGGTGTCCGGCGCGATGGGCCGGGCGGGATGGAGGTCGTCGATGGGCGTGCCCTTGACGCGCATGGCCACGCCCTGATGCCGCGCGGGAAGAAACCCGTTGGTCCAGTTGATGGAGCCGCCCGCCGGCAAGCCGCGCGTGTCGGGGATGGTGACGTAGGCCGGCAGATTGTCCGTGGTCGCCCCCAGTCCGTATGAAAGCCATGCGCCCATGACGGGAAAACCGTTGAGGCGAAATCCGGAGTTCTCCTGAAAGGTGGCCGGCGTGTGGTTGGAAGTCTCCGCGTACATGGAGCGGATGACGCAGAGTTCATCGGCCACGCCCGCTAGATGGGGGAACAACTCCGACACCCACAGGCCGCTCTGCCCCCGGCGTTTGAAGGCCCAGTCATTGCGGCGGAGCTGGCCGACTTGCCCAAAGAAAACATCGGGCCTTTCGCCGCCCAGCGACTTGCCGTGGAAGCGCTCCAGCGCCGGCTTGTAATCAAACGAATCCACTTGGCTAAGCCCGCCGCAGAGCACGAAATGAACGACGCGCCGGGCGCGGGGAGAATGGTGGGGAGGGGCGTCGGGGGCTTCACCCTGAACCGGCGCAGCACCGGCGGAGTGCCCCCCGCCCAGCAAGCCTGCCGCCGCCACGGCGCCGATGCCGTTGACGGCGAAGGAAAGGAAATCGCGGCGCGGGAGTGGATTCTCCTGCGGGGACACCGGGCCGTGCGCGAGCATGGGGG
>SYLI01000055.1 GCA_005809105.1 Verrucomicrobiales bacterium | reverse complement strand
GATCCACGCGGGCAACTCCGGCGCGATGGCAGCGTCGGCGATCATCTCGAAGCCTGGATTTGTTCGACCATGCGCAGCGCGGCCACCGTGGGGCGCACCTCATGGGTGCGGATGATGTTCGCCCCCGCCGCCACGGCCCAGCAGGCGCAGGCCAGCCCTCCGGCCAGTCGCTGATCCACCGGTTCACCCGTGACCTGGCCGATGAAGGACTTGCGCGACGCGCCGATCACCAACGGACGGCGCAGGCTCGTGAACCGGGCATGTTCCTTGAGCAACATCAGGTTGTGCCGGGCAGTCTTGCCGAAGCCCAGCCCGCAATCCAGCGCGACTTGCTCCCCCGAAACCCCCGCGTTGGCCAGCCGCTCCAGCCGTCCGGCAAAGAAGGCATGCACCTGCGCCACCACATCCTCGTACTGCGGGTCATGCTGCATGGTCTGCGGCGCGCCCTGCATGTGCATGGCAATGTAGCCTGCTCCCGCGCGCGCGACCAGAGCCCACATCGCCTCGTCTTCGCGGTGCGCGGCGATGTCATTGACGATGGCCGCCCCGGCATCCAGCGCCGCCTGCGCCACCCCCGGCTTCTGCGTGTCCACGGAGATGGCCACGGCGCGGCCCGAGAGCTGGCGGATGACGGGGAGGATGCGGCGCATTTCCTCCGCCTCCTCCACGGCGGCCGCACCGGGCCGGGTGGATTCCCCGCCAATATCCAGAATGGCCGCACCTTCCTCTTCCATCGCCAGCGCACGCGCCACCGCGCGCCCGGCGTCCAGATAATGGCCGCCATCAGAAAAAGAATCGGGCGTGACGTTGACCACACCCATCACCAAGGCAGGGCGCGGGAATTCCCAGCGCGTGTTTCTGGCACAGAAAATCATGCCGCCCCACCTGCGGTGAGCACTCCTGCGGAGGGCAATGATGCCGTCCGCAGGGCCCCCTGCGGGGGGGCAATGATGCCGTCCGCAGCACCTGTGAGACAAATGGCAATGGCCCAGTGCATGACGCGTGCAGTCTAGCCCAGGGGTTGCACCCCCGGCAAGGGGTTGCCCCCACCTGCGGTGAGCACTCCTGCGGAGGGCGATAAGGGGCTTCGCCCCTATGGCCGCACCGCAGGTGCCGCAGGGGGCAGCTTCAAGGCGACGGTGTGAAGGCCTCCCGCCGCAATGGCCACCACGCCACTCAAGGCAGCGGGCACCTTGCTCTGACCCTCGTCGTTATTTCCCCACGCCACCACGGTGCCATCCGCTTTCAAGGCTACGGTGTGAAGTTCTCCCGCCGCAATGGCCACCACGCCACTCAAGGCCACGGGCACCTCGCTCTGACCAGAGTAGTTCCATCCCCACGCGACCACGGTGCCATCCGCTTTCAAGGCCACGGTGTGAAAGCCTCCCGCCGCAATGGCCACCACGCCACTCAAGCCTGCGGGCACTGTGGTTTGGCCATCGCCGTTGTATCCCCACGCGACCACGGTGCCATCCGCTTTCAAGGCCACGGTGTGAGTGCCTCCCGCCGCAATGGCCACCACGCCACTCAGGCCGGCGGGAATCTTCGTTTGACCAGAGGCATCACTTCCCCACGCGACCACGGTGCCATCCGCTTTCAAGGCCACGGTGTGCTCGTATCCCGCCGCAATGGCCACCACGCCACTCAAGGCCATGGGCACCTCGCTCTGACCATCTCCGTTCGTTCCCCACGCGACCACGGTGCCTCCTTGCGTGAGGGTCTGCTTTATCTTCTCTTCCTTGAACCCTGCCCGCCGCATGGCCGCCCAAGTCTTCGCCATCGGATGCTTGGCAGCGTCGGCGGCAGCTTTGGCTTCGGCAGCAGCTTTGGCAGCGGCCTTCTCGGCGGGGGTTTGGCAGGCGGCAAAGAGGGCTGTCAACACGAGCAGGAGTGTTTTCATAGAATGTATAATATAAGGAAGCGATAGTCTCCAGCCTCTGTCAATGGGGTACTCTCCCCGCAGGGG
Source organism: Verrucomicrobiales bacterium (assembly GCA_005809105.1). Lineage (GTDB taxonomy): Bacteria > Verrucomicrobiota > Verrucomicrobiia > Limisphaerales > UBA1100 > SYLI01. Next base: position 72,754 of record SYLI01000055.1, on the reverse strand, counting down.
CGCCTGCGGCGGGCACTCCTGCGGAGGGCGATAAGGGGCTTCGCCCCTATGGCCCCCCCCCGCAGGGGGCGCTTGAAGGAGTGCGGGTTCTTAGCGGGAACGGATTCGAGTGGAAGGCGTGATGGGCGCGCGCGTGGGCATCACCCCACGGCCCCCAGAAAGACTGATGCGATTGTTGACACCGGCAGACGCGCCCAGCCCGCTGCTCATGCCGCCAGAGCGCATCGTGCTGCCGCCACTGCGCATCCCATTAAGCCGGCCCAAGGTTGCCGAGCGGTCAATCCCGCTTGCACCGCCCGCTGTGCCGCCTCTAGCCGAAATGCGGTTGTACGTGGCACCCGTGGAGCCTGAGTATCCTCCCCGCGAGGTGCTGCCTAGTCCGGGAGTGCGATTGAGCGTCCCCCCCTGGCGCAGCGTATAGCCCCCGGCACCTTGGCCCGCTGCAAGGCCGCCACCGGAGCTGACGCCTCCATAGCCTCCGGAGTTGCCGTAGCCGCCGTAGCCCCCGCCCTTGTTGGCGTAACCGCCGTAGCCTCCCCCACTCTGTTTGGAGTAGCCCGTCTGGCCGTAGCCAGCGCCTTCACCCCACGCCTCTGCTGCAAAGAGCCCGCAGAGCAGCGCGCCCATCATGGTCATCAAGTGTTTCATCCGTTTCCTTTTTGGTTGCGAAGGTTGCTGGTGATACATCGGCTGACGGGCGGCGCCACTTACAGTCTGGGAGGCGCACCCAAAAGAATTTGCGTGGCCAACCTCTCGCAACCCGGTACCCTTTGGTTCAACCAATCACACTGCCATGACACTTCCCATGCCTTTGCTCACCCAGATTTCCGGGGGCATCCTCGTCGCCACCGGGCCTCTGGCCTTCTTCCTCGCCAAGCATGACACGATGGGGATGCTGATCCCTTTCCTGTTTGGAGTGGCCCTGCTCTCGTGCGGCATCATGGCGAAGCAAAACCCCGAGATGCGCAAGCTGGTCATGCACGTGGCCGTGCTGCTGGGGCCGCTGGGTTGCATCGGCGCCGTGTGGGCCCTCAATCAGGAGGTGGTGGCGCCTGCCTTCAAGGAACTGCCCTCAACCGCCGATGCCTTGAAGGGGCTGGTGGTCGAGGCCAGCTCGCATGCCAAGGTCGAGGCCATCACCAAGACCATCATGGCCATCGTCTGCGGGCAGTACTTCGTCCTCTGCTTTGTGTCCTTCCTGCAGGCGCGCGCCGCACGGGCGGCCTCTGCTGCGGGTGGCACCCCGGAGACCGCGAAGCCCTAGATTGATTTCCTTGGTCAGCCCCGGTGGGATCGTGGTGTTCGATGACTTCACGCTTGCGGAATCGGCCGCAGAGAAATTCCCCGGTGCCCGCCGTATTACGTCAAGCCGCGTTGAAGCAGCAGCGCCTCGACCCGCGCGAAGTCCTCCAGCGTGTCAATGCTGACCAGCGGTTCCTTGATGATGATCGCACTGGCTCGTGCTGGCATCGTGGTCTGCTGAATCAGCAACGCATCCCGCGAGAGGGCGTACGCAGCGCCATTACGGTGATAGACGGGCACCAACTGCTGGCGCGCGATGATGCCCGCTCCGCGCGCATCGAAATAACCCAGTCCGCCATCCGGCCCCACCGCCAGCGCTTTCAGCGGATGATACTTCAGGTCCGACGGCGACACCGTCCACACGGCATCCCAGCCTTCGTCCACAGCCTTGTGGCAGGCATCCTCCACCATCTTGACGGTGCGCAACGGGCAGGTGGGCTGGAGCATGAGCACATAGTCGTAGCGCACCTGGTCCTGGCGCTCCACCTCCTCCAGTGCCTGCCGCAACACCTCCAGGTCGCCGATGTGATCCCCCGCCAAGGACTCAGGGCGGAGGAACGGCGCGGCCAGACCGGCGCACCGGCATACGCCGGCAATCGCCTCGCTGTCGGTCGAGACCACCGCCTGATCAATGCCGGCCAAGCCGCGCAATAATTCGGCAGTGTGCACGACCAGAGGCCTGCCAGCCAGTGGGTGAAGGTTCTTGTGCTTCACACCTTTGCTCCCGCCACGCGCAGGCACAATGGCGAGAATTCTCTTGCCGTTTCTCATCGGTGGTCAAACCTCATGCGCTCATCCACGCATACAAGTAATCGCTGCGACCTGATGCGCAGAGGGAAGCGCGGAAGCTGGCATCCAACACCGGTTCGGCTGGCACTTTCCCTCGCCCTGAAGGCCGACGATCCCGCAGCCAGAGCAGGAAGTTCCCAAGGTCAAACCGGTGATGGAAGAACGGCTCAACGCGTGCGAAACCCGCTGCGGCACCGAGCCGCCGCAGGCTCTCGGCAGAAAAATACCAGCGATGCACCACGCGATAGAAAAACTTCGGATAATCCACCGGCAGCAGTTCCAAGAGCCAGTCATGGCGGTTGGGAGTGCTCACCAACAACCGCCCGCCCGGCGCAAGCAGTCCTCGTATCTCGGCTAGCACCCTCACCGGATCTTCCAAATGTTCAATCACGCTGAAACAAGTGGCGAGATCCACCTTGCCCTGCCACTCGCGTGAAACTTCAGAAGTGTAGGGGAATACTGCATGCCCATGCGCTTGAAGTGTCGCATGATATGCCCGCATCGGCTCGACTGCGACCGTCGCGCCAGCCATCCCCCGCATTAAGTCCAGAAATGATCCCGCACCGCAACCAATGTCCATGATGCAATGCCCACGCAGCTGGTTTGTTCCCAGTAAAGCGAGCTTTTCTGCCTGCTCGCCATCGTGAGCTCGGTGAAAATCGGCCACCCCTGCCCCTTCGTCCACGCTCTCGCGATAGGCGTCAGATTCGTAGTCCACCGGCGTGCCCTCCAACCATCCTGAGTCACATACTTTGCAGCGGTAGACGAGCCGGTCCGTAAAAGTGCTGTTGCCAAACCTCCCTTGCCGGATCAGACCGCGATAGAGTTCCTCCCAGTCCGCGCCCTGGCAGATGCGGCAGATGTGGGTGGTGGGGTTCATAGGGTGCCGATCAGTCTGTCCAGTCGCTCGCCGCGAGCCAGCTAGGCAGTGCGGACAGCGTGGGTAAATAAGGGGTCGCCGGCCAGTCGTCACGAGCAAAACTGCCCACCGCCACAAAAGCGCAGCCGAATTCCCTCGCGGCCCACGCATCCTCGCCGTTGTCCCCCACCAATACCATACAGTCGGCCGGCACGCCTGAGGCGTGGGCGATGCGTCGCAAGTTGGCGAGCTTGCTCGTGGGCCGTCCGTAGACGGTCGTGAAAAATTCCGTCCATCGGCGGCTCTCAATGATACGGCGTAACGGTTCCTCGGGCGTCGCCGAGTTCAGGTGCAGCGGCACAACCGGTCGCAGCGTGCGCAGAAGGTCGGACGCCCCGGGCATCTCGGCGCACGCCACCGCACCGGCTTCGCAAATACCGTTATAAGCGGCGGCCAATGCGCCGACCTCGGCAGAGTCCGGCGCGGCTCCCCGCACGCGTCGCAACGTCTCGGCAATGATCCCAAGCCGGTCCGCCGACGGTAGATCTGCCAGCACGGCGGCGACTAGGCTGGCAGAGGCCACCGGTCCGGCCAACACTTGGAAGAACGCGGCGCGCTTCAACGCATTGGAATCCACGAGCGTGCCGTCGAAATCGAACACGACACATTTGGGGAGCCGGGCCAAGCCTCAGATTTGGTACCGGCCCCAGTGTGAGACCACGGTTTTCCGACGCGAACGCGGAATCTGGTTGATCTGCTTGTCTTCGTAGAAGGAATCGTTGTTGAAATGTGTCGTGGAGATCTCCTCAAAAATTACGCCCCCCTCCGTCCAAAACTCGTGCCACACACCTTGGGGCACCACGAGAATATCCCCGGCCAGAAGCGTGCGCTCACGGTCATCGATCCGCACCTGCAACACACCGCTCAAGACTTGGAAAGCCTCCTCCTTGCTCTTGTGGTAGTGATTGGGGTGGAACTGGCCCGGCAGCTGAACGATGATTTTTTTGCAGTAGGCACGGTTGATGCAGTCGATGATGGTGGCCCCAATTTCCCGGAAGCGCGGGATCCCGTAATGGTGAGAAAACTCCAGTTGGAAATCTGTGGGAAGTTTGACTTGGGCCTCGTTGAGCATGGACTTGATCGCGTGGATGGCATGGAACAGCACCGCCTTTTCCGAGACTTGGGGCAATTCAATGGCGGTCAAGGCCAGTGGCGCGTCCTTGGCCATATCAGCTGCCGCGATGATGCCGGCTCGCCAGCAGCCGGACGTGAGTTGGCCTGAGTCGCAAGGCATGGCGAAATACACATCCTCGCGAACAAGTGTTTCTCCTTTCTTCACGTCGCGGCTTGCAAACGCTCCACGCTGCAACGAACGCAACGATCCGAGCTCCACCTCTGATGCAGGACGGCGTGTCATGCTGCCACATGCCAGCCACGCGCGGGCGGCCTCCTTCATCCAGCGGTCGATCTGGGCCGGTGTCGAAGAGTAGCCGTTGAGTTTGGTTTCAGCGGTGGGCAATCCCACATGCCGTTCTAAAATCTGGGCTCCCTTCGCCACTGCCGCCGCTACAGGCGTCAGTTCATCCGGATCCTCATGTGTTGAAAACCCAACCACCCTCCCGGGGTGCCGACGACGGAGCAAGTCGATCTGATTGAGCTCCAGCTGCGCCAGCGGAGTGGGGTAGATGGACACGCAATGCATCAACGCGAAGTCCACGCGGCGATGCTCAAAATAGCTCACCAAGTCATCGACCTGATCCAAGGTTAGACCCCCGGTGGAAACGACCACTGGCCGGTTGAACGATGCGATCTTCTCCAGCAGTGGCCAGTCCGTCGCCGAGCAACTGGCCACTTTGACCACGTTGATGTCCAATTGGTCAAACAGTTCCACGGAAGCCTCATCGAACGGCGTCGCCATCGTGATCATTCCCGCCGCGCGCACAGCCTGAGTGAGCTTTTCGAAATCGCCCGTGGTCAGGCGTGTGCCTAGAAACCGAGGGATGTGTTTGTTGTCGCTGCCTTGGCGGTGCCTTGGATGAACGAAGGTATCCAATTCTCGAAACTGGAACTTGAAGGCGGTACGCGCATGGTTGGCGGCAGCCACCCGGCCCACTTCCTCAATGATCTTAAGAGCGTGAGCGACACTGCCCTGATGATTATTTGCCAGATCGCAGACGAACAGCCCCCTGAAGTCAAAGCCAGTCATGCCGCCTCCCCTGTCGGTTGGATGGCTTCCAAGTTCCACCCCTTGGAGTAGTCGATCGTCACCGAGCGCCGGAGCCGGTGAGAAACGTGGGCTGCTGCGATAACCATCATGGACTCGAGCCCTCGCTCCAGTGCCACCGGTGAGTCATCAGTAGCCCCGCGCACACAGCCTTCGATGTGATCAAGCTCGCCTTTGAAATCATCCGGCCGCTGCTTTGGAAATAGCATTTCACCGGCCGAGCCACCAGTAGCTTGCCAGCGCACGGCATCCTGCCCGCTCATTGGATTCACCAGCCACTCCACATGCCCGCCCTCCCCTTGAATTCGGGCCAGTTTCTGCGCCGGCTCAGTCACCACGTCCTGCACAATAAGTCCTACCAGACCATGCTCGGTGCGGACATGAAGCTGGCAAATCCGATCGTAACAAACCTGGCCAGTCTCGACCATGTCCAGCATTGCAGAAACTTCCCGCACCCGTCCGGCCCCTGTCAGTCGTGCGAAATGCTGCCAGATGTTAACCGCATGGGAGTGCTCACCGCTCGCGCCCCCACCGCGTTTGGAATAGCCTAGATAGCTGTCCTGTGGGCCAGCCAGCCATGGGTGAGCTGAAAAAATGCCGCCCCAGTATTCTCGGAAGCTTGCAGCGATGGTGCAGACCTTGCCCACCACTCCCTGCGCCAGCAGGTTCTCGACGTGAATCGTGTTAGCCGTGAGTGTGTGATTGTAACCCGTCGCCACGAACGTCCCCGCCGCCCGACTCTGCGTCACCAACTCGTCAGCCCCCTCCAACGTCGGGGTGCAGAGGGGCTTTTCGATCAACATCACGCGGGGCGGACAATCCCGCAGTTGTTGCAAAGCCACCTTCAGATGAGTGTCAGGCGGCGTGCCCACGATCACCAGGTCGAACGGGTCTTTCGCCACCTCGTTGGGCTGTGCTAGCCGGATTGTCAAATCCCAAGCCCCATAACGCCCCGGGTATATTTGCTCCTTGGTTCGCTGCAGAGCTCGGGCATCCAAATCGACCATCACCACCTCCCAGCCCTTGTTTCTACAGCCGTGAGCCAAGTGATTGCCGATTGAACCTGCGCCGAAGATTTTTACCTTCACTTTGATGACGACTCTTAAGGGTCGCATTCCTCGATGCAATTCTAAACTCATCACTGGATCGGCTGATGTTGCAGATACTTGGAGAACTGGTTGGAACATCCCACTCCTATGTTTCTACTGGGAATTTTGTGGCCGCCATGCTTCCCTTTTCTCCTCATTGGCAGCATCCATGTCCCTGACCACCGCGAGCACGAAACGGCGCGGAGGTATTATTGGCCCTCGTCGGGTGTGTTCAAAGCTGTGCCGCCGGGGACTAGTGATGGCGCAACCCCAGACATGTCCGCCCCTATCCCATCTCGGCACTGACAAGCTGATGCGCCGATCCGGCTGGGAAGTCGTGGCTGCCGCGTGAAAATCCTGCTCGTTAAACTCAACCACATCGGCGACACACTGCTGCTGACGCCGACGATCCGGTGCCTGCGGCAGCACTATCCAGCGGCAAAGATAGACGTGGTTGTGAGACGCGGCTGCGAAGCCATTCTGGCGGACAACCCGGACATTTCCCGTCTGCATGCCTTCGGTCACGCGGACGCAGGGCATCGCTCTGCAGTCTCTGAGTTGAGGGACGGGATCTCCATGCTGCGCCACTTTGCCTTCCGCCGGTATGACTTTGCGTTTGATCTGTCTGCGTCTGACCGCGCCAAAGTACTTCTCCTGATCTCCGCCAGCCGGATCCGGGCAGGCAACGATCAGGTTTATTCGCCGGGTTGGAAAGGGGTTGTGTTCAACCGCCTTTCCCATTTCAACTGGTACAGCCAGCATCAAGTGCTGCGCGACTTCCGTACGGTCTCCGACGTCATGGGCATTTCCAGCGAGCCAGGCCCCTTGGTGCTTGAGACGCCGGCCACGCTGTCGGACCTCAGGTTGGCGGCCCCCCAACTTGAACTGGATCGACCGTGGGCACTGATTCATCCCACCAGTCGCTGGACTTTCAAACAATGGCTGCCCGAACGCTGGGCGGCCGTGGCGGACGGACTGGCCGCACGCGGCCTGCGGGTCATCTTCAGTTGCGGGCCGGATCCACTCGAGGTGGATCATGTTCGTAAAATTCTCCAGCTTGCCCGGATCCCGCATTGCAGCACGGAAGGCAGACTGACCTTACCGCAGCAGGCCTTGCTGACGCAGCGGGCCAGTGTCCTTTTATGCGTGGATACCCTCGCCGCGCATATTGGAGCGGCGATGCAGACTCCAACCGTGGTGCTCTTTGCAAAGGCCAAACCGGAAGCATGGGGGCCGTGGCGTTGCCTGGCAGTGTGCCTCACAGGAGATTGCAGTTGTCGGCGCCTTGGGCGGATGAACTGTACCCGCGACCAGCCCTATTTGTGCGTCGCCAGCATTCCCGTAGCCGAAGTGATGGCCGCCGCAGATAAAGTTTTGCTAGCATCTGGATCAAAGCCCGCGACAACTTCTGGCGGCTGAATTGTGAAGATCGAATTTCTAAGCCGAAAGCTCTGGTTCATGCGGCTACTTGCCGCCCTAGCTTTTCTGGGCAAATCAAGGGTTGCGGCGTTCTTGATCGGCCGCCGGATCCGGGAACTTCATTCAGGCACAGATCGGGCAAGCCGACCGTTGCGGCTGTTGAGCCTGAGCAAGGGAGGTTTCAATGAGGACATCCTGGCCGCACTGGGAGGACGGCCTGAATTGCGGCTCTTCCAAGCGCAACGCACCGACTTTCAAGCCATGTTTGGAGGGATCGTGCCCGATGCCGTACGCGACTACACGTACGCGAAACAGCCTGCGGAAGTCGAGGCGGCCAAGCTGCGTTATCGCGCCTTCCTCGCACGCCTGTGGGATGATCTGGAACGGCGGGGCCACGCATTCGATGCAGTGTTAAGCGGCAATCATGTCTATTACGCGGAGCGGGAGCTGGCTGCGATGCTGGAGGCGCGTGGCATCCCCTTCGTGGTGCTGCATAAAGAGGGCCTGAAGACCCCTGCCAATGCCGCGCACTTTGTTCAGTATTATCGCGAGCGAGTCGGGAGGTTCATGGGCCGACGGGTGATGGTTTACAACGAGATCGAGCGGGGCATCCAGATTCAGAGCGGCATGATTTCCCCAGACAAGATTGAGGTCGTGGGCATGGCCCGGCTGGATCGTTACCACCATTGGCGCACCGCCCAGCATGTGATGGCCGACAACCGCCGTCGGGAAATGCTTTTTTTCTGGTTCGACCCACACACGGGCATCCACACCCCCGAATTGTTCCTACAGGGACAGTCGGCACATGGCACACCGAGTTGGACTCGATTGTGGCAAGCGGTCATCCGCGACCTGCTACTCCTCGCCACCCGCAATCCCAGCCTGCTCATCCGCATCAAAGCGAAGGCCGTGGCGGATCGTGGAGCCAGTATCCGACAAGCAATGGAACGCATCGCACCGGTTCCTGCCAATGTGGAAATCATCGCGGGTGGGGATCCCTTTGAACTGATCACCCGCTGCGATTTCGTCATCGGCCTGCACAGCACGACGCTCTTTGAATCCATCGCTGCCGGAAAGCCTGTCTTGGTGCCACGATTCGCCGAGGCAGCCGACCCGGAGATGCAACCGTTCCTGATCGATTTCCGAGGCGCGGTGGACTATGCGGACTCGGCGGAAGCGTTCGCCCGCAAACTGACAGAGTGGGGGACAACGCAAGACACACACGCGCTCATTTGGAACCCGGAACGTGCCGCCGTGCTACAGCATTGGTTTGGCAACCCGGACGGACGCTCCGCCGAGCGCATTTGGGAGGCACTGCAATTGGAATTGAAGCCCCAGTAGTGTTCTTAGGGACGCCTTAGGCGCGCGGGTGGTACTTCCGGTGGACTTCCGCCAGGTGCCCGCGGGTGACATGGGTATAGACCTCGGTCGTGCTGATGCTGGCGTGTCCAAGCAGCTCTTGAATGACGCGCAGGTCTGCGCCACGTTCTAGGAGATGGGTGGCAAAACTGTGCCGCAGCATGTGCGGGGTGATGTTGCGCGCGATCCCGGCATGACGCGCGCGATGCTTGACGCGCAGCCACATCGTCGCCTGCGCAAACGCCGTGCCACGATGAGTGAGGAAGACGACGCCCGGTGAGCGCGGCTTGACCAGCTTGGGCCGGGCGCTTTCGAGGTAGCGCCTCAGCGCCGCAAGGGCCAGACGGCCCACCGGCACCACCCGCTGCTTGCCCCCCTTCCCCTCGACAAACACGAACCCTTCATCCAGATGCAGCTGTTCCAGACGCAGTCCGCGCAGTTCGGCCAAGCGCAATCCCGATGCGTACGCCAGTTCCAATATCGCGCTGTCGCACAGGTCGCGGGCCTCCTCGCGTGCGGGTGGCTTGAGCAGTGCCGCGACCTCCTCGCCCGTCAGTGCTTTCGGCAGGCGCTTCCACCGCCGCGGCAGGGACAGGTTTGCGGCGATGTCCGCCGGCACGAGCTGCTCGCGCGCCGCGAACCGGTAGAAGGCCCGCAGCGCCGCGATTTGAAGGTACACACTCTCCGGGCTGAGCGTGCCGCGCTTTGCCTTTGCCGCGCCCTCGCGCGGGCGCTGCGATTCGGCCTCCAGAAAGGCCGTTAGGTCGCGGCGCGTGAGGCTCGCCCACGACAGGTGCTGCCGCCCGCGGGCCCATCGCACAAACCGACCCAGCAGCGCGGCGTAGGTTTTCTGGGTGTGCAGCGCATGCCCCTTCTCATGGCGCACGTGCTGCACGAAGTCTTCGACCAACGCTTCCACCTGCCTCCAAGAAAAACCAGCCGGCGACGTGTGGCAAGCCCGCGCGTCCTTTTAGTCAAAGCGCCCGGCCGGTCAGGCGCTCGAATCCCTCCAGATATTTGGCTTTGGTTCGCGCCACGATCTCCTCGGGAAGCTTGGGCGCTGGCGGCGTCTTATCCCAGTCCAGACCCTCCAGATAGTCGCGCACAAATTGCTTGTCGAAGCTGGGCTGGCCGCGGCCCGGGGCATACTTGGCAGCGGGCCAGAACCGCGACGAATCCGGCGTGAGCACTTCGTCAATCAACAAAAGCCCGCCGTCAAGTTCGCCAAACTCAAACTTCGTGTCGGCGATGATGATGCCACGCTCGCGCGCGTAGTCGCGGGCAGCCGTGTAGATGTCGAGACTGAGTTTCCTCACCGTCGCGGCGATTTCGGCGCCCACGATGTCCACGGCCTTGGAGTAGGAGATGTTCTCGTCATGGCCCGTGTCAGCCTTGGTGGAGGGTGTAAAAATGGGTTCGGGCAGCTCGGCCGATTCCGTCAGGCCCGTGGGCAGGCGAATACCGCAGACCGTGCCTTCCTTGCGATACTCCTTCCAACCAGAGCCTGAAAGGTAGCCTCGCACGATGCACTCGATGGCCAGTGGCTTGGCCTTGCGAACCACCATGCTGCGCCGCTCCAGATTGGCGGGATGCGCCGCGAGGGCTGCGGGCAAGCGGGCGCCGTCCACTCGGTGGTTGGGTGCCAACGACGCGAAGCGGTCGAACCAAAAATGCGAGATTTGGGTCAGCACCTCGCCCTTGCGAGGGATGCCATTGGGTATCACGCAATCAAACGCGCTGATGCGATCGCTGGCGACGAAGAGGAAATGTTCTCCAAGGTCAAAGATCTCGCGCACCTTGCCGCTGCGCACCTTTTTCAGCCCAGGCAAATCCAGTTGCAACACCGCCGCGTCCGACATGCGGCGCGGTATAAGGCACCTCCATCCGACAAGCAAGCCACAACGGCCGACATCCATCCTCTCGACAATCGGCGTCCTGCCCAGCTAGCTTGGGGCTTGGCTGGATGGCCGCCGGGGGATGTGGGCTGAATTTATCTACTGCAGGTTGCTGCGTCCATGGCCTCTGCGTCCGCTGGCAAACAGCGTCATCCGCGCGCTGCTGCCGCCTCGCATCCGACTGGGGCCGGCCACCGTCGTGCTCAATCCGCGCGACCCCGTGGTTTCGGGGGCGCTGACCCTGCGCGTGTACGAACGCGACGAGATCCAGTTCTTTAGGAATCACTGCGCGGCAGGGATGACCGTCGTGGACATCGGCGCCAACGTGGGCTGCTACACGGCGCTGGCGATGCACGCCGTCGGCCCCTCGGGACGCGTGGTTGCCTTGGAGCCTGATCCAGAAAGTTTTCGATACTTGGAAAACACCGTCGACGCCAACGCTTCAACGGGCGCGCCAGTCGAGTGCCTGAATGCCGCCGCCGCCGCCGCCCGGGGCACACTCCGCCTTTACCTGTCCTCCGACAATCGCGGGGATAATCGCGTGTATGCGCCGGACAAAGGCTGGCCCTCGGTGGAGGTCGCCGCAGAGACCGTGGACGATTTACTCGAGGCGCGCGGCATCAACCAGGTGCACTTCGTCAAGATCGACGTCCAAGGTGCCGAAGGCGCCGTGCTGGCCGGCATGGCGCGCACTCTGGCGCAGTCGCCGCGTGTGGTTGTGCTCACCGAATTCTGGCCACAGGGGCTTCGACTGGCCGGCTCGTCGCCCGAAGCTATGTTGGCCACATTGCGCGCCGCCGGACTCAATGTGCATCAACTGGCGCGCGGTGGCACTTTGAAGCCTCTTCGCGATGACGAGGAGCTCATCGCCTCCTTGCCAGGCCGATGCTACACCAACCTCGTGGCCCGGCGCTCGCCATGAATCTCCAAGCTGCCGGCCCCACGGCCGCCAAACCGCCCGGCGAAGAGACCCGCGCCGCATTTCTCAGGCAGGGCACTTGGGTGAGTCTGGCCAGCTTCACAGGCGGCTTCGCCTGCTATCTCGTGCACCTCTTCGCGCAGAAGGCCGGTACTGCGGAATACGGAAACTTCACCGCAGCCATCCGGCTCTTGGAAATGGCGGCATGGCCCGCGGTGGGATTGCAAACCCTCATCGCGCACCAGACTGCCTCCGCGCGCACGCCCGACGACCATGCAAAGCTGGCCGCCTCGACGGCCGCGTTGGCCAAAGCCATCGGTGTGGCATGGCTGCTCGCCGGCGCGGCCCTATTTGCACTGCAAGGACACGCGCTGCGTGCCCTGCACATCGCCCATCCGGCAACAATGGCCATCGCCTTTTGCGCGGCCTTGGCGGCACTTCTGCTTCCTCTTGCGGCTGGAACGTTGCAGGGGCGGCAACAATTCACGGCCTTTGGCGGCGCCGTGCTCGCCAACGGACTGGTGCGACTGGCCGCCGTGGCCATGCTCTTTGAAGTCCTGCGCTGGCGCTCGGCGCCCTCGGCCATGTCGAGCGTGCTGCTGGGATACCTCGCCGCGCTCGCGCTGGCATGGCAGGCGGCGCGCCGCACTCCGGCGCCCAGCGCGGGCACGCGCGTGCCGTGGGCTGACTGGCTTCGACGCTTCGTTCCCATTTCGTTGGGAGCCGGCGCCGGGATTTTCTTGGCCAGCGCCGACATGGTTTTTGCGCAGCGCCACTTTGGCAACGAGGCCGGCCTGTATGCGGCGGCCAGCACGATGGGACGCGTGCTGCCGATGCTTCTGGGGCCGGTGATTGCCGTGATGTTTCCAAAAGTGGTCAGCGCCACCGGCACCCTCGCGCGTTCCAACGCGCTTTGGTGGACCCTCGCCATCACCGGCGCGGGCGGCGCGCTCATCGCATTCGGGCTGACCCTCTGGCCGGAACTTCCCCTGCGAATGGCGCGCTTCAAGCCCGAGTACGCGGGCATCGCCCCGCTGATTCCAAAGCTCGCATGGGCGATGCTGCCTCTGGTTTTGGGCGGCGTGCTGGTCAATTACCTTCTGGCGCGCGGCGATCACCGCGTGGTGCCCTGGCTCGTGGTGGTGTGCATCGGCTTTGCCGTGGGAATGGATTACGGCTGCGCACACTGGGCGAGCGCGACGGTACCGCTGCCAGACCGATTCGCGCCGCTGGCGATGACACTGGCGCTGGCTAACACCGGCTATCTGCTGGTGGCGTCCTGGTTCGTGCGCCTCCACCGGCGCGAGGAAGCGGCGGCGGCGCACGTAGGCTGAGGTAGAGCCACGTCTCTATGGGACGCAGCGGGCGCAGCCACCGGTAGAGCGGCGAGTGCACCAGCCGCAGCCGCACCACCGAGAGAAACATCACAAGACAACTGCGGCCCAAGCTGGCGCTGACCTTGGATCCGGCCTGATCGGTCCACTCCACCGGCACTTCCCGGACGCTTGCCCCCGCGCGGCGCAGGGCGTAGAGCAGGTTCACATCAAAGGCCAAGTCTGCGATGTGCAGCGCAGGCAACACCCGTTCCAATGCCGCACGCTGTGCCACCTTCGCCGGGCACTGCGTGTCCTTGATCCCCATCCAGAAGAGCAGTTCAACCAGGGCGTGAAAGCCGCGGCTAAGCCAGCGTCGCAGGCGCGGCTGTCGCTGGTGCAGCACCGAATCGGGAAGCCAGCGCGAACCGATGAGGCAATCGGCCTCACCGGCGGCACAGCGCTCGGCCAGCTTCAGGAATGACTCTGGCGGCGTCGCGCCGTCGGCGTCCACAAAGCCGATGATGTCTGCGCCCTGATCCAACGCATGGCGAAAGCCTTCGATGAGCGCACCGCCCTTGCCAATGGGTGCGGGAAAATCCAGCCATTCGATATCCGTCCGGCCTACGGCAGCCTGCCGCACCACCTCCAGGGTGTCGTCGTGGCAGCCATTGAGCACGACGGTGATGCGCACCGGTCCGGGCCAGGATGCGCGGCAAGCATCGGCGTAACGGACCAGCACCGGGCCAATGCGCGCCTCCTCATTGTACGCGGGGATGAGCAGGGCGAGCCGGGGGGCGGGCATAGGCTCTACATCAGGTTCACCGGGTCGATGTCGACGGCCCACGCCACTCCCTCCGGCAGCTTCCACCCCGCGACGACCGCAGCGAGGCGCGTGCTTAAGCGCGCCATCGCAGCCGTTCGCAACATGATCTGGTAGCGGTAGAGCGATTCGGCACGGGGCAGCGGCGCGGGAGCCGGCCCGGCGAGGATGAGGTCGCCGATGGTCGAGAGTGCTGTCTCTAGTTCGCGTTTGACGTGCTGCGCAGCGAACGCCACGGCGTCCTCATTGCGGCCCTTGAACGTGATGAGCGCCACGCGCGCGGCGGGCGGGTATCGGAGCTGGCTGCGAAATTCCAGCTCGGCCTCGTAAAATCCCTCGTAGTCATGCCGCCGCGCAAATTGGATGGCCGGATGGTGCGGCGTGAACGACTGCACCACCACCTCGCCCTCCACGTCGCCGCGTCCGGCGCGCCCGGCCACCTGGGTGAGGAGCTGAAAGGTGCGTTCGCCCGCCCGGAAGTCGGGCAGGTGCAGCGCCATGTCGGCGTGGACGATGCCCACCAAAGTGACGTTGGGAAAATGAAGCCCCTTGGCGATCATCTGCGTTCCCAGAAGGATGTCGATCTTGCCAGTGCGAAAATCGCCAAGGATGCGCCGGTAGTCCTCCTTGCGCCGGAGCGTGTCCGAATCCATGCGTGAGACGGTCGCGCGAGGGAAGAGCTGGCGCAGCGTCTCTTCCACTCTCTCTGTGCCCACTCCGGCAAAGCGGATGGCGGGGCTGGCGCAGGCTTGGTTGGGGCAGACGCGTGGCGCGGGCTCAGCGTGGCCGCAGAGGTGACAGCGCAGCCGGCCTTCGTGGCGGTGGTACGTCAGCGACAGGCTGCAATTCGGGCAACCGCAAACATGACCACACTTGGGACATTGCAGCGAGGTGGCGTAGCCACGCCGGTTCAGGAAGATGATCACCTGCTCGCGCCGGTCGAGCCGCTGCAGGATGCCCTCCTTAAGACGCTGCGAGAAAATTGGCGGCCCCTTGTCCTTGTAGTTTTCCGGGCGCATGTCTACCACGCGCACCACGGGAAGCTTCTTGTCATCGGCCCGCACGGGCAGCTCCAAGAGCGTGTACTTGCCGCGCTGCGCGTTGTGGTAACTCTCCAGCGACGGGGTTGCCGAGCCGAGCACCACGACGGCGCCCTCCAGCCGCCCCCGCATCACGGCCACATCGCGCGCGTGGTAGCGGGGCGATTCCTCCTGCTTGTAAGAGGTTTCGTGCTCCTCATCCACCACCACAAGCCCCAGAGGCTCGACGGGGGCGAAGATGGCCGAACGCGCACCGATGACAATGCGCGCACGGCCCTCCCGGATCTTGTGCCATTCGTCGTGCCGCTCGCCTTCGGAGAGATGGCTGTGCAGCACCGCTACCAGCGTCTGCTGCGGTCCGTGGCCAAAACGCGACTTGAACCGTTCCACCGTCTGGGGGGTGAGCGAAATCTCCGGTACCAGCACGATGGCCCCCTGCCCGCGCGAGAGCGCATGCGCGATGGCCTGAAGGTACACTTCGGTCTTGCCGCTGCCGGTGACGCCATGCAGCAAAAACACCCCGCCGCCTCCCGCATCCATGGCGCCGCGAACGGCCGCAAGGGCCTGCTCCTGCGCCCCGTGGAGCGGCAGCGGATGCGATGGGAGGATGGTCTCGCGCGCATAGGGATCGCGCTCGTCCTTCTTTGCCGCAATCTCCACGAGCCCCAGCTCCTTGAGCCGGCGCACCACGGACGCCGTCGCGCCTGTGAGTCTTAGAAGCTCCTGCATCGCCACCTGCGGGGGATGCGCCTGCACGGCCAAGAGCACCTCCTGCTGGCGCGCTGTGAGCTTGGGCGGCGACTCGTGGGCCGGGAGTACCATAACGTACAACCGCTCGCGCCACCCATCCTGCTCGCGGCGCACCGACTGGGGCAGCACGCTCTTGAGGGCCAGTTCGGGCGCGCAACAATAGTATTCGCCCAGCCATCGCGAGAGCGCCAGCACCTTGGCCGTGACCAGCTTTGGCGTGCCGACGATCTTGAGGATGGACTTGAGTGCAGTCTGGGTGGACTGGTCGGCGAGGCCTGTGATGCAGCCCACCACCTGCCGATGCCCGAAGGGCACCTTGACGCGAGTCCCCACCGAAGCGGTGGCGGCCAGCTCTGGCGGAACCAGATAGTCATACTCCTTGCGCAAGGCCATCTCCAATGTCACCTGCGCAATCACCACCCCAGCGTCGAGGAGGCCGCGAGGGAGCGTCGAGCGCAAAACATTCACAGCCGCGTTGCTCTGGCTCGACGGCCACCAAGGCGGGGGCGTACCGTGTGCGCATGTCGCGCGCGTGGAAATGGGGCCTCATCGCCGTTGCGATGGGCTGCGCCGCCGGCGGACTGCTTCTCTGGAGGGCCGCCATGCTGCGTGAGAAAAGCCAGGATCCTCCCATCGCCGCCGCCGCGGCGCGTTATGGCATGGATCCGGCGCTCATCAAGGCGCTCGTGTGGCGCGAGAGCCGGTTTGATCGCCACGCCAAGGGCGCCGCAGGCGAGCTGGGCCTCATGCAGCTGCGCGAAGATGCGGCGCGCGAGTGGGCCGATGCGGAGGGGCTGCGAGATTTCCACCACGCCCACCTCGTGAACGCATGGAGCAACACGCTTGCCGGTACGTGGTATCTGCGAAAGCTGATCGTCCGGTATCCCTACGCGGACGACCCGCTTCCCTTTGCGCTGGCGGACTACAACGCGGGGCGCTCCCGCGTGCTGCGGTGGCTGTCGGGCGCGGCGGCGACCAACAGCGGGGCGTTCCTGGAGCAAATGGATTTTGCAGGCACCCGGCGATACATCCGTTCCATCATGGAGCGGCGGATGCGCTATCGAAATCAATGGACGGCCATCCGCCCGGCGGCGCGCTGAGATTCAGTCGGCCGACAGGGCGCGCATGCGCCGCTCCAGCTCCTCGCGCATCGCCTCACGCTGCTCCTCATCCGCCGTGCGCGGCACCTTCAGCGCGCATCCGATGCGCACGTCGCACACACTGAAGGGCATTGGAATTTGAAACTGATCCCAGCTTCGCAGGCAGCGCTTCCAGTGCATCCGGCCGGAGATGGGGACAATGGGAAGCCCCGTGACTTGCGCCAGCCAGATGGGGCCCGGCTGCACCACGTAGCGCGGACCGCGCGGGCCATCGGGCGTGATGGCCAGATCGAACCCGCGTTCCATCCATGTCGTGAGCTCCAAGAGCGCTTGGGGGCCGCGCCGGCTGGAGGAGCCGCGTACGACCTGCACCCCGCATCGTTGCAGCGTGCGCTCCAGAATGGCCCCGTCCCTGCTCGCGCTGACCAAGGCCGCCAGCCGGCGCTGCGGCGCGTGGCGCAGGAAGTAGGCGCGGTACACGGGGATGGAAAGTGCGAGCCGATTGTGCCAGAGGCTGAAAATCACCGGGGACTGTTCCTTGGAAAAATCCAGCCCCGACTGGTTTTCAAAGCGCATCCGCAGCGTGGCACCCACCGCGCGCATCGCCGCACAGATCATGAGCGCGGCAAGCCTGCCGTGCCAGCGCAGCGGCTGCACCCCGTTCGCCGCGCGCCCGGTGGAATCTGGGGGTCCGGCCCTCATCCTCACTTTTGAAGCGCCGCGCGCACCACCCGGTCCACCGCCGCCCCTGGCCCCAGAACCGCCACGGCTGCGCGCACGGCTTCCTGCGCATCCTTGGGCTTAAATCCCAAAGCCTCGAGCGCGAGGGCCGCGTCGTGGCTTGTCTGCCCCCCCACCGTCGCGGCAGCCGGGAGCGCCGTCGCCGTGGCCGCCAACTTGTCCTTGAGCTCCACCACGATGCGCTCGGCCGTTTTCTTTCCCACGCCGGAGATTCCCGAGAGCAACTTCACATCGCCCCGGGACACCGCCTCGTGGAACGCCGCCACAGAAATGCCGCTTAAGATGTTGAGTGCGATCTTGGGACCAACCCCGCTGATGGCGCGCGTGAGCAGCCGGAAAAGCGCGCGTTCGGCCACCGTCCAAAATCCGTAGAGCTGATGCGCATCCTCGCGCACCACCAAGTGCGTCAGCAGTCGCACCGGCTGGCCCACCGCGGGCAGGCGCTCGAACGAGGAAAGGGGGATCAACACCTCGTAGCCCACGCCCTGCACATTCACCACCACCTGCGTGGGAAGCGCTTCAACGAGTTGACCCTCCACGAAACCAATCATGCGGCGCAGTTATATTTTCCTGGGCTGCGCCGTGGCAAAGCCATTCTGCCCCTGCGCCCACGCCAGCGCCAGCGCCAGCGCATCGGCCGCGTCATGCGCGGGCACGTCCTCAAGGTTCAGCATCCTCTGGACCATCTTGGCGACCGCCAGCTTTTGCGCCCCGCCGTGCCCGACGAGTGCGAGCTTTGCCCGGCGCGGGGCGATTTCAAATATCTCCAGGCCCGCTTCGGCAATCACCGCCAGTGCGGCCCCGCGCGCTTCGCCCATGATGAGCGCGGTTTTGGCATTCTGTGCGTAGAAGAGTCCCTCGACTGCGGCGACGGTGGGGCGACACTGGGCGATGACCTCTCGCAACGTGGTGGCAATCCGCGCCAGGCATCGCGTGCGCGGCCATGCCGCCGGACAAAGGATGGTTCCCTGTGCCAGCACTGCCGGATGGGCCCGCGTCAGGCGCACCACGCCGTAGCCCGCGCCCCGCAACGAAGGGTCCACTCCCAGGACAATCGTTTCCAGCCGTGGCGGGCGCAAGGCCGGCGCTTCCGTCACGGCCTCCGGCCGTGGACGTGCCAGTCGCTGCTGCAATTGTTTGAACTGCCGGGTGGAAATACCCACGCGCCTCATCGTTGTGCCGGCACGGTTGAAGGCAAGCCTATTCGCGCTTCACGGTGCCTTGAGGCGCATGCGGTAAAGTCCCCACGGCTTTCGTCCGCCGACCTCGACCCCCGACTGTGCGGTGACGTACAACACGCCCGACTCGCGCCCCGTGCCGAAGGTGCAGTTGGTGGGGGTGCCCTGCGTGGGCACGAACGCCACATGCACGCCGGAAGGAGTGAACACGTAAATGCCCGCCTCGTTGCCGGTGCCGGCCGTGGCAAAGAGGGTGCCCTGCAAGTCCAGTGTCATGCCGTCAATACCGCGGCGGTTGGGCCCGAAGTCGTGCAGCACTTTCTTGCCGGCCAACGTGCCGTCGGCTTGCACCGTGAATTCCAGCAGATGACGGTTGCCCTTGGGATTGTTGTCGGCCACATAGATCACCTTGCCGTCGGCACGCGCGGCGATACCGTTGGGCTTTTGCACGTCCCGTGTGGCCAGCGCCACGGTGCCGTTGGGGCGAACCAAGAAGACGCCTTCAAAGTCCAGATCGCGCGGCTCATCTCCAAGGTAGCGAGGGTCGGTAAAATAGATGATTCCACCAGGCGCCACGGTCAGGTCATTGGGAGAATTAAATCGTTTCCCCTCCCATCGGTCGGCCAGGGTGCGGGACGTATTGCCATCAATAACCGCAATGCGCCGGCCTCCGCCGTAGGCGCCTTCGCATGCAATCAGCCGGCCGCCCGCATCGAATTCCAGCCCGTTCGCCCTCCCGCTAGGCTCGCGCACCACCGTGGTCTTGGCGCTGGACGGCGTGAACCGCAGCACCCGGTTGCCGATGTCCGAAAAGTAGATGTCGCCATTCGCAGCCGCGGCCGGGCCTTCGGTGAACTCTCCCCCCGTCCAGACCATTTCCCACTTCGCATTGGCGGCCACCACGGAATCCTGCGCCGTGGGCTTGAAGTCTGCCGCGCAAAGTGTGGATGCCAGTGCGAACGCAAGCCACACGGCGCGGGGAGTGGAGTTTTCCATGCCGCATCAACCGCCCGCCAACGCCCTCCGTCAATCCCTTTCCCCGCCCACCCGACACGATGCGGGTGGACAATCCAACCGTGCGCCTCCATCATCACCCACATCCACGTCCCCGCTGTGCATCACCATCGCCTGCTGTGTTTCCTTCGTGTGGCCGCGATGGCCATCGCATCACTCACGGTCCCGGCGCACTTCGATGCTAGCGCCGCACCGCCTCCTCCGGTGGTGCCCGCGTCATTGCCACCCAAGATCGAATTGCTACAGCCTGGGCTCAAGCTCACCCTTCTAGCGGAGCATCCCTCGCTTGTCACCCCCACGGGCATCGCCGTGGATGCGCAAGGCCGCATCTGGGTGGTGGCCTGCCACACCCACTTTCGCCCTGAGGGCTACCAGGGCCCGGCGCGCGACGAATTGCTGGTGTTCGATCGCAACGGCACCGGGCGCAGGGTGTTTTACAGCAAGACTTCCGCCACCATGAATGTCGCGCTGGGAGGCGGAGGCTGGGTATATCTGGCCGAGCGTGGCCGCATCCTGCGCGTGAAGGACACCAACGAGGACGGTAAAGGCGATCGCGAGGAGGCCATCGCCACGCTCGCCACGACCGCCGATTATCCCCACAACGGGCTCTCCGGAATGGCGTGGCTTCCCGGAGGTGACCTTCTCTTTTCGCTCGGCGAGAATTTTGGCAAGCCGTGGACACTCACCGGCACCGATGGTGCAAAGCTGAGCGGCCGCGGCGAGGGCGGCGTGTTTCGCTGCCGCCCCGATGGCACGGGGCTTCGCCGCGTGGCGCATGGTTTTTGGAATCCATTTGGCCTGCTGGCCCGGGCCGATGGCGAGCTCTTTGCGGTGGATAACGATCCCGGCAGCCGCCCGCCCTGCCGCCTCTTGCATGTGGTCGAAGGCGCTGACTACGGCTTCCAGTGGGTGTACGGCAGCGCGCCCGTTCATCCCTTCGTGGCTTGGAACGGCGAGCTGCGTGGAACGCTTGGCATGATCCATCCCTCCGGCGAAGGCCCCTGCTCGATTGCGGAACTGGGAGGCGGCGTCGTGGTGCCTTCGTGGAGCCATCACCGCATCGACTACTTCCCCCTGGCGCGGCAGGGTGCCAGCTATCGCGCGCAGCGGACTGAACTCGTGCGCGGCGGCGAGCATTTCCGCCCCTCGTGTCTTGTCGCCGGTCCCGATGGCGCTTTTTACTTCAACGACTGGGTTCACAGTTCGTACACACTGCATGGCCGCGGGCGCCTGTGGAAACTGGAGGTCGACCGCACGAAGGCCGCGTGGGTCAATTCCCTGTGGCCCCAACCCAACGCCGCATCGCGACTGGCGGACACGCTGCGCGCAGGCAGCCCTGCCATGCCCCAAGCCAAGCTCTTTGATTTGGCGCGGGCCACCGACGCGCACCTCGCCGACGCCGCGCTCTTTGCTCTGGCCCGTACCAGTGTGGGATGGACTCCGGGCCAAGTCCGCGCCTTCCCTGCGCGCGACCGCGTTTGGGCTCTGCTGGCATTGCGCCGCGCGGATCCCTCTGCTGAAAGGTGGGTGCGGGAATTTCTGGCCGATCCCGATCCGGAATTGCGCTTTGAATGCCTCCGCTGGATTTCCGATTCGGTGATGACCGGATTTTCCAGCGAAGTGGAAGCGATGCTCCTGCAGCCCAACCTCGACTTCCGCCTGTTTGAAGCCGCGCTGGCATGCTGGAATACGCTCCGTGGAAAGCCTGAAGCCGGCGTGGTTGACGCGGAGGTGCTCATGGAACGGGTTGCGCGCCGGGATACTCCCGCGCGCCTGAGAGCCTTCGCGCTGCGACTGGCGCCGGCCGCGCATCCCCGGCTCACCGTTGCGCTGCTGCAAGAATTGCTGGCGTTCGACGATCCGCTCTTGTCGGCCGAAGTGGTGCGCACGCTGGGCCTTCGCCCGGACGATGCCGCGCTGGGACTGCTTTCCAAAATTGCCGGCGATCGGACGCGCCCCGCCGCTCTGCGCGCTGATGCTCTGGCGGGACTGGCCGGCAGCACGACGCCAGCGCACGAGGAGTTGACGTTGACACTGGCCCAACAGGACGACGCAGGAGTGCGCAAGGAAGCGCTGCGCGCGCTTCGTTTCCGCGCTCTCAAGGACGCTGCGCAGGAGACCTTGCGCGGCGTTGCGCGCCGGTTTCCGGACTCGGCGGCGTTGGTGGGTGCCATCCAGAATCCCGCTGGCATCGGCGCAGGGCGCCCGGCTCTCACCGACACGCAAGCATGGAGCCAGAGACTGGCGAAGCTGCCGGGCCCTGCGGACATCGAGGCGGGCCGGCGACTATTCTTCCACCCGCGTGTTGCGCTTTGCAGCAATTGCCATCGGCACAGCGGGAGGGGCAATGTGGTCGGCCCCGACTTAACCTTGATTGCGCGGCAGGGCGACGAGTCGGCGCTGCTACGATCCCTCCTGGAACCCAGCCGCGATGTCGCGCCCCAGTATTACGCCACGTCGCTGGTATTGAAGGACGGCAGTGAATTCACCGGCATCTTGCTGCGGTCTTCGAGCGTGGATGTGTTCCGTGACCTGCTGGGCAAAGAGCGCACCTTCAAGCCCGAGGACATCGTCAAACGCGCTGAGTCTCATGCCTCGCCCATGCCTTCGGGGCTGGTGGATGCGCTCACCGACGTGGAGCTGCGCGATTTGCTGGCCTTCCTCTCCGGCGCAGGGCCGGTGCAAGCCCCCCCACGCTGATGGCCTCGGCCGAACACACCCCAATCGCGCCGCGTCAGGCCGCAGCGCTGGTGGCGTTCATGTGGTTTGCGTACTTTCTCAACTACTGCGACCGGCAGGCGGTGTTCTCGATGTTCCCGGTGCTCAAGACCGATCTGGGATTCAACGACCGCCAATTGGGATTGGTGGGTGCGTACTTCCTGTGGGTGTACGGCGTCGGCAGCCTCCTGGCCGGATACATCGGCGACCAAGTTTCCAAGCGGCGGTTGATCCTCATCAGTCTGGCAGTCTGGAGTGGGGTGACGATCGCCACGGGCCTCTCGCGCACGCCGGAAACGCTGCTGGCGTTGCGCGCGCTCATGGGAATTTCCGAGGCGCTCTTCATGCCCTCGGCCATCGCGCTCACAGCCAGCGCGTTCGCTCCCGAACGGCGATCGCGGGCCATCGCCATACTGACCACCGCGCAAATCTTCGGCAACGTGGGCGGCGGCTGGTTCGGCGGTTGGATGGCGGGCGAAGGCCACTGGCGCGAGGCATTCTTTGTGCTCGGCGGCTTGGGTCTGGTCTTCGCTATTCCCGCCATGATCTTCCTGCGTGGGGTGGACGAACCGGCGCCTGAAAAACTCCCCGCCGTTGCCCGCGCCGGAACCCTGACGCTACTGGCGCGCACACCCACCTACGGGCTCCTTTGCCTCGTCTTTCCCGTTTTCGTTTTCGGTCTTTGGCTGCTCTACGGGTGGCTGCCGACCTTCCTACATGAGAAATTCCAGCTCTCTCTTGGCGATGCCGCCTTTAACGCAACGGCCTATCTGCAGGGCGCCACCCTCTTGGGCATCCTCGTCGGCGGCGTCCTGGCCGACGCGCTTTATCGCCGCACCGCCGCCTCGCGCCTGTGGCTGCTCGCGCTGGGCCTTTTGGGCTGCGCGCCCTTCCTCCACTATCTGGGCAACAGCAACACGCTCTCCGAAACGCGCGCGGCCGCGGCAGGCTTTGGGTTCCTCAGTGGCTTTTTCATGGGCAACATTTTCCCGGCGGCCTTCGAGGTCATCCCGCTCGGCGCGCGCGCCTCCGCCGTGGGTGTGCTCAATCTCTTTGGCGCGGGCGTCTCCGGGTTCGCGACGCTCTTTGGCGGGATCTGGAAGCAATCGGTCGGCATCCACAAGCTGCTGACCCACTCGGCGCTGGCGTACCTCATTGCCGGGCTGTGCGTGCTGGCCGGCATCCGGTTTCTCTTCCCGTCCGATCAACGCCGCGGACTCTGAGATCCCACCCAACTCACGTCGGCGCGCCGCCGCCGGGCGCCGGATTTTCTGCCGCCATGTGTTCGTCCACAATCACGGCCGTCACCATATCGGCCGCAACGTTGAGCACCGTGCGCGCCATATCCAGCACGCGGTCCACTCCCAAGATCAGCACGATGCCCTCCGGAGGCACGCCGAAGGTGCCGAGCAAACCCATGATGAGCGGCAGCGACGCGCCCGGGATGCCCGCGACCGCCACGGCACTCAGCACCGCGAGGGCCAGCAGCGTGACCTGCTGTCCCAGCGTGATCGGGATGCCGTACACCTGCGCGATGAACAGGATGACGCAGCCTTCGTAGGTGGCCGTGCCACTCATGTTCATGGTCGCGCCCAGCGGCAGCACAAAGCCCGCCGTGGGAGCCGACACCCCCAGCTTTTCGCGGCTGACCTGAATGGTGGTGGGCAGCGTGGCATTGCTGGAGCTGGTGGCAAAGGCCGTCACCATGACGGTCGTGATGGCCTTGAAAAACTGCAGGGGGGAGCGGCGAGAGCCGAGCTTCAGCAGCAGGGACATCGTGCCAAAGAGGTGCAGCGCCATGACACCCAGAACGCCCACGACAAAGAGCAGCAGCTGGTTCAAAAACCCAAGGCCCATCTTGATGACGATGCTCATGAGCAGCGCGGCCACGGCATAGGGTGCGAGACGGAGCGCAAACTGCACGATGGTGAGCATGAGGTTGTTGAGAACCTCCAGCGCCTCCTGCAACTGGCGGCGCTGCCCCTCCGCAAGGGTCGTGCCCGCCGCGCCCAACAGCAGCGCGAAGAGGATGAGCGGCAGCACATCGCCCAAGCGCCCGCGCTCGGACCCCACGACCGCCTGCAGCAGATTGCGCGGCATGAACATCTCCACCAGCGTGGCGAAGGTCACGCGCACGGGTTCTTTTTCCGCGTGCGCCTGAAGATCCCGCGCCTGCGCGGTGGCCTGAGCCTGAGCCACCAGCCTGCTGCGGGCTTCTGAATCCAGACCACGCCCCGGCTGGAGCAGATTCATCATCACCAACCCGAGCGCAACGCCCACTGCCATGTTGATGCCAAAGAGAGCGAACGTGCGCGCCGCCATCGGGCCCAGACGGTCCAGCCGGCCCAACTGAACGACGCCCAGCGCCAGCGAGCCAAACACCAACGGCGCGACCACGAAGAAGAGTACGCGCAGGAAGATTTGGCCGAAGGGATCGAGCACCTCAGTCGTGAGCCAGCCCGAAACGTGTGCGCTTTCGGGAAGCACGCCGAAGAGCGCCTCGGCTCCCGGCACGCGCTCGAAGAGAGTTCGCAGCAGAATGCCCGCGACCAACCCCACAGCCATCCCCCACACGATGCGCGTGGCGACGCGGTCGGAAGCACCCGGAGTGGTCACGAGGGACAGCGTAGAGGTTGCCCGCATTGGAGTCGATGCGCGACTAATACGCTGCGGCACACGCGGGCCTTCCCGCTTGATGACCAGCGGCCACCATGTGAGATTGGCTGCAAGACATCCCCACCTTGCCGATGCGACTGGCCTCCGTCCTCACCCCGCTTGACGACTACCACCTTGCCCTCGCCGCCCAGTGCGGTGTGCAGGACATCACGGTGCGCTATCTTGGTCCGGACGAGGAGGCGCTGCCAAGGACGCAGGCGCAAATCGAGGCGCACGGGATGCGACTGGCCATTGTGGAGGGTTATCTCCCCATTGAACGCATCAAGATGGGCCGCGACCACGACGGCGCGGAGCTGGCGGCACTCCAGTCGCTGTTGCGGCAGATGGGCCGGCTTGGGATTCCGATTCTCTGCTACAACTTCATGGCGGGCACCGACTGGGTGCGCACCCGCGTGGACACTCCCGCGCGCGGTGGGGCGCGCGTGACGGAGTTCGACCTGCGCGCCGCCGAGCGCGCCGTGTCGCTCAGCGCAACCGCCGCGTCCATCGACGCAGGCCGTATCAGCGCGGACGAACTCTGGCGCAATCTGGAGCGGTTGCTGCGCGAACTCGTGCCCGTCGCAGAAGAATGCGGCGTGCAGTTGGCAATGCACCCGGACGACCCGCCGATTCCGGAGTTTCTGGGGAAGGCGCGCATCATGAACTCGGTGGAGAATCTCGAGCGTCTGGTGTCACTGCGGCCCAGCCCGAACAACGGGATTTGTTTCTGTCAGGGGACCTTCGCGGCGATGGGCGTGAACATCCCCGCGACCGTGCGCCGGCTGGGCCCGCATATTCGCTACGTGCATTTTCGCGATGTACGGGGCAGCGGGCCCGGGCATTTTGTGGAGACGTTTCATGACGCGGGCCCCACGGACATGGTCGCGGCCATGACGGCGTATCGTGAAGTGGGATTCGCCGGGCCCATGCGGCCCGACCATGTGCCGCAGCTTGTCGGCGAAGAGGCGGGCGAACCGGGCTACACCATGCTGGGCCGCCTCTTTGCCTACGGCTATATGCGCGGGCTCATGCAGGCGGCCGAGAAAATCGCGGGCGCACCGCATGCACCCTGACGCCAAGCCCCCGCACGGCTGCCTGCCACCGTGGCGTGTGGGCGAGCTGCCCGAGCCGCTTCCCTTTAATTTCACCAACACGCTGCGCACCATCGGACCCGGCGCGATCCTGCTGGTGGGCGCCATTGGCATGGGCGAGTGGATTGTCGGCCCGATGTTCGTGGTGCAGCACGGGCGCAGCGTGCTCTGGCTGGCCACGGCGGCGTTCATCCTCCAATGCCTGCTTAACCTCGAAGCCGCACGCTACACGCTCTACACAGGCGAACCCATCCTGACCGGCATCATGCGATTGCAACCTGGCCCGCGCCTGTGGGGCCCGCTGTATGCGCTCGGCGCCATCGCCCAACTGGGACTGCCGGCCGCCGCCGCCGCCAGCGCGGGCATCGTCTTTGCCATGGCAGCCGGGCGCACGCCCGGCGCAGGTGACCAGCCGACGGTGCAATGGATCACGGTCGCGCTGGTGGTGGCCGCGGCGCTCATTCTCGCCTCTGGCAAGAGGGTCGAACGCCTTCTCGAAAAACTTTCCTGGGGAATGATCGCGTTCATTTTCGCATTTCTGGTCTGGGCCAATCTCGCGTTTGTCCCCGCACGCGAATGGGGCCGAACCGCCGTGGGATTCCTCCATGTGGGCGCGTGGCCGCAGGATGTCGACTTCGTGATGCTCGCCGTCTTCGCTTCCCTGGCAGGAGCGGGCGGCGTGGGAAATCTGGCGGTGGCCAGCTGGTTTCGCGACAAGGGATTCGGCATGGGCGCAGCCACCGGCCACTTGGGCGGGGTCTGGTCGCGCGAACAAACCCTTTCCCCCACCGGCGCCGTATTTCCTATCAACGACGAGAATCTGCGGCGCTGGCGTGGCTGGTGGCGATACGCCGTGGTGGACCAGTCGCTGTTGTGGGCCGGCGGCTGCCTCGTGGGAATGTTCCTGATGGTCAATCTGGCAGCGGCCCTGTTCGAGCCAGGCTTAAGTATTTCCGGCGTTGCTGCGGGCGTGTTCCAGGCCGCCCAGATGCGCAAGGTGTGGGAAGGGTTCTGGCTCCTGGGCCTGCTCAATGGTTTCTGGATCCTTTTTAGCACGGCACTCACCAACGCGGACGTGCTCGCGCGGCTGCTCACCGACCTGCTGTGGGCGTGTGCGCCGCGTGTTCGCCAAATGCCTTCGGGCCGAATCTACGGCGTGTTGCTGCTGGCGTTCTCCCTCGTCGCTGTGGTGGGCGCATTTCTCGGCGACGCGAAGACCCTGCTCTCCATCCTGGGAGCCACCGCCGCGCCCATCACGGCACTCTCGGCAGTGCAAATCCTAAAGGTCAACACCACCCTGCTGCCGCCTTCATTGCGACCGCCGGCATGGCGCCGCGCCGCACTCGTGCTCTGCGCGCTGGCCTATGGGGCGATATCCGCCGCGATGGTGTGGCAGCTCCTGTCGCACGGATAAAGGCCCACCCTACGCCCTTGTTGACGCCCGCAGGCCGGGCTATCCTTTTCCCCTCACCATGCCGCGCATCCTCATCGCCGAATGCAAACAGGAAGTGTCCACGTTTAATCCCGTGCTGAGCGGCTATGCGGACTTCACGATGCGGCATGGGCAGGCGCTTCTGGATTACCACCGTGGCGTGCGCAGCGAGGTGGGCGGGGCTTTGAGTGTGTTCGATGCGACACCGGGCCTGGAACTCGTGCCGGCGTGCAGTGCCCACTTCATCACCTCCGGCGGCACGCTGGCAGATGCGGCATTCTCCCGCATCGCGGGCGAATTGCTCGCGAGCATCAAGGCAGCTCCGCCGGTGGACGGCATCTACTTTTCCCTGCACGGTGCTATGGCGACGGAGAACGAGGGCGACCCCGAAGGCTGGTTGCTCGCCGAGACGCGAAAGATCGTCGGCGAGCGTGTGCCCATCGTCATCTCGCTCGACCTTCACGGCATCCTTACCGATCGAATGTTGGAACACAGCGACGCAGCCGTGGCCTTTCACACCTATCCCCATGTGGACTTCTTCGAAACCGGCGCGCGTGCGGCAAGGCTTCTCCTGCGCATCCTCGCGGGCGAAGTCAAACCCGTGACGGCAAAAGTCACGGTGCCCGCGCTCGTGCGCGGCGACGAACTCATCACCGAGACCGGCTTCATCCGCCACGCCGTGAACGCGGCGAAGGCCATCGAGCAAAGTCCCGGCGGGCTCTCGGCCGCCATGATGTGGGGCAATCCCTTCACGGACGTTCCGGCGCTCGCCTCAAACAGTTTCGTCGTCACCGACAACGACGCGGCGCGCGCAAAACGCGAAGCGCTGCGCATCGCGAACCTGTTCTGGGAGCATCACGAAAAGATGCAGGTGCCGCTCACGAGCCTCGCCGACGCGGCGCGCATCACAACGGAGAACAAGTCCGGCACCGTGGTGCTGGTGGACGCTGCCGATGCCACCAGCTCCGGAGCATCGGGCGACAGCAATGCCATTTTGCGCGCGCTGCTCGAAGCTGGATACCGCGGCAGCGCACTCATTCCCATCGTGGATCCCGGCGCGGTGGATGCAGCCTTTTCTGTCGGCGTGGGCCACACGGTAAAGACAACGGTGGGCGGGGCGCTGGATCGCGGGCGCTTCACGCCGCTGCCCATCGAGGGCCGTGTGCGGATGCTCTCCGATGGATGGTTCCACAGCGAGACGACGCGCGAGTTGTGGCAGGCCGGGCGCACGGCGGTGATTCAGTCTGGCGGTTTCACGCTGAT
Source organism: Verrucomicrobiales bacterium (assembly GCA_005809105.1). Classification (GTDB taxonomy): domain Bacteria; phylum Verrucomicrobiota; class Verrucomicrobiia; order Limisphaerales; family UBA1100; genus SYLI01. The sequence continues at coordinate 43,782 of SYLI01000055.1, read as the reverse complement.
TGTCACCAGCCGCGCGGTGAGCCTCTATGACCGCGCGCTGTTCCTCGCGCACGGACTGGATCCACGGCACTTTGGCGCCGTGGTGGTGAAGTCGCCGCATTGCGAGGAGCACATGTTCAAGGCGTGGGCGGCGCGCTACGTGGACGTGGACGCGCCCGGATCCACCAGCGCAAATCTGCTGAGCTTAGGCCACACACGCTGCGCGCGGCCGATGTTTCCGCTGGATGAGCGCGTTTCGTTTGAGCCCGTGGCAACGCTGTTCAGGCGCGCCCGCTAGAGGGGGGATCAGGCCGCCAGGTTCTTGAGTTCGCCGGTGCTGTCGCCCAGTTGCTGGACGCGCATATCCATGCGATTGAGCATCGCCAGCCAGAGGTTGTTGAGCGGCGTTTCCTTCTGGAAGACAAGGTGGCGCCCCTGCCGCAGCGTGCCGCAACCGCGCCCGGCGAGCAGCACGGGCAGGTCATCATGATTGTGCGCGTTCCCGTCAGAGTTGCCGCTGCCGTAGGCCACCATGCAGTGATCCAGAAGCGTGCCATCGCCCTCCTTCACCGACTTGAGACGGCCCAGCAGATAGGCCAGCTGCCGCGTGTGGAATCGGTTGATCGCCGCAATCTTCGTCTTCTTCGCGGGGTCGTTGCCGTGATGTGAGAGATCGTGATGGCCCTCCGCGACGTTAATAAAGGGATAGGGCTTGTTGCTGCCCTCGTTGGCCAGCACAAACGTGCAGACGCGCGTGGTGTCGGTCTGGAATGCCAGCACCAGAAGGTCGCACATGAGACGGATGTGGGCCTCGAAGCTGTCGGGCACACCAGCGGGCGCGGCAAACCCCGCGGGCGCCTTGGGCTCGGGAAAACGGCCGGCGCGCTCGATGCGCAGCTCGATGTCACGGACGGCCGTGGCAAATTCGTCAAGCTTGCGTTGGTCGCCACGGCCCAGTTTTCCGTTGAGCTCTTCGAAATCCGACTTCACCAGATCGAGGACGCTCTTGCGCTGGGCGTCGCGCCGGGCGCGATCCTGCGCGGAACCAGCGGCAAACAGACGCTCGAAGACGAGCTTCGGGTTCACTTCCTTGGGCAGCGGCTGCGTGGCCGACCGCCACGACATGGTGGACGAATAGACACACGAGTAGCCCGAATCGCAGTTGCCCGCCATGGCACCCGCTTCCGTGCCCATCTCCAGCGAGGCCAGCCGCGTCTGGCTGCCCAGCCGCGAGGCCGCCACCTGATCCACCGAAATGCCCGCGCGAATGTCGGTGCCGTCGGTCTTGCGCGGCTGCGCGCCCGTCAGGAACGCGCCCAGCGCGCGCGCGTGATCGCCGCCGCCGTCGCCGTGGGCGCGGGCCTTGTCGGCGGTGAGGCCAGTGAGAATGGAGAACTCCTTCTTGTGCTCAGCGAGGGGTTCGAGGATGGCGGGCAGCTCACCGAGTTCGCCGGCTGACTTGGGCGTCCAGTCCACCATGTTCTTCCCGTTGGGAACGTAGAGGAACGCCATGCGGTTGGGCGCCGCCTTGGCCGCCGGAGTGGCGCCGCCAGCCCAGCCCGTTTGCGGGCCCATCGCCTCCAGCCAGGGCAACGCCAGCGTGGCACCCATGCCGCGCAGCACGGCGCGCCGGGTCAACAGGTTGTGTCCGCTCATCGCTCGTTTAGAAGCGGCCCGCGCGCTGTCTATTCAGGTGCGCCCGCTTCGGATCCACGGCGCAGACGAAAGGGGTCGCTCCGGACAATGGCACTGACGAGCGATGCAAACCGAAAGTCCTCCTTCACCGTGGTGGCGACGATCTGCCGCACGGCGCGGCCATCGTAGTATTCCAGCCCGCGCCCCAGCGCATAGGTCAGCATATTTTCAGCAAGGTTGCGCAGCACCAGCTCGCGCTTGTCGCGCAGCAGGGCTTTGAGACCAGCAGGCCCGGCGAACGACTTCCCGTCGGGCAAGGCACCGGCATCGTCCACCGGCAGGTTGCCATCCATCTCTCGCCAGGCACCAATGGCGTCGTAGTGCTCCAGCGCGAATCCCATCGCATCCATCTGCGCGTGGCAACTGGCGCACGCCGGGTTTTTCCGGTGCTGTTCCATGCGCTGGCGCAGCGTGCCGGTGAGCTGTTGTTGGCGGTCCAGCTCGGGCACATCGGGCGGCGGCGCGGGCGGCGGGGTGCCCAACATCTGTTCGAGCACCCAGCGGCCGCGCTTGACGGGCGAGGTGCGCGTGGGGTTGGAAGTGACGGTGAGCACGCTGCCCTGCAGGAGCACTCCTCCCCGCTCGGCCATCGGCAGTGAGACGCGCACAAAGGCATCACGCGGGATGGGCTGGCCGCCGGGCTGGGACTTCTTTTGGTTGAGCCGGTTTCCCGCGGTGTCGGCGATCCCATAAAGACGTGCCAGCGGCTCGTTGAGGTAGGTGAAGTTCCCCTCCATGAGATCCAGCACCGTGCGGTTCTCGCGCACGATTTCGCCGAAGAAGAGCGTCGTCTCGCGCAGCATGGCCTCTTTGAGCGCGTCGTTGAAGGCGGGAAACTGGCGGGGATCCGGCGCGGCGGTCTTGAGGCGCTGCAATTGAAGCCATTGCAGCGCGAAGTTCTGCGCAAGCGCCCCGGTCTTGGGCGACTGCAGCATGCGCTGAACCTGCGCATCAAGCTGGGCGGTGAGCTGGCCCTTCCCTGCGAGGTCGAACAATTCAGCGTCGGGCATAGTGCTCCAGAGAAAGTAGCTCAGCCGCGATGCAAGCTGATACTCGTCCAGCGGATGCGCTTGCTTTGCCTGTGGGCGGGAATCCTGCTCCACGCGGAATAGGAACTTCGGCGAACACAGCACCGCGACCAAAGCCTGTTGCACCCCCGCCTCCCAGGTGCGTCCGGAGGCGGCTGTTCGCGCCACCAATGCGGCCATCGCGTCCATCTCCGACGCCGTGGCAGGCCGCCGATAGGCACCTGACAGGAGCCGGTTCAAAACTTCGCGGGTCTGTTCGGCCACGGGCTTTCCCGGGGTGCAGGCCAGCAGCATTCGTTGCGACTCTGGGCGCGTCTCCAGCGGGCCCTCACTCCAGAGATGCTCGATGAACACCTTGGCGGGCGCCTCGCCCTCCGGCGGGCGAATGAGCGCAATGCCTGCGCGATTGATGCCGCCCACGCGGCGGATGGGAATTTCCACCGTCTGCGGCCGCGCCGCGTCGCGCGCTGTGATTTCAAATGTCTTGAGGATCGCCATCGGCTTCATGCCGGGCAGGCCCGCGCCCATCAACTCCTTGAGTTCCGCTTCCGTGGCCTGTCCGGGCAGATCCTTTCCCTGCAGGAAGAGAGCGACCCTCACGGGCGCCTTGCCGCGCGGCTCGGCGTAGAGTGTGGCGCGAAAGATGAGCTCATCGTTGGCGGAAAACTTGAGATAATCGCCCGGCGCCGCGAAGGGCCCGGAATGCACGGGTTCGGTGGCATTGGCATCCATCATTCGGAACCGCCCCTGTGAGGTCTGCGCGTTGTTGGGCTGCAGGAACCGCCCCGAGAGGTAGCGAATGGCGGGCTTGGGCGGGCGCTCCAGAATGACACGCTGCGCGATGGCCTCGGCGGCGTCCATGTACCGCTCCATGAGCAGTGGCGAAATCGTGAGCACATCGCCGATGTTGTCAAAACCGTGCCCGATCTCATCCGCAGGGAAACCCTCCGTCGGGTCGAAGTCCACGTGCAGAAGGTCGCGCACGGTGTTCAGATACTCCGCGCGGTTGAGCCGCCGCATCGTCACGTGGCCCGGATCCGGCCGCATCGTCAGTTCGGCGCGTTCAAAGGCAGCCTCGACGGCCCGCGCAAACTGCTCCACTTCCGCCGCGGTCGGCCGGGGCTGTTTTGCCGGAGGCATCTCTCCTGCCCCCACTTGCCGCAGCACGTTTTGCCACTGCTTGCGATCCCGCAGCACGGCCTCATCGGCCTTGTCGGCCTTCACGAGGTCCAGACCCGCCTTCGTCGCCTTGCCGCCATGGCACTGCGCACAGTGCTTTTGGATGAACGGCACCGCCGTCTTTTGAATCTCCGCGTGCACGGGCGCGCCCTGCAATCCTCCAGCAACGCCCATCATCAACAGCATGGCCAGCGCCGCGCGCCTGCCGTGGAGGGTTTCACTTGCCTTCATCTTTGGGCAGGATGTGCCAGAACCACCGTGTGAGCAAAGGCAATTCAATTCATTCGTCGGGCGTGGTTTGGCTTGGGGGGCGCCCCGCCGATGGTTACGATGGCGGCGCATGAAGATTCGCGAAATTCGCTGCGCCGGACTGCGCGGCGCCACTCCCGAGGGCGGCTGGAGCAACGAACTGCGTCCGGAGGATTGCGTGCATACGCTGGTGGCCGTGCATACCAATGAGGGCGCGGTGGGCCTGGGCAGTGTGTTCACCAACGACGCCTTGGTGCGCGCGGCCCTTGCGGTGCTGGAGCCTCTCTACAAAGGCGAGAACGCGTTGGAGCCCGAGCGCGTGTCTGAAAAACTGCACGCTCACATGTTCTGGCTGGGACGCGGCGGCAGCATCACCCACGCCATCAGCGGTGTGGACATCGCGCTGTGGGATCTGCTGGGCCAGGCCACGGGCCAGCCGGTCGGCCGTCTGCTGGGGGGCCGCTATCGCGACCGTGTCCAGCCCTACGCCTCGCTTCTGATGGACGAGCCGGGCGTGCTCCGCGACCGCCTGCTCGCCGTCAAGGCACAGGGTTTCCGGGCCTTCAAAATCGGCTGGGGCCCCTTTGGCCGGCGCAACTGCGCCACCGACGAGGCCATCGTGCGCGCCGCGCGCGAGGCCGTGGGCGACGAGTGCCGGCTCATGGTGGACGCCGGCGCCAGCGACGCGTTTTGGCCGCAGGGCTACAAGTGGGCGTTAAACACCGCGCACATGCTCTCCGGATACGGCGTGCACTGGTTCGAGGAGGCGCTGCCGCCCGACGCCCTTGAGGATCATGTCCGGCTGCGCGAACATTCGCCCGTGCAGATTGCCGGCGGCGAAGTGCTCACCCGGCGCCAGGCCTTTCAGCCGTGGTTGCAGGCCCGCGCGCTGGACATCGTGCAGCCCGATGTCACCAAGGTTGGCGGCATCAGCGAGGAGCGGCGCATTGCCTGGATGGCCCAGGAGCACGGCGTCCGGTTCATCCCCCACGGGTGGAATACGGCCGCGGGACTGGCCGCCGACCTCCATCTGGCCTCGGCCTTCGCCGGCACCGACATGGTGGAATACCTCACCGGCTCCGCGTTCATCGACGACATTACCGAGGGGAGCTGGCGGCTCGACTCCGAAGGCATGCTGGCCATACCCGAAACACCCGGCTTGGGCCTGAAACTCAACCGCGAAGCCCTGCGCCGCTACACCCGTGGCGAGCCGCTTCTGGATTAAGATTCCATTCCCGTTGACCGCCGCCCGCCTCAAGCCAGGATGGCCTTGGCGACGTAGCCGGAAACATCCGTGAGACGGAAATTGCGCCCGCTGTGCCGGAAGGTGAGGCGCTCGTGGTCAATGCCCAGCAGGTGCAGGATCGTGGCGTGGAAGTCATGCACATGCAGGCGCTCGCGCTCGGCGTAAAAACCGTAATCGTCCGTGGCGCCATAGCGAAACCCGGGCTTGACCCCGCCGCCAGCCAGCCACGCCGTGAAGCCCCAGGGATTGTGATCGCGCCCGTCGGTCGTGCCCTGCACGGTGGGGGTGCGGCCAAATTCGCCGCTCCAGATCACGAGGGTGTCCTCGAGCAGCCCGCGCGCCTTGAGGTCCGTCAGCAGGCCGGCGATGGGCTTGTCCACCTCGGCGGCCTTCTCGGTGTGTCCCTTGCGCAGGTCGCCGTGCTGATCCCATTGCACCTTGTTGTCGCTGTGCGTCACCTGCACGAATCGCACGCCCCTCTCGGCAAATCGCCGCGCCATGAGGCATTGCCGGCCAAAATTTTCCGTCACCGGATTGTCCATGCCGTAGAGCTGGCGCGTGGCTTCGGTTTCACCGGAGAGATCCTGGAGCTCGGGCATGGAGCTCTGCATGCGGTAGGCCAGCTCGAACGAGGCAATGCGACTCTCCAGCGCGCCCGCCGCCACCGGATCGGCCGGGCCCGCAGCCATGTGTCCGCGGTTCATCTGTTCCAGTAAGTCCAGTTGCAGCCGCTGTTGTTCGGGCGTCCAGTTGGCACTCTTAATGTGCCTCACTTGTGCTTCACGAGCGGCGATGCTCGCGTTGCCCATGGGCGTGCCCGCGTAGTGCGGCGGAAGAAACGCCGCGCCCCAATTGAGAACCCCGCCGTGCGCCAGCGTGGGGCAGATGGTGAGAAAAGCCGGCAGCCCGGAGTTCTCCGAACCCAGTCCGTAGGCCACCCAGGCTCCCATGCTGGGACGGACAAAGTTATCGCTGCCCGTGTGCAGCTTGAGCAGCGCGCCGCCGTGGGCGGGGTTGGTGCCGTGCATGGAATGCAGAAAGCACAGCTCATCCACGTGCCGGGCCACGTGGGGAAATAGCTCGCTCACGCGGTGCCCGCACTGGCCGTGCTCGCGGAATTTCCAGGGCGACGCCAGCAGGTTGCCGGTCTGCGCAAAGGTGACCTTGGGCTTGGCAAAGGGCAGCGGCTTGCCGTGGTCGCGCTGCAGCAGCGGCTTGTGCTCAAACGTGTCCACGTGCGAGGGCCCGCCCTTCATGAACAGGAAGATGACGCGACGCGCGCGCGCGCGGAAGTGGGGCCGCCGGGGCGACGCCGGATCTGAGGCTGCGGCTTCGCCCGCCAGCATTCCGGTCAACGCCAGCGCGCCAAATCCCAGCGCGCTGCGCTGCAGCACCTCCCGCCGGGTCACCTGAGTGTAAGCCCTCATCTTAGGTAGATGAATTCGTTGCCCGCCAGAAGTGCTTGAGCCAGCGCCTGCCACACCGGTGCCGGCGCCGCGGCCTTGACCGTGGTGCCGGGGCTGCCGGGAAACCGTGCCACGAATGCCACGGCGCGCGCCGACTCCGTGGGCGTGGGCGGGCGCGCCAGAACGCGCTGGTAGAGCTGCGCGACGCGCTCCTGGGGCGGCGCCTCCGTCAGGCGAAGCGCCAGCGCCTCGGCCGCGCGCAACACCAGCGGGCTGTTCATCAGGTACAGCGCCTGCGGCGCCACCGTCGAGGCGGCGCGATCGCCGCTCATCATGTTGGGATTGGGAAAGTCAAACAGCTCGAACTGGTCAAACACATGATTGCGGATCACGGGCAGATACAGACTGCGACGCCGCGTCTCGTAAGTGGTCATGTCCTTGGAAGTGTGGTCAAAGACCAGCTTGTAGTTCTCAAATTCCCAGAGCGTGCCGCCCACGGTGCGGTCGAGCAGGCCGCAGACCTCCAGCATCGCATCGCGCAGCGCCTCGGCCTCCAGCCGCCTCAGCGGGGCGCGCGTGTAGAGCAGGTTGTCCGGGTCGCGCGCAAGCGACTCCGCTGACGCGGCACTGGCTTGCTGGTACGTCGCCGAGGTGACAATGAGGCGATTGAGTTTCTTGAGCGACGAGCCGTTTTCAACAAACCATCCCGCGAGCCAGTCGAGCAGTTCGGGGTGCGTGGGCGGCTCGCCCTGCAGGCCGAAGTTGTCCGGGGTGGGCACGATGCCGCGGCCAAAGTGCCAGCGCCACACGCGGTTCACCAGCACCCGCGCCGTGAGCGGGTTCTCGGCACCCGCGAGCCATTGCGCCAGTTCGAGCCGGCCGCTGGCGTTGCCCTCGAGGGCCAGCGGCTGCCCGCTGCTCAAGACCCGTGGAAAGCGCCGCGGCTGCACCGTGCCCGGCGAATCGTGGTCGCCGCGCAGAAACACCGGCAGGTTGGTGGCGGCGCCGTCGGCCACGCCCATCGCGCTGGGCATTCGCGGCGCGCCCGATTCCATCTGCTTAAGCCGGGCGCGCAGTCCCTCCAGTTCGTCGCGCGTGTCTTTGCCATACTGCTCCTCCGGCTTGGCCGGCAGCGGCGCAGGCGCCTTGTCCACGAGCAGCTGCTGGTTGGCCTTCTCGACAAAGGCCGCAATCACCTTCTTCTGCGCCTCGACCAGCGCCCGGTGCTTCTCCTCCAGCTGCGCCTGCTGGGGCGTGGCGAGCGGGTGTTCGTACCACTTGGCGATCGTCACCAGCGAAGCCATGGACCGGGTGCTCTTGAAAATGCCGGCCAGCGCGTAGTACTCGGCCGTGGCGATGGGGTCAAACTTGTGGTCGTGGCAGCGCGCGCAGCCCAGTGTGAGCCCCAGCACCGCGCGACCCAGCGTGTCAATCTGCTCGTCGATGATGTCCATCTCCATCTTCATCTTGTCGGGCTCGGCCAGCACCTTGGGGCCCAGGGTGAGGAAACCCGTGGCGGTAATTTGCTCATGGCGCTGCGGCGCGCCGGCGGCGGGCAGAAGGTCGCCGGCAATCTGTTCGGTGAGAAACCGGCTGTAGGGCTTGTCGGCGTTGAAGCTGTTCACCACGTAGTCGCGGTAGCGCCAGGCGTTGGCGTGCGCCGCGTTTTCATCCAGCCCGTTGCTGTCGGCATAGCGGACAACGTCGAGCCAGTGGCGCGCCCAACGCTCACCGTAGTGCGGCGACGCAAGCAGCTGGTCCACCAGCGCGGCGTCTGCCGCGGCCGCGGCCGTGGCCGAGGGCGCGGGCGGCAGGCCGGTGAGGCCGAAGTGAAGGCGCCGGCGCAGTTCGTGGGGGGGGGCGGAGGGTGCGGGCTTGAGTCCAGCCGCCTCCATCCGCGCCAGGATGAACCGGTCAATGGGATTGCGCACCCATGGCGACTGCTTCACCTCCGGAGGCACCACCTTTTGTATCGGCGCAAACGCCCAGTGAGGACGGGCCTTATCCGGTTCCGCCGCTTCGGAAACCAGAAGCGCAGCCGCCCCGGCAAGCACGCCGCAAATCCAGCGCATGGACGCAACACCAAGTCGTATGCCAAGCGATCTCATGCGAGGATTTCCTTCACCACGTTGCCGGCGACATCGGTGAGGCGAAAGTCTCGCCCGGCGTAACGGTAGGTGAACCGTTCGTGGTCAAAGCCCAGCAGATGCAGGATGGTGGCGTGCAGGTCGTGGACACTCGTGGGGCTTTGCTGGGCCTTGAAACCAAACTCGTCGGTGGCGCCGTGCGCCATGCCGCCGCGGATGCCCGCGCCCGCCATCCATACACTGAATCCGTAGTGGTTGTGGTCGCGGCCCAGGCGCGACTGGCCGTCGTTCTTAAGCTCCACCGTGGGTGTGCGCCCGAACTCGCCGCCAAAAACGATGAGCGTGCTCTCGAGCAGACCGCGTTGCCGCAAGTCGGTCAGCAGGGCGGCGACGGGCTGATCCAAGTCCCGCGCGAGCTTGCGGTGGGTTCCCTCGATGTTGTCGTGATTGTCCCACGGCTGGCCGGCTCCGTGCCAGAGCTGCACAAAGCGCACGCCGCGCTCCAGAAGGCGGCGCGCGATGAGCGTCTGCCGCGCGTGCACGCCCTCGCCGTAGAGGGCGCGGATGTGGGCAGGCTCGCGGGTGATGTCGAAGGCGTCGGCGGCCTCCATCTGCATCCGGTAGGCCAGCTCGAAGGACTGGATGCGCGACTCCAGGCGGTCATCGGGGCCACGCGCCTGCTGGTGCTCGGCGTTGAGGCGTCGCAGTAGCTCCAGCTGCCGGCGCTGGCCCTCGGCCGTGGCGTGCCGGCTGCGGATGTTTTCCACCAGCTTGTCCAGATCAGTGTGCTGCGAATCCACACGCGTGCCCTGAAAGGCGCCGGGCAGGAAACCCGCCGTCCAGTTGTCCGCATCGCGGATGGGAAATCCCCCGGGACAGAGCACGACAAAGCCGGGCAGGTTTTGGTTTTCCGACCCCAGCCCGTAAGTGACCCACGACCCGAGGCTGGGCCGGCTTTGCACCGAGTCGCCGCAGTTCATCAGCATGAGCGAGGGCTCGTGGTTGGGCACCTGCGCGTACATGGAGCGGATGACCGCCAGCTCGTCAGCGTGCGCCGCCAGTTTGGGAAAGATGTCGCTGATCTCAAGCCCGCTGGCACCATGCGGCGCGAACTTGAAGGGCGTGGGAAACGCCATGCCCGTCTTGCGTTCCGTGCGCAGGTTTTCGTAGGGCAGCGGCCTGCCTGCGTGTCGGGCGAGCATGGGCTTGGGGTCGAATGTGTCCACATGCGAGGGCCCGCCGTTGAGGAAAAAATGGATGACCCGTTTGGCGCGCCCGAAAAAGTGCGGCGCGCGGGATGCGAGAGGGCTGGCCGCGGGTGCTGCTCCGGCCGCCACTCCGGCCAATCCCAGCCATCCCATTCCCATGCCGCAGCGCGTGAGAAATTCCCGTCGCGTGGGCGGGGCGTCAGGCGGATGGCTGGCGTGCGATGCGTTCATCGGTTCATTCGACGAAGGCAAACTCATTGGAGAGCAGCAGCACGTGCACGTAGGCTTCGAGCGGATTGAGCATCTGCAGGGGCTGCGTCGGCGGCCCACCAAAGTCGGCCAGCGCGTCCCAGAGGCGAGCCGGGGCCGTCGGCAGAGTCTGAATCTTCGGCGCCCATTGAAAATCATCATGGCTGAGCGTGCCGCCGATATCCACCACGAAATCCAGCGTGTCACCACGCGTCACCTCCACGCGCGCCAAGTCTGCGGCGGCTTGGGAATTGTGCAGTGATCGGGTCAGCAGCACGCCGTGCCTGCTGGAAACGATGAAGGCACGGATCCCATCGCCCGGCGCCGCCGAGTGGGCAACCACGCCGGCGATGGACACGGCTGCGTCCACCGGCGCCACCCACCGGCGCACCACCGCGTGCGCCCGGTCGTTGCCCGGGTGTCCGGCATCCGCCGTCAGCTTGAGCCATCCGTACTTCGCATCGGGGTACGTGCCGCTTCCCTGCCACGCGTCGCCAGTAAAATGCGGCAGCGGCTTGAATTGAACCACACGCTGGCTTGTGGCGTTATACTCGCCATAGCCATACTGCCACTCCACAGGAACCACGCGCGCCGGAGCGGCCGGCCCAGGCTCTTGCACCGCCAAAAACTCCACTCCCGCCGCCAGCTGCGAGGCCGTGGGCTCGCGCAGATAAAGCGCGCGGTAGAGCGATCGAACCCGCGCTGCCCGGGAGCTCGCGCCTCCATCGGGATTTTCCCGCGCCACCTTCGCGGCGAGTGCGCGCGCCCGCGCCGCCACGAACGGGCTGTTGAGCAGAAAGAGCGACTGTTGCGGAACCATAGTGGACGAGCGCTGCGGGCAGTGCATGTCGGGATTGGCAAAGTCAAACACGCGCAGCAGTTCGGGCACGAACTGGCGGTCCACCAGCCCGTACACGGCGCGCCGCGCAGTGAAGGGCTCGGTGTGCAGCGTCACGGGCCGACCTCCCATTTGCAGATCCAATTCACCGGATGTGAAGAGGATCGAGTCGCGCAGGGCCTCGTAGTCGAGCCGCTGCCGCGGGAAATGGGAGAGCAGCCGGTTCTCAGGATCCACGGCGCGCGCCTTCGCATGCTCCATGCCGGATTGCTGGTACGCGGCGCTCAGCACGATGAGCCGGTGCAGCTTCTTCTGGGACCAGCCTTGCGTGACAAACCAGCCGGCGAGCCAGTCGAGCAGCTCGGGATGGCTGGGCGGCTCGGCGCGCGTGCCTAGATCGCTGGGAGTGCGCACCAGCCCCGCGCCGAAGTGGTGGCGCCAGATTCGATTCACCGCCACGCGCGCCGTGAGGGGATTGTCGGCGTGAGCAATCGCACGAGCCAGTTCCAGCCTTCCGCTGCCCTGCAGGAAGGGCTTTGGATTTGGGCCCGCGAGCGCGGAAAGGAACTGGCGGTTGACCTCATCACCCAGAGTCGATGCCTTGCCTCGAATCAAGACGCGCGGCAGCGGCTCGGGCGGCCCATCGCGCAACACCAGCGCGTGCGGCGGGGCACCAGCCGCGCGCAGCAGCACCCGGTCGGCTTCGCCCTGCAGTTTCCACAGAGCCTCGATGACGTCGGTCTCAAAGAACTGTTCGTTGTTCGCCATGCCCGTCGCCGGCACGACGCACGGTGAATCTGGCGCATACAGGATGCGCCGGATCTCCTCCGCATCGAAGTCGGCCAACGCCGCAAGTGAGGCCGCACCCTGCGGACGCGATGCGCTCAGCGCCGCTTTCCACTGCGCGTCCACCTCGACAAACACTGCGCCGTAGCGCTGCGCAGCTTCGGCCATGCTCCGCGGTGCCGTTGCGAAGGCGGCGCGGATGCGCGCGTTGGTTCGCTTTGCCGCCCGGCTTGATTCTGACCAATAAGCCGCCGTGGCGCGCTCGATGTCAGCGGGGGAAACCGTGCGCAGGTGATGCCAAAGGCCAAACACGGGATCGTGCTCGCGCGCGCGCCCCGCAAGAAAATCGCGCCAGCGCCGGACGAAGGCGGGGATGAGGTCTTTCGTGGTCAGAATCTGGTCGAAGCCTTCCTCCGGGAATTGCGAGAGATTGAGCTGCGCGGCCATGTACTCGCCCGCACGACTTCGCGCCCGCGCCGCGGATTCCTCCCGCCGCAGGGATTGGGCGGCGGCAAACGCCTTCCATTTGGTTTGGTATTCCTTTTCAAACGCAGCATAGATCTCAGTTTTTGCCGGTGCCGGATCGAGGCTGATCAGGTGCTCAACCGAGTTGTGGAAGATGCCGTAGAGCGAGTAGTAGTCTTGCGTGGGGATGGGGTCGTACTTGTGGTCGTGGCAGCGCGCGCAACTGACAGTGAGGCCCAACATCCCGCGAGTCACGGTGTCGATGCGATCGTCGATAATGTCATGCGTGACCCCCAGAAAGCGCCGGCCCAAGGTGAGAAATCCCATTGCCGCCTGGGCCTTGAGGTCCTGTGGCGCAGCCTGATCGGCGGCGAGCTGCAAGAGCAGGAACTGATCGTAGGGCAGGTCCTCGTTGAGGGCGCGGATGACCCAATCGCGGTACGTGTGCGCATGCACCCAGAACCGCTCCTCGCGCGCATACACGTAGCCCTTGGTGTCGGAGTAGCGCGCCACGTCGAGCCAGTAGCGACCCCATCGCTCGCCGTAGCGCGGCGACGACAATAGCCGATCCACCACCTTGTCATATGCGTCGGGCGACGCGTCGGCGAGGAACGCGTCTAGCTCTGCGGGGGTCGGCGGCAGCCCGGTGAGATCCATCGTCACCCGGCGCAGCAACGTGCCCTTGTCGGCGCGAGCCGCGGGCGGGAGCTGATGCTGCTCGAGGCGCGCCAGGATAAACGCATCCACGGGATTGCGCAGCCATGCGGCGTCGCGAACCTGCGGCGGCCGTGTTGGCTGCACGGGTTGAAAGGCCCAGTGCGACTTGCCCACTGGCGCCGGCAAGGGCGAGGGCGCAGCGCAACCGGCCAGAAGCGCGCTGCCCAGCAGCAACCTGGCGGTCTGGATGGCGCGGTTCATTCCGGTTTCTTAGTCTGGCAAGCGGCGGTTCGCATTCACGCAAAAATTGCCCGGCAAACTCAGGGTTGCGCGGAGAGTTCAAGAATGCGGCCGGGCAGCATGGGAAGCCCGCTCGCGTTGTCGGTGGCACGGGCATGTTCGGCGATGAACACCTTGCCCGGCCCCAGATGCAGATCAACCGGCCGCGCTAGCGGTGCCAGCAGGGTCTGAATGCTCGCCTGCCACCGGTCACCCTTGCGCTCCAGCTTCGCCTGCAGCAGATCAAATCCCACGTCCTTCTTGAGCGACGCCAGATTGCCGTACCGGGCCACCAAGATGGTGCCGCGCATGGGTTCAGGAAAACCCTCACCCAGCCACACGACACCCGAAGGCGAGGAATGCGGATCGAACGTGGACATGGCCCGCGAGGCTGAACCGCCGGCGGCCGGCCCAAGGTTCCGGACAGGCAGTGTGATCTTCAACCCCCGCGGAGCATCGGGCGTGTGCGGATAGGGTTTCGCCTGCCAGTCGGCGAACTGGTAGGGGAATCCGTGGTGCCCGCCCTGCTCGATCACATTGAGTTCCTCGGGCGCATCGGCGTTGGGGCCGTTCTCCGTCCCGATGATGCGGCCCCGGTCGTCCCAGCAAAAATCATATGTGTTGCGCAGCCCGCGCGCGTAGATCTCCACCTTGGGCGATGCTGCGTTGGGATCCAGCCGCCACAGGCACGCCGTCAAGGGCGTCTCGCCTTCGCTTGAAAAGCGTGGGTCGCCGCTCTTCTCATTGCCGTCGGTGCGCGCCCCACTGCTGACGTAGAGTTTGCCATCCGGCCCGACATCAATGTGGTTCACGCCGTGATTAAACGGGCCGTGCCCGAAAGGGTAGCGTGTTTTAAACCACGCCTGCGGGGCGAACGGATCACCGTCCAGCTCGTCGGTCGTGCGGAAAATCGTCACCTCGCATTGAACCGGCCGCACGGATTCGTTCTGCTGATTGACGACGACGTAAAGCCGCCGCTTTGGATCCATCACCAGTCCCAATGCCATCGGCTCGCCCAGCCGCGCGTCGAGATAGTTCTTGGCGCGGAACAGCGGCCGCGACCGCCCCGAGGCCACATCCACACGAAAGACATCGCCGTTCTGGGCCAGCGTGTAGAGCACCCTGCCCTTCCCATCGCTGGCCATTCGCGTGGGTGAGGCCTCAAGGCGCGACACTTCGCGCAGCGCCCAGCCTCGGGGCGCCGGGGGCAATGGAGCATAATCCGCCGCCTTGAGAAGCGCGTCATACGTTGGGAAGCGGGTCTTGGCGCGAACGACCTTCACCTCCTGGGCGTTGAGGGCCGGCGCCACATTGCCCCAGCTATTGAACACAAAGGTCAGCACGTCGGCCGCGGCCGCATCGTCCAGCACGGGCACGGGCATACGCCCTTCATACGAGATGCCGTTGACGACAATTTTTCCGCCAAGGCCCTCGCACACGATTCGGATGGCGCGCGCACGGTCGGCCAGCAAGAAGTCAGACTTGGCCAGCGGCGGAAACGTCCCGGGCGATCCCTGCCCGTCGGTCTGGTGGCAATAAAAACAGTGCTGCGCGTACAGCGCGCGCCCCCGCGCAAATTGCGCCTCATCCACGGCGCTTGCGCCCACCACGGGCCTCGCGAGCACGAACATCCACATCGCCACCCAACGCAACGCGGTCGCGGGGTTCATGTGGAAACCGTAATCGGCCGGACTATGCATGGCAACGCGAGACTAGGGATGCAAATTGGATTGCCAGCGACGCACCGCGGCGCAGTATGCCCCTAGCATGGCTGATGCTCCCAAGCCCGTGGCCGCCAAACTGGACGTCGCGCAAACGCACGTGGCCAGCGAGTGGAAAATCGGCAGCCCGCTCATCTCCTGCCGCTACGACCCCAAGGGCCGGTTCCTCTTTGCCGGCGCCCAGGACTATCAAGTGTGGCGTTGCGAAGCGGCGACTGGCAAGGCCACGCAGCTTAAAGGTGCCAACGCGTGGGTGCGCGGCATCGCCTTCTCGCCCGACGGCGCGAGCGTGTACACAGGCGGCTACGATGGACGCCTGCTTTGGTGGCCGCTGGAAGGCGGGGCGCCTTCGCGCGCCATCGAAGCGCATCAAGGCTGGATTAACGCCATCGCCGTGAGCCCGGATGGCTCGCTCATCGCCACGTGCGGCAACGACCTTCTGGTGCGGGTC
Source organism: Verrucomicrobiales bacterium (assembly GCA_005809105.1). Taxonomy (GTDB): domain Bacteria; phylum Verrucomicrobiota; class Verrucomicrobiia; order Limisphaerales; family UBA1100; genus SYLI01. The sequence continues at coordinate 28,259 of SYLI01000055.1, read as the reverse complement.
TGGTCGGCCTCCGACGGCCAGCCCAGGCAGACGCTGCGAGGCCACGAAACCCGGGTGTACAACGCGGCCTTTCATCCCGATGGCAAGCATCTGGTGTCGGTGGATCTCAAGTGCAACGTGCTGCACTGGACGCTGGCGGACGGCAAGGTGGCGCGCCCGCTCAAGGTGGAGGCGCTGCACATCTATGACAAGGGGTTCATGGCGGACATCGGCGGGGCGCGTTCGCTGCAATTTGACACCAAGGGCGCGCAGCTCGCGGTGGGCGGCATCACCAATGTCTCCAACGCCTTCGCCGGCATCGGCAATCCGTGCGTGGTGATGCTCGACTGGGCCACGGGCAAGAGCACCACGCAGCACCTGGCCAAGGAGACGTTTAACGGCGTCGCGTGGGGTCTGGCGCTGCATCCCGAAGGACTGGTGCTGGCGGGCGCTGGTGGAGGAAGCGGTGGCCAGGTTTATTTCTGGAAGCCCGGCGAGAAAAACGAATTTCACAAGCTCAAGCTCAAGGACACCTGCCGCGACATGCACCTGGCCCCCGATGGGCTGCATCTGGCCACGGCGCACTTTGATGGCTTCCTGCGCATCTGCCGCATGAGCGCCAAGCCCGCTTAGAGGTCGGGCAGGTTGCCCTCGCCGTCAAACACCCAGTCCGCGGGCGGCCCCAACACCGTGAGGTCGGCGCGCGCCGCCACGTCCGCGGCATGGGCCTCCGACAATTCCAGCGTGGTGAGATCCAGCGTGGTGGCGATGCGTGCCACGCGCGCCTGTGACGTGTCGGGCACAGCCAGCGTGTCGAGCATGGACGCGATGGCGTCACGGTCGCTGGCAAAAATAACCGGGAGCTTGGCGCTGTGAAGCGTGAGCGAGGTGAGCGCGTTGATCTGCGTCAGACGCCGGTCCATGGCGGTCGCGAGCCGCTCGGTGGTGGCGTCGGCCATGCCGATGCCGATGGCGTTGCCGTGCGTTTCCGAGGTGAGCCCGCGCACGAAGATGCGGCGCACGAACGGGTGGACTTCGAGATCGTTGCGCAGCAGCGTGCTGTAGGCGTGTGCGCGGCGTCCGGTGACATTGGGGTCCATCCCCGGCCCGCTGATGTTCTTGCCGATGCGGTCAATCACCAGCAGGTCAACGTCCTCAAAAGGCAGCCGGGGCAGCAGCGCCGCCGACTCGGCAAAGAGTGCCGCCTCGCGTTCCTCCATCGCCCCGGGAAGCACCGCCTCGATGCGCGCTGTGTCGTGGTGCTGGTTCTCCACCAGCGCGACGCCAAAAAGGATGGGCGCACGAGCCAGCACCATGCGCCCAATCTCCCGCAGCGCCGGCTCGTAGCCGACGTGCACGGCGGCCCGGTGGAAATTCGCCGCCCCGTCGTGCTTGCCCAGTCCCACGACCATCATCTTGAAAAGCCCGCTGCCCAGCGTACGGCTGTGGTAGTCGGTGTGCGGCTTCACGCGGTTGATGACCACGATGCCCCCGGCGTCCAGCGCCGGCGCACTGATGCAGACTTGGATGCCGCTGGGCGTGCGGCCCAGCTCGCGCGTCTGCATCGACGCCTCGATGGGCACGCCCATTGACTCTTCCGTCACGCCGTAGTCGGCCAGCACATGACGCTGCCCCTCGGGCGTGGCACCGCCGTGGCTGCCCATGGCGGGGATGATGAAGGGGAGCGTGCCGGCGGCTTTAAGCTCGTCGAGCACCGAGCGCACGATGCGTGCGAGGTTTGCAATGCCGCGGCTGCCCACCGCCACCGCCACGCGCTGGCCGGGCTTGAGACACGCTTTCACCGCGCCCACCTGCTCGTGCACCACGGCGGGAATGTCCAGCGGCACCGGCCGCGGAAAATTCTGTCGCACGGCAAACATGCGCGGGAACCGGCTGGCGGCGAGCAGTGACATCGGTGGAATCAAAAGGCCAAGCCGCGCAGCGCCGCCAGCTTTTTCTTGCACGCGCCACGGGTCCGGCACACGCTTTGGCCCAGCCACTCCCGATCATGAATTCACACACCCCGTTCATCGCTTCGCCTCTCAGCCGCCGCGGGTTTCTCGCAGCCGCGTCGCTCACGACCCTCACCTCCCTCACAGCCGCCGCCGCGCCCAAGGCCGTGCCGCGCGACTGGACGGGCAAGCTGCCGGTGCGCTATCCGGAACCCGACGTGGTGGTGTTGGACGACCGGTTTAAGAAGTACAAGCTGGGCAACTCGCCCATCCTGCGCCTGTATCACAGCGACAAAATGCTGTGGGCCGAAGGCCCGGCGTGGAACGGCGTGGGCCGGTATCTGCTCTGGAGCGACATCCCCCACAACATCCAGATGCGGTGGCTGGAGGAGGATGGCCATGTGAGCGTGCTGCGCAACCCCGCCGGTCACAGCAACGGCAACACCTTCGACTCTGAGGGCCGCCAGATCTCCTGCGAGCACGGCAACCGCCGCGTGGTGCGCTATGAGCCTAACGGCGGGCTGACGGTGCTGGCCGACCGCTTTGGCGGCAAGTCGCTCAATGCGCCCAACGACGCGGTGGTGCATCCGCAAGACGGCAGCGTGTGGTTCACCGATCCAGGCTACGGCGCCTTGATGAACTACGAGGGCAACAAGGCCGCCAACGACAGCCTCGCGCCCCACCAAAAGGAGGCCATCTACCGCATCGACGTGAAGGCGGGGAAGGTCACCAAGGTCGCCGACGACATTTTCAAGCCCAACGGCCTTTGCTTCAGCCCGGACTACAAGAAGCTCTACGTCGCCGACACGGGCGCGTCGCACTATCCGGACGCGCCGCGCAACATCAAGGTGTGGGACGTGGACGGCGCGGGCCTGAAAAACGGCCGCGAGTTTGCCAGCATGAGCCTGGAGATGGAGGAGGCCGACGCCACCGGCAAGGTGGTGAAGGCCAAGAAGGCCGGCTTTGCCGACGGCATCCGCGCCGACAAGGACGGCAACATCTGGGCCAGCGCCGGCTGGGTGGGCGACGGCTACGACGGCGTGCACATTTTTGCGCCCGAGGGCCAGCGCATCGGCCAGGTGCTCTTGCCGGAGATTTGCAGCAACGTGTGCTTCGGTGGCACGCGCCGCAACCGGCTCTTCATGACCGGCAGCAGCTCGCTCTATGCCCTGTACGTGGAGACGCAGGGCGCGCACATCACCTGATCTTCAGCCGAGGATTTCGCGGACGATCTCGCCGTGGACGTCCGTGAGCCGGAAATCGCGCCCGGCGTGGCGAAAGGTGAGCCGGGTGTGGTCCAAGCCCAGCAGGTGCAGCAGGGTGGCGTGCAGGTCGTGGAAGTGGACCTTCTGCTCCACCGCGTAGTAGCCAAAGTCATCGGTCGCCCCGTGGGCGTGGCCGGCGCGCACGCCGCCACCGGCAAGAAACGCCGTGAACGCGTGGGGATTATGGTCGCGCCCGTCGCCGTTCTGGCTCACGGGCGTGCGGCCAAATTCGCCACACCACAACACGAGCGTATCCTCCAGCAGCCCGCGCGCCTTGAGATCGCGCAGCAGCCCGGCGATGGGCTTGTCCACCTCGGCGGCATTGCGGCGGTGATTGGCGGCCACCTTGTCATGCGCGTCCCACTTGTAGCTGTGGGTGGCCTGGACGAAGCGCACTCCCGCCTCGGCAAAACGCCGCGCCATGAGGCATTGCGTGCCAAAGTCGCGCGTCTGCGGCTGGTCCAGCCCGTAGAGCTTGCGCGTGGCCTCGCTCTCGCCGGAGAGGTCCTGCAACCGGGGCGCCTCCCGCTGCATGCGAAAGGCCAGCTCGAAGGACGCGAGGCGCGCCGCCAGTGCGTCATCGGGCCCGCGCCCGGCCAGATGCCGCTCGTTGAGGCGCGAGAGCAGATCCAGCTCGCGCCGCTGCTGCGCGGGGGTGGTGCCCGATAGGTTTTGGATGAATGGAAACCGCGCGTTGGGCGCGGGCGTACCCTGATATCCCATCTGCGTGCCATGATGATGCCCCGGCAGAAACGCCGAGGACCACGCATTCACCCCGCTGTGCGTCAGCGTCGGGCAGATGGTGATGTAGCCGGGGAGGTCCTGATTCTCCGAGCCCAGCCCGTAGGTGATCCACGAGCCCATGGATGGCCGGATGAACGTGTCCGAACCGGTGTGCAGCTCCAGCAGCGCCGCGCCGTGCCGCGAATTGGATCCGTGCATGGAATGGATGAAGCCGAGTTCATCCACCAGCCCCGCCAGATGCGGAAAGACTTCCGAGACGTACCGGCCGCTCTGGCCGTGCCGTTGGAACGCGAAGGGCGACGCCAGCAGATTGCCGGTGGGCGCGGAGACGATGCGCGGTTTCTCACCGGGAAATGGCTGCCCGTGGCTGCGTTGCAGTTGCGGCTTGTAGTCAAAGAGGTCCACGTGCGAGGGCCCGCCGTGCATGAAGAGGAAAATCACGCGCCGCGCGCGGGCCCGCAGGGGCGGCACACGCGGCGACAACGGGGACGCTCCGGCACCCGAAGCCGTCTCCCCCAGCAGCGCCGCCAGCGCCAGCGCGCCAAAGCCCGCGCCTTGCAGCAGGGCGCGGCGGCTTACGGCAGTGTGGATGAGTCCGTCCATCGTCAACTCACTCTACAAAGATAAACTCGTTGGCCGCGAGCAGCACGCGCGTCAGGCTTTGCCATGCCCGCGCTTCGGAATCCACCGCGGCGCCGTCGGCCCGGCATGCGGCCAGATGCGCGGCGCATTCCTGAATCTCCTCCGCCGTCGGCTCGCGCTGGAACAACCGCCGGTAGAGGGCGCGCACGCGTCCCGCCTCGTCGGCAGGCCCGCCGGCACCCAGTTGCGCGGCAACCTGACGACTTGCCTGCTGCACCAGTTCGCTGTTCATCATGAAGAGCGCCTGCGGCGCCACGGTGGTGCTCGCGCGGCGGCCCTGCACCACGGCGGGGTCACCAAAGTCGAACGCCGCCATCACTTCGTACATCGCGCTGCGCACCACCGGAAGGTACACCGAGCGGCTGTCAAATTCGAAGCGCACGTTCTTGGGCCCCGTGGCCGTGACATACTCGCGGGGCTTGTGGGAGAGCATCGGGCCGCGCACACCTTCGCGCAGCAGTCCTGCGGCGTGGAGCAGCGAATCGCGCACCTCCTCGGCCTGAAGACGGCGGCGCGCAAACCGCCAGCGCAGGCGGCTCTCAGGGTCGCGCGCGGCAGCCTTTGCGTCATGAGCCGCGCCCATCTGGTAGGTGGCACTGTTCATGATCAGCCGGTGCATCGCCTTGATGGAAAAGCCCGATGCGACGAACCGGCGCGAGAGCCAGTCCAGCAGCTCCGGGTGCGTTGGTGCGTCGCCCTGCCGGCCAAAGTCGTCGGGGGAACGCACCAGCCCCTCGCCAAAGTGCCCCTGCCAGATGCGGTTTGCCATCACGCGCGCCGTCAGCGGGTTTTCCGGATGGGCCAGCCACTGGGCCAGCTGCAGGCGGCCGCTGGCGTTGGTAGGCATGGCAGCTTGGGTGGCAAACACCTCCGGCAGCGCACGCGGCGCGGGTTCTCCCAGCGTGAGATAGTTGCCGCGAAGGTGCACGCGCAGATCCTGCACTGCGCCGTCGCGGACGGTCATGGCTCGCGGGATGTCCGGCGGGGCCTTCTCCATCCGAGCGAGGGCATCGCGCAGTTCCTTGAGGGTCTGACGCATCGAGGCGGAGTAGTGTTCCTCGGGCTTCGCGGGAAGCGCAGGCAGGGATTTCCCAACGAGCAGCTCCTGATTAAACGCCTCCACCTGCGCGGCAATCACCTGCCGTTGCGCATTTAGGAGCGCGCCGTGCCTCTCGCGCAGCGAGGCCAGCGGGGGCGTGATGAGTTCGCGCTCGTGCCACACGGCCACCACCTTGAAGTTCTCCATCGTCTGGGTGCTCTTGAAGATGCCGGCGAGCGCATAGTAATCGCGCGCGGTGACGGGGTCGTATTTGTGGTCGTGGCAGCGGGCGCATCCCAGGCTCAGCCCGAGGAAGGCGCGGCCCACGGTGTCGAGTTGTTCATCAATGATATCCATCTCCATCTTGCGGCCGTCGTCTTCCGCCAGCATTTTGGGGCCGAGGCAGAGGAACCCCGTGGCAACCCAGCGCTCGTGGGTGCGCGCCGCGGATTCGCCTGCGGCCGCCGGGATGAGGTCGCCCGCCACCTGCTCGCGCACGAACTGGTCGTAGGGCTTGTCGGTGTTGAAGGCGTCGATGACGTAGTTGCGGTATCGCCACGCGTGGATGTAGGCAAGGTTTTCGTCCATCCCATTGCTGTCGGCGTAGCGCGCCAAGTCCAGCCAGTGGCGCCCCCACTTCTCGCCGTAGCGCGGCGAAGCCAGCAGTCGATCCACGACTTTGGAGAACGCCTCCGGCGTGGTGTCGGCGGCAAAGGCATCCACCTCATCCTGGGTGGGGGGCAGGCCGGTGAGGTCATAAGTGGCGCGGCGGATCAGCGCCCGCTTGTCGGCGGGCGCGGCGGGTTTGAAGCCAGCGGCTTCAAGGCCGGCGAGGATGAAGCGGTCGAGGGGCGAGCGCGGCCATGCGCCATTTCGCACGACCGGCAGCGCCGGTTCCACAGGCGGTTTGAGCGACCAGAAGGCGCGCGCCTTGGCCAAGTCCAGCCGGGCCGGTGCAGCGGCCTGCGCCTGCCCCTCGCGCGGGTCGGGCGCGCCCATGAGAACCCATTCGCGAAAGCGCGCCAGCGTGGCTTCGGGCAGCCGGTTCTTGGGCGGCATCTGCAAATCGGAGTTGCCGTGGCTTAGCGCCGTGATGAGAAGGCTCGATTCGGGCTTTCCCGGGACGACCGAGGGCTTGCCCGAATCGCCGCCTTGGCGAAGTGTCTGGCGCAGGTCCACGCGCAAGCCACCCTTGAGCTTGCCAGCCCGCAGCGCTTCACCCGAGTGACACGAATAGCAGTGTTCCACCAGCACCGGGCGAATGTGCTTCTCAAAGAACGCCAAGGGTTCCGAGCCGGCGTCGGCCGCCGCGGCCATCCCCACGCCGGACGCGACCCCGAATGCAATCGCCATGAGGGCTGCCGCAAGTCGCCGGTTCATGCGCCTCTCACGGATACCAGTTACGCAGGCGTACTTCCACGCCGACGTCCTCTCCCACGAGCTTTTGAAACCGGGCCGTGTCGCTGCCGCGCGAGTGGTAGGGATAAACCACCTTGGGCTTGAACGCGCGCACGGCGTCGGCCGCCTGCTCCACGCTCATGGTGTAGGGCAGGTTCATGCACAAGAAGGCCACATCAATGGACTTGAGCGCGCGCATTTCCGGGGTGTCCTCGGTGTCGCCGCTCAAGTAAATGCGCTTGCCGCCCAACTCGAGCACGTAGCCGTTGCCCTGGCCCTTGGGATGGAACTTGAGGCGCGCGGCCGTGAGATTGTACATGGGCACGGCGGTCAGCATCGCACCAAAGAGCGCCGTGTCCTTGCCATTGGCCAGCGGCGTGGCGCGATCCTTCAACTCCTTGGGCAGCGCCTCCGCCAGTGCCGGCGGCACGATGAGCCGCGTGCCCGCGGCCACGACCTCGCGCAGCACGCCCTCCTGATAGTGGTCGCCGTGGATGTGCGTGACGAGCACCGCGTCGGGCTTGGCGAAGGACTCATACCACTTGGCGTTGCCGACGGGGTCCACGTACACGGTCTTGCCCGCCCAGGCGATGACCAAGGTCGCGTGGTTGACAGGAGTGAAGGTCACGTCCCCCGCCTTGGTGGGGAGCGTTTCAGCGCCCGCGAGCGCCCCCGCAAGCTCCAACGCCAAGACGCCCGCGCCCAGTGCCAACCAAGTGCTCATATCGGGTTCATGGCTTCCTTTCCTCGCCCAGCCAGCGCCGCGCCGCGAGGCTCATCTTGTCGGTGTCGCGCCGCACCATTTCGCGCAGCACCTCCACCGTCACCCGTTCAGGGCGGCGCGTTTGGGATCGAAAATCCATCACGAGCTTCTTCCGGGCAAGCTGGATGACTTCGATGTCATCCGCCGGATCATCCATCCCATCCACTCCGGCAGGGTAGCAGGCGGGCGACACGTGGGCAACGCCTTTACTGGGCGCCCACCGCATACAGCGCATCAAACCCACGCAGATAAATGCGCCCGCCGGCAAGGGCCGGCGACGCCGTGATCTGGTCGGGCAGCTTGTTCCGGGAAAGCACCTGGAACTTGGGCCCGGCGGCCACCACCGAGACCATCCCATCGCGCGCCGTGAGGTAGATGCGCCCCTCGGCGGCCACGGGCGAGCCGCGGTACGTCTGCGCGTAAAGTCGCTCGGCGTAGTGTTGTTTTCCCGTGGCGGCGTCCAGACACACCAGATTGCCGCTTTCGCGGCACAGATACACTTCATGGCCGTAAATGAGCGGGGAAGTGACATCGGGTGTGCCCTGCGTGAGCCGCCATTGCTCGCCCGCCGCCCCGGCCGCCAGATAGCCGGTGGCGCCGGGTTTCACTCCCACCACGCCGCGGTTCTTGGCGGTCGGTACGACAATCAAGCCCGAGGTCGCCACGGGCGAAGCGACAAATCGCAGTGTGGAGTTGTAGCTGTCCTTTGGATTGAGATCGCCCAGCCGCCAGATTTCCACGCCATCGGTGAGCCGGTGCGCCACGGCGTAATCATTGCCGTGGGTCACCAGATAGGCCTTCGCCCCGTCGCGCCACAGGCAGGGCGACGTGTAGGAATGCTCGCACTCGGATCTGCCATCGCTCTTGCGTTCCACCTTCCACACTTCGCCGCCCGTGGCTGCGTCAAGCGCCACCACCCAGGCGCCGCCAGAGTGAATCAGCGGCAGGTAGAGTCGCCCCTCGTGCAGCAGGGGCGTGGTGTGAAACCCAAATCCCAGCCGGATGCGGCCATAGCGCTCCTCGACGTTGAACTTCCAAACTTGCTTCCCCTCCAAGTCGTGGGCGGCGAAGACTCCCGTTCCGGTGAGGGTGTACACTTGCTTGCCGTCGGTGCAGGGCGAGGGCGAAGCACGGGTGTTTTCCTCGCGTTTGCCCTTTTCGCCCTTGCTCGATTCCAACGGACGCCGCCAAAGCTCCTTGCCGTCCGTGTCCACGCAGAGCAATAGCAGTTCCTTCTCGCCCGCACAGGTGAGAAAAATCCGACTGCCCCACACCACTGGCGTGGCCGAGCCGCCCCCCGGCAGCGCCAGCTTCCATTTGACGTTCTTCTGCGCGTCCCACTCTACCGGCAGCCCCTTCTCGGCGCTGACCCCATCATGATTGGGGCCACGCCAGCTGGGCCAGTGATCCGCCGCAAGCGAACCCGCGAGGCTTCCCAGAAGGACACACAGGGATGGAAGGAAGATTTTCATGTTGGGCGCGCGCATGCCGAAGCTTGAGGTTACTTGATTTCCTGGAGGCGGAGGTTTCGAAATTCCATGGCCGCACCTTCCGCCTGAAGTCCGATGTGGCCGCGGACAGCCTTGAATCCGGTGCCTTCCCAAGCCAGTTGGCCGTTGCACCAGAAGGTGACCTTCTCGCCATGAGCGCGCACGCGCCATTCATTCCACTGGCCCGCCGGCTTCTGCAGCGTGGGCACGGCCTTGGCACCCTCAATCTTGCCGCCCACCAATCCGCCTTCGCTGCCTTTGGCGAGATTGAGTTGGTTGCTGCCCAGATTGGGGCCGCTGCGCAGGTAAAGGCCGCTGTTGTATTTGTCTGCCACCGACCGCCATTCCAGCCGCAGCTCGAAGTCGCCGTACTCGCGCGCCGTGGCCAGATGGGGCTTGCCACCGCCGGAGAGCTGGATCAGCCCGCCAGCCACTTTCCAGTTGAGGGGCGACTTCTCGCCGCCGGTGAACTTCCAGCCTTCAAAGTCCTTGCCGTTAAACAGCGGCGCGAAGCCTTCGTCCTTTTCGTCGGCCACGCACCATGCAGGCCCCATCGCAAGGGCGGCCCCCGCAAGAATCCAAGTGATGAATCGGTGGGATTTCATGATGATCAGACGCGCCCGGCGCCGATTTCATCGAACGATTCCATCCTTGGAGTTTGGTGGGCCCTGACCGCCCATCCCCCAGCCATCGCGCTGGCTCAGGCGATCAACTCGTCGAGCACCCGGCCGTGGGGCACGAGCATGTGCGGGCGGTTGTGGTTGTCGTGCAGATCGGTGCGCGGGTCCACCCCCAGCAGGTGGTAAAGCGTGGCGATGATGTCGCCCGGTGAGGTCGGTTGTTCGGCGGGGAGAGAGCCTGTGCGGTCGCTCGCACCGTGCACGAACCCGCCCTTGATGCCGCCGCCGGCCAGCATCACCGAGTAGCACGCATTCCAATGGTCGCGCCCGGCGTTGTTGTTGTTGATGCGCGGCGTGCGCCCAAAGTCGCCCAGCACGGCCACGAGCGTGCGCGCCAGCAGGCCGCGCTGGTGCAGGTCTTCCAGCAGCGAGGCGCAGGCGGCATCAAACTGCGGCAGGAGCGTCCCTTTAAGTTTTTTGAAATTGCCGCCGTGCGTGTCCCACGTGGCGTTGGCGTCGGGCGCCCAGCTCATCGTGACGAAGCGGGTGCCCGCCTCGATCAGCCGGCGCGCCAGCAGCACGCTTTGCCCGTAGATGTTGCGTCCGTAGGCGTCGCGCGCCGCCGCAGGCTCCCGGTGCAGTTCAAAGGCGCGCCGCGTGGCGTCGGCCGTCAACAGGTCGTAGGCACGCCGTTGGAACTGGGACATCTCCTCAAAGGCCGCCCGGCCGCCGGGCTGGCGATCCACCAGCGCGCGATCCAGCCCGCGCAGAAGGTCGTCGCGACCCGCCATTCGCGCGGCAGCCATGCCCTCGGGCGGCGTCAGATCCTGCACGCGAAAGTTGGGAAGATTGGGATCCTCCAACACCCAAAACGGATCGTGCCGCGCGCCAATGAATCCCGCAAGAAACCCCGGCTGCAACGGGCCGCCCGCGCCCTCTTGTGTCTTGTACGGCAGCGAAACATAGGGCAGCCGCGCGGCCTGCGCCGGCCGAAGTTTGGCCAGCACCGCGCCCATCCCCGGATGATCCCCGGGCCGCGCGCCGCCGCCAAACTCCCCGCGGTCATGCCCGGTCAACGCTGCATACACCGCGGCCGCGTGCGAATTGTTGACGCTGTGATTCATCGACCGCACCAGCGTGGCGCGGTGCATCTGCCGGGCCAGCCGCGGGAGATGCTCGCTCAATTGAATTCCCGGCACGGTGGTGGCGATGGGGCGGAATTCGCCGCGGATTTCGCGCGGCGCATCCGGCTTCATGTCCCACATGTCCAGATGGCTCGGACCTCCGTTGAGGAAGATGATGAGGCAGGAATCGGCCCGCGTGGCGAAACCCTTGGCACCGGCCGCCAGCAGCCGCGGCAACGAAAGCCCCGCCGCACCCAGCGCACCCACGCGCAGAAACTCCCGCCGGCTTGCGCCACGCGCGCTCAGTTGAAAGGACCCACTCATGCAGTCGCTTGCCATGCGTTTACCGGCGGATTGGACGGCCGTCAATGCCGCCGCATTCCCTTTGGTTTCGCCGCCTGCCGCCCCCGGACACTCACGCCAGAACCTCCCGGGCCACATGCCCGTGCACGTCCGTCAGGCGGAAGTCGCGGCCCGCGTGGCGGAAGGTCAGCTTCTCGTGATCCACGCCCAGCAGGTGCAACAGGGTCGCATGCAGGTCATGGACGTGCATCCGGTTCTGCGCCGCCTTAAATCCAAAGCTATCCGTCGCGCCGTAGCTCATGCCGCCCTTGGCACCGCCGCCCGCGAGAAACATGCAGAAGCCATGCGGATTGTGATCGCGCCCATTGCCATTCTCGCTCACCGGCGTGCGCCCAAATTCCCCGCCCCACACGACCAAGGTGTCCTCCAGCAAGCCGCGTTGTTTCAAATCGCCCAAGAGAGCGGCGATGGGCCGGTCAATGTCCTTGCCAAGATTGCGCGTGGAGGCGTCGTGGTTTGAGTGCGTGTCCCACGGCTGGCCATCTCCATAATAAACCTGGATGAACCGCACGCCTCGCTCCGCCAGCCGCCGCGCCATGAGGCAGCCATTGGCAAAGTGCCCCTTGCCGTAAGCCTCGCGCACGGGCACCGGCTCGCGCGTGATGTCGAAGGCGTCCGTCGCCGCGAACTGCATCCGGTAGGCCGTCTCCATCGCCTCGATGCGCCCCTGCAACGCCGCGTCCGCGCCGCCGCGCATGGCGAGATGCTCACGGTTCATCTCGCCCAGCAGGTCGAGCTGCTTGCGCTGCGCGTCGGGGGCCGTGCGCGGGTTGTGCAGCCATGGGATCATCGCCTTGGGATCGAGGTTCGAGTGATTGATGTAGCTGCCGCCGTGCTGCGAGGGCAGGAAGGCACTCGTCCACAGGATGGAAAAGCGCACGGGCCGGCCGGGGCAAAGCACCACGTAGCTTGGCAGGTTGGCGTTCTCGGTGCCCAGTCCGTAGCTGCACCACGAACCCATTGCAGGCACGCGCGGCGTCATCGTGCCGTTGTTCATGAGGAGCAGCGCAGGCCCGTGGTTGGGGTTGTCCGTGTGGACGCTGCGCAGCACGCAGAGGTCGTCGGCGAACTGCGCGGTGAGCGGGAGCAGGTCGCTGACGGGCAGGCCGGACTTGCCGTGGTTGGAGAACTTGAACGGCACCGGCAACAGCCCGCCCGTGGGCCGCTCGGTGCGCAAGTCGGCCCCTTGCGGCCGCTGTCCGGCAAACGTGTTGAGGTCCGGCTTGGGGTCGAAGAAGTCCGGGCCGAACGGCCCGCCGTTCATGAACAGGTGGATGACCCGCTTCGCCCGCGGCCGAAACTGCGGTCCTGCGGGGGTTGCACCCCATGCAATGGGGGCCAGCAGGCCCAGAGTGCCTAGGCCGCCACCAAGGCGGGTGATGGCGTCGCGGCGGGAGAGGGGGAGAGGGAGGTTCATGGCGTGTGTCAGGCAACTGTATCCAGCGACCAAACAGAACGAACAGCGGCTTCAACTTCAACGCGAAGTGAGACGCTGTGGCCGACGGAAAGAATCAGGAACCTGTCAAACTCACTTTCAACAAATGTATTCACGGTGCATGTCAGTCCGAAGAACACCACGTCTTCAACAGACTCACTTGCGTGGTGGGTGGTCGGTGTGAACGCCTCGTCTGAAGGCTCAAAGTTCGGGTCACTCTCAATGCACGTCGCATCCATCGCCAATTCCCAACGACCACACTCGTGTCCAGCAAACACGCCGTAGCGGCAACCTGATTTGAAGAGAGCTTCGGTGACGAACCGACGCTCGGCGTCAGTTACGGTTTCGTCGCGGGCAAAGACGATGGCAACGAATCGGCGTCCACCAAACGACGGCTCAATGCTGAAAGGTCGCTCAGTCTGGCTGAACCAGACTTCTTTGCCGTCTCTAGTTGTGAGCGATTCCATACGTTCGCTTTCAGTATGGCCTTCTTCCTCAATCCACAAACTGCGTTTCGTTGCTGGCGAGCAGGGCTTGGGCGTATTGGCTCCACGCTTTCTTGTCGGTCTCGCGGCCGGTGAGGAAGCCGGTGGCCATCGCCAGTTCCTTCGCGGTCGGCGGGCGCTGGAAGAGGATGGCGTGGGCGCGCGTGACGCGGGCGTTTAACATGGGGCCGGCCTCCTTCTCCATGCGCGCGACCAACGCGTCGGCTTGGGCGAGGAGGAAGGGGCTGTTGAGAGAAAAGAGCATTTGCAGCGCGGTGGCCGTCTCGGTGCGCGCGGCGCTGTGCGCGGCGGGGTCGGGGAAGTCGTGGATGCGCAGCATGGGCTCCAACTCGTGGCGGTTCACGGTGCCGTAGAGCGTGCGGCGGAGGTTCTTGTCGGACGTGAGCGGCGTGGCGACGCCGCCCATGCTGCGCTCGAGCGTGCCGGCGCACGCCAGCGTGGTGTCGCGCCACGCCTCGAAGTCGAGACGGCGGCGGCTCATGCGGGCGAAGAGCTTGTTCTCGGGGTCGCGCTTCTCGGAGTCGGGCGCGAGCGAGCTTTGCTGCCACGCGGCGGAGAGGAGGATTTCGCGGTGCAGCCATTTGATGGACCAGCCGTTCTTGATGAAGCGCGCGGTGAGGTCGTCGAGCAGCTCCGGGTGCGAGGGCGCGTCGCCGGTGAGCCCGAACTCGCTGGGCGTGTCCACGATGCCGCGCCCGAAGTGGTGCCGCCAAACGCGGTTGACCATGACGCGGGCGGTGAGCGGCGCGGCTTCCTGCACGATGGCCTGGGCGAGTTCGAGGCGGCCGCTGCCGGTGGTGAAGCGGCGGGGCTGTCCGTCCTTGGCGGGGAAGGCGGAGAGGAAGCGGCGGGGGACGATGTCGCCCGTCTTGTTGGGATCGCCGCGCTTCATGAGCTCGAGGTCGCGGGCCTGACCAGGCTTGAAGTCGAGGACGGTGCCCTTGTTGTTCGCGGCCGGGATGACGAAAAGCGCGGCATCCTCGACGGCCGTGGCCATGGCCATGTTGAAGTGCGGCGTGCCGGTCTTAAGCCCAGCGATTTTCTGATCGATGGCGGCGACTTGGTTGGTGAGGTCAGCGGGTGCGGGCTTTTTCTTCTTGAGCTCATCGCGTTCCTTCTCCAGCGCAGCGACGGACTCGCGGGCCTTCTTCACGGGCAGCCAGAACTCATCGCCCATCGTGGGCACCTCGGCGTGGCGCACACTCGCGAAGACGCCCGCAATGGCGTAGTAGTCGGCAGCCGTGATGGGATCGGACTTGTGGTCGTGGCAGCGGGCGCAGGCGAGCGTGAGGCCGAGGAAGGTGCGGCTCAAGGTGTCCACGTGCTCCTCCCATTCGTCGGCAACGGTGGCCTTGATGATGTCGGGCGGAAGCTGGAGTTCCTTCCAGTAAGTCGGCGCGAGGCCGAGGAAGGCCAGCGCGTGGCGGTCCTGCGGCGGCAGGCCCATCTGGTCGGTGGCAATCTGCCGCATGACAAACTGGTCGTAGGGCAGGTCGTCGTTAAACGCCTTGATGACCCAGTCGCGGTAGAGGTGGGCAGAGGTGGTCTTCTCCAGCCACGAGGCGGTCTCGTCCACGTAGCGCGCGAGGTCGAGCCAGTAGCGGGCCCAGCGTTCGCCGTAGGCGGGTGACGAGAGCAGGCGATCCACGGCGGCGGCGATGGCCGATTGCCGGTTGCCGGCCGGGGAACTCCCTTCGACAAATGCCTCGACTTCCTCCGGCGTAGGCGCAAGGCCGGTGAGATCAAAGTGAAGGCGGCGGATGATCGTGCGCGCATCAGCAGGCGCAGCGGGCTGCGTGCTCTGTCGTTCCATCGCGGCAAGAAGAAAGGGGTCGATGGGCTTTTGCGGCCACTTCGCGTTGCGGACTTTGGGCGACGGCATCTCGCGCAGCGGCTGGAATGACCACGGGAGACCAGACTGCGCAGTCTTGGGCGCGGTTGCTGCGCCACCTGCGGGTACATTCGCGCACGCGCACATCCCAAGGGCCACTGCGGCAGCCAGTACCCCGAGGGCCGTCATGCGGATTCCCGGAATGCGCAGCATGACACGTCGCAGGGTTTAAGCCAGAAGCTCGCGCACCACGCGGCCGTGAACGTCGGTGAGGCGGAAATTGCGGCCGCTGTAGCGGAAGGTCAGATGCTCGTGGTCCAGCCCCAGCAGGTGCAGAATGGTGGCGTGAAGGTCGTGCATGTGCATCTTGTCCTCCACGGCCTTGTGGCCCCATTCATCGGTCGCGCCATGAGCATGGCCCTTGCGAAGCCCACCGCCCGCCAGCCACACGGTGAAGCCGCCGGCGTTGTGATCGCGCCCGGTGCCGTTCTTCTCGGCATAAGGTGTGCGGCCAAACTCGCCGCCCCACCACACGATGGTGTCCTCGAGCAGACCGCGCGCCTTGAGATCCTGCAGCAGTCCCGCGATGGGCTTGTCCACCGCCCGCGCGTGATCCTTGTGTTTGGGCAGATTGGAATGCTGATCCCACGCGGGATTGGCCGAGTTGTCGCCGTAGGTCACCTGAATGTAACGCACGCCCGACTCGCAGAGCCGCCGCGCCAGCAGGCATTGGCGGCCAAAATTGTCGGTCTTGGGATCACCGATGCCGTAGAGCGCCCGTGTCGCGCCCGACTCTGCCGAAAGGTCAAACACCTCGGGCGCGCGATGCTGCATGCGCCACGCCAGCTCATACGAACTGGCCACGGCCTCCAGCTCCGACTCGCCCGGCGTGCGCTTGAGCTGCTCCGCGTTGAGGGCCTGCAAAAGCTCAAATTGCCGCCGCTGCGCCGCCGACCCCGAACTGGAGAGGTGGCGGATCACCGCCTCGCCGGCTGGAGCACCGGCCTTGCCCAGCGCCGTGCCCTGATAGATGGCCGGCAGAAAGGCGTTGCCAAAATTGCGCGGCCCGCCGTTGCCACTGGACGGGCTGATGGACACGAAGCCCGGGAGGTTCTCGTTCTCCGTGCCCAGGCCGTAGGTGACCCACGAGCCCATCGAGGGGCGGATGAACTGCGTGGCGCCGCAGTGCAGAAACAGCGTGGCCGGCCCATGCGCGATGCCCTCGGTGCGCAGCGAGTGGATGAACGTCATCTCATCCACGTGCCGGCACATTTCAGGAAAGAGATCGCTGCCCCACCGGCCCGACTGGCCGTGACGGCCGAACTTCCACAGCGGCTTCATCACACGCTGCGAGGTCGCCTCACGCTTGCCGGAGTTGGCGATTTTGCGCGCGTCGTCAAAGTCAAACATCTGCCCGTCGCGCTCCGTCAGCAGCGGCTTGTGGTCAAAGGAATCCACGTGGCTCACACCGCCCTGCATGAAGAGGAAGATGACGCGCTTGGCGCGCGCCGGGTGATGCGGCCGCTTGGGCTCCAGCGGATGCGCCATCGCCCCCGCCGGTTCCGCCGCCAAGCCCGAGAGTGCCATCGAACCAAATCCGCAGGCGGCCGCCTCAAGCGCCCCGCGGCGCGTCCAGAGCACTGGCGCGAAGACCCGATGGCGATCCTTGCTCATTGGGGTGCATTCTAATCATGCGCGCAGCCGCACCGCCAGCCGCATTTTGGGGAGAGGAGTTCTGGGGATTAATTGACGTGACGGAAGTCCACACTGGCAACAAGCGCGTGCCAGATTTGTGTCCACGCCTCGCGCAACTGGGCGGGGTCCGCGCCGGCTTCCGCCAGTCGCCTGGCGGCGAGCGCCGCTTCGGCCTTGGAAGGCTCGCGCGCCAGCGCCGCAAGCCATGCCCGCCGCACGCGCTGCGCCGAATCTGCAGCCGGCAGCCCCAACGTTCGCCCCGCCGCCGCGGCCGCCTGCTGCCGCACGAAGGGATGATTAAGCATGAACAGCGCCTGCGTGGATGCGGTGCTGGTGTTGCGCGCGCCCGTGGCCACGCTGGGGTCGGCGAAGTCAAACACCTCGAACAAATCGGGCAGCGCGTTGCGAAGCACGGGCGCGTACACGCTGCGGCGCGTGTCGTCATGCCGATAGGCGTAGTCGGCGGCGGTGTCGGGGCGCAGGGTGGGCCCGCCACGCTGCCCCGCGAGGTTGCCGCCCAGGAGCAGCAGCGTGTCGCGGAGGGACTCGGCGTCCAGCCGGCGGCGGCTGGCACGGGCGAAAAGCCGGTTCTCCGGATCGGCGCGAAGCAACGCGGGCGCAGCGGCGCTGGAGAGCTGATAGGCGCGGCTCATCACCAGTTCGCGCACGAGTTTCTTCACCGACCAGCCCTGCTGCATGAAGCGGGCGGCAAGGTGGTCGAGCAGTTCGGGATGCGAGGGCCGCTCGCCGGTGGTGCCAAAGTTGTCTGTCGTGCGCACCAGTCCCGCTCCGAAAATCCAATGCCACGTGCGGTTCACCATGACGCGCGCCGTGAGCGGGTTGTCGTTGCGCGTCATCCATTGCGCCAGCTCAAGACGGCCGCTCTGTCCGGCGGGAAGGGAAGCCGCAGGGCCCGCGCTGGCGACCTGCAGAAAACCGCGCGGCACCAGCGCGCCCAGGTTGTGGACGCTGCCGCGCACGTGCACGCGGGCGTCGGCAATTTTCTCCTCCTCGCGCACCGAGAGGCAGGTGGGGCGCTGGGGCCCCCGCGACTGGAGCTGCTTGAGCTCCGCCTCGAGCGCCTTGATCTCTGCCGTGGGATCCGCCCCCGCCCGGGCGGGCGGCGCCGGGCTCGCGCCGACGGCCGGCTTGGCGGGTGTGTCCTTCACATCCACCGGCAGGAACTGCACCGCGTCGGCCACCACGTGTCCCTCGCTGTCGTTGGACACGATGACAAAGCCCTGCCCGTTGAGTTCGAAACGGAACACGCCCAGAATGATGAACCGGCCGTCCAAGGGCGGATCCTCCTGCTGATTGATGGTGAGGAGCTTTTCGCCATCGGCGCTGAACACAGTCACCGGCACGGCCGCCGCACGGTTGCGGCCGGGCACGTAGGCCAGCCGCACCTCGTAGCGGCCGGCGTGGGGCAGTTCCGGCAGGAAGGTGAGCGTGCGCTTTCCCTTGCCGGCGGCGCCATCGTGCAAATAGCCCTCGCCGATGAAGCGCCCCGAAAACCGCGACGCCGTCCAATCCCCCACGCGCTTGGCCTGGGTGTCGTCCACCACGACACCCGGGAGCGTCGCCGGATCCAGCGCGCCGCCGGTGCGTGGCGTGGGTTTTGCCGCCACCTTCTCCCGGTCGCGCGCTGCCTTGATGCGCGCCTGCAAGACCGCCACGGCCGCGTCGTGGTCCTTTAACACCTTTTCCTCAGAGGGATCGACCGGCAGGGGCACCTCGATCCATTTGGAGACATTGGAATGCTCCAGCGTGCGCGTGTTTTTGAGGATGCCGGCGAGCGCGTAGTAGTCGGCCGTGGGGATGGGATCAAACTTGTGGTCGTGACAGCGGGCGCAGCCGATGGTCTGCGCCAGAAAGGTTTTGCCCAGCGTGTCGAGCTGCTCATCTACCACATCCATCACCAGCTGCTGCTTGTCCTGCTCCTCCAGGTTCGTGTTGCCCAGCGCCAGGAAGGTGGTGGCCACCATCTGCCGCTCGCGCTGCGCTCGCGTGGTGTGCGGCAGCAGGTCACCGGCAATTTGCTCACGGACAAACTGGTCGTAGGGCCGGTCGTCGTTGAAGGCATCAATCACGTAGTCGCGGTAGCGCCACGCGTCCTTGAGGATGAATCCGCGCAGCGTGAGCGACTCCGCATAACGGGCCACGTCCAGCCAGTGGCGCCCCCAGCGCTCGCCGAATTGGGGGCTGGCCAGAAGCGAATCCACCAGCCGCGGGTAGGCGTCGGGCGCGGGGTCGTCCACAAAGGCCGCCAGCTGCTCTGGCGTGGGTGGCAGGCCGGTCAGATCGTAAAACACCCGGCGCGCCAGGGTGGCGCGGTCGGCATCGCCCGAGGGCCGCACCGATCGCGTCTCCATCCGGGTGAGGAGAAACCGATCCACCTCGCCGCGCGGCCACGTCGCATCCTTCACCGCCGGGACGGACTGCGCCTTCACCGGCAGGTACGACCAGAACTTGCGACCTTGCTCAAGGGTCAAGCCCGTCTGCTTGGGACGCGTGGTCGTGGCCTCCGCGCGCGGATCGGGCGCGCCGCGCCGCACCCATTGCTCCAAGTCCCCGACCTGAGCGTCGGACAGCCGGCGCTTGGGCGGCATTTGCAGGTTGGGGTCGAGGTAATGCACGGCCTTGAGGAGCAGGCTGGCTTGCACGTTTCCGGGAACCAGCGCCGGGCCGCTCTCGCCGCCCTTCGTCCAACCGGCACGCGAATCCAGCCGCAATCCCCCCTTCTGCTTTTCCTCGCCGTGGCACTCCATGCAGTGGGCGGTGAGCAGCGGCCGGATCTTGCTTTCAAAAAACTCCGCATCGCTAGGCGCGGCACCGGCGGGTTGCGGCGTCAGCGCCGCGGCGATTGCCAACGAGAGGAGGATTGGCCGCGCGGCGCTCATCCCTCAGGCGAGGATGTCCTGCACGACATTGCCCTGCACGTCGGTGAGGCGGAAATCGCGCCCAGCGTGTCGGTAGGTCAGCCGCGTGTGATCCAGCCCCAGCAAGTGCAGCAGGGTGGCGTGGAAATCGTGGACGTGGACGCCGTTGACGGCGACTGCGTTGCCGTACTCATCGGTCTCGCCGTAACTGATGCCACCCTTGACGCCGCCGCCTGCCATCCAGCAGGTGAACGCCTGCGCGTGATGCTCGCGGCCCTTCGCGTCCTTGGCGGTGTTAAAGGGCGTGCGCCCAAATTCGGTGCCCCAGACCACCAGCGTGTCGGAGAGCATCCCGCGGCCCTTGAGGTCCTTGAGCAGCGCGGCGATGGGCCCGTCCACATTCCGGGCCAGCCGTCCGTGGTCGCCGCCAACATCGCCGTGCGAATCCCAGTTGCCCGACGCACCGGTGTCGATGAGCTCAATAAACCGCACGCCGCGCTCGGCCAGTCGCCGGGCCATGAGGCACTGCCACGCGAAGCCCTTCGTGCTGCCGCGCTCCAGACCGTAAAGCCGGTGGGTGGCATCAGACTCCTTTGAAAGATCGAACGCCTCAGGCGCGGCGGCCTGCATGCCAAAGGCGGTTTCAAACGCGCGGATGCGCGCCGCCAGCTGCGGGTCGTTGCCGCGCGCAAGCAAATGCCGCCGATTCAAGGCTGCCGAGAGCCCCAGCTCCATCGCCTGCAACTCCGCGTCGGGCAGGCGTCGCTGGATGTTGGGCACCGGGTTTGGCCCGGGCACGACATGCGTGCCCTGATGGCAGCCAGGCAGAAAATCCGACGCCCACACCTGCGCGCCCGAGTAGGGCAGCACCGGCGCGATGACCATGAAGCTGGGCAGGTTGGCGTTCTGGGTGCCCAGCCCGTAGCTCACCCACGAGCCCATGCTCGGCCGCGTGAAATTGACCGAGCCGGTGTGAATGCCGAGCGTGGCCTGCGCGTGGTCGGCATGGTCGTTGTACATCGAGCGGATGAGGCACAGGTCGTCCGCGCACTCGGCCGTCTTGGGAAAAAGCTCGCTGATCCACAGTCCCGACTGCCCGCGGGGCTTAAAATCCCACACGGGCTTTTTGTAAAACTTCACCGGGCTGCGGTTGTTCTCGGCAAAAGCCTCCAGCATCTTCCGGGGAACCTGATAGGGCTGGTTGTGGTCGGCAACGAGGCGCGGCTTGTAGTCCCACGAGTCCACGTGCGACACGCCGCCACTCATGTGCAGGTAGATGACGCGCTTTGCCTTCGGCACGAAATGCGGTCGCTGCGGCGCCAGCGGGTCCGTCAAGGCGGGCGCGGCCGTTCCAGCGCCGCGGGCGTCCTCTCCCAAGAGTTCGCAGAGCATGCCGGGCAGGAGCAGTGAGTTGCCTGCGAGCGACTGGAGTGCGGCGCGGCGGTTCATGGTGCAGATCAATCCACGTAGAGAAACTCGTTGGCGCCCAGCAATGCGCGGCTCAGGCTTGCCCACGCTTGGGACGCGGGCGACGGACTCTGGGCCAGCCGTGCGCCGGCCGTTTTTAGAAACTCCGCGGCGGCTTGCGACTCGTCGGGCTGAGGCGCACGCCCATACAAAATCTGGAAGGCGCGCTCAACCTGCCGCGCGGGGTCGGCCGTGCCCTGCTGCACGCGCGCGGCGAACAGCGCGGCCTGCTCATGCACCAACTTGTCGTTCATCATAAAGAGCGACTGGAGCGGCGTCGTGCTGGGCTCGCGCGCCGCGGTGGGGGCGTTGGGGTCGGCGCCGTCAAAGAGGGCCAGGAACGGATGCTTCCGCAAGCGCTGCTGCATCTGGTAGACCGTGCGGTGGGGGGTCTCGTAGAGCGCGAAGAACTGATTGTGCTGCGTGAAACCCCACGTGTGCACCGGCGGGAAGGGATGCTTGCCCGGCGGCTGGCGCTCCAGATTGCCGGCCGCCACCAGCAACGCGTCGCGAATGGACTCGGCGTCGAGCCGCCGGCGTTCGGCGCGCCACAGAAGCGCATTGTGCGGATCGCGCGCGCTGTTGGAGGCGAACATCGCCTCGCCCGGGGCGTCGGCGGCCGTGCTGGCGGCCTGCCATGCGCGCGAGCTAAGGATGAGCCGGTGCATCGCCTTGATCGACCAGCCACTCTCGACAAACCGCCTGGCCAGAAAATCCAGAAGCTCGGGGTGCGTCGGCGGCTGTCCGCGCAAGCCAAAGTCGCTGGGCGTGGCCACTAGCCCGCGACCAAAGTGGTGCTGCCAAATCCGGTTGACCATGACGCGCGCCGTCAGTGGATTGGCCGGATCGGCAATCCATTTCGCCAGATCGAGCCTGCCGCTGTTGGCGCAGTCCTTGGGCAACGTGTGGCCACCGAGCACCTCAACAAAGCGGCGGGGCACTTCGACGCCCAGCCGGGATGGGTCGCCGCGCACTTGAAAACGCGCGTGGCCGGGCTTGCCCTCTGAAACGGCGTAGGCCAGCTCGTAGGGGGCGGTGTCCGAGGCCTGCTTGTGCTCCGCCTTGGCGGCGGCCACGGCCTTGGCGGCGGCGTCCACCTTCGCCTTCTTTTCAGGGCTCACGGGCAGCGCGTCGGCGGCCGCCTTGGCGGCTTCGGCCTGCTTTAGCCGCGCCTCCAGCGCCGCAAGCTGCTGCTTGCGCACCGTGTCGGCCTGCGCGATCCCCTCCTTGGAAAGCAACGGCACCAGATCTTTGGGGCGCTGGTTCTCCTCGCTGCCCGGATGCGGAAAGGTGGTGCTGCCGAAGAAGCCGTAGAGCGCGTAGTAGTCGTCGCTCGTGATGGGGTCAAATTTGTGGTCGTGGCAGCGCGCGCAATTGACCGACAGCCCCAGAAATGTGCGCCCGGTGTTTTCGATGGCGTCCTCGATGGAGAGGTGTGCGACCCCCTTGAAACCAAACTGGCGAATGCTGGCCAGATAGCCCGTGGCCACCGTCAGTTCGGGATTGTAGGTGGCTTGCGCAGCCTGCAGCAGATCGCCGGCGAGCTGTTCGCGGATAAACTGATCGTAGGGCTTGTCGGCGTTGAAGGCGCCGATCACGTAGTCGCGGTACTTGTACGCCTGTGGAATGGGATAGTCGGCGGTGTTGCCCGCCGAGTCGGCATAACGCGCCAGATCCAGCCAGTGGCGGCCCCAGCGCTCGCCGTAGTGCCGCGAATCCAGAAGCCGATCCACCACCCGTGCGAACGCGCCCGGCGCCGTGTCCTTGAGAAACGCCTCCACTTCCTCGGGCGAAGGCGGCAGCCCAATGAGGTCGAAGGTGGCTCTTCGGATGAGCGTGCGCCGGTCGGCTTCGGGTCCGGGCCTTACACCCCCCTGCTCCATGCGCGCCAGCAAAAACGCATCCACGTTGGTGCGCGGCCAAGCGCCGTCGCGAACCTTGGGCGGCGGACCATCCTTCACCGGCTGGAAAGCCCAGTGCTTGCGGCGCTGCTCAAACTCCGCGCTGCGAGCAGGCACCGACTGCGGCCGGGTGCCGCCGGCCGGCGCCTCCGAGCGGGGATCGGCCGCCCCCATTCGCACCCACTCCACAAGGTCGGCCACTTGCGCTGGGGACAGACGACCAGAGGGCGGCATCTGGAATTCCTTGTCCCAGTAGCGCACGCCGCGAACGAGCAGGCTGTCGTCGGGTTTGCCGGGAACCACGACCGGGCCCGACGCGCCCCCTTTCTCCCATCCCCCGCGCCAATCCAGCCGCAGCCCGCCCTTCTGCTTGGTGGCACCGTGGCAATCCAGACAATGTTCGGAGAGCAGCGGGCGGATGCGTTTTTCAAAAAAGGCCGTCTCCTCCGCGCCCGGCGCCGCCACGCCCCACGTTGAGGCGGCCCAGAACAGCAGCGCCACCGCCCGGAGTTTCCGGGCCATCTGAGAGCTCAACTTAAGTTCGGGGCCGTTCATGGCTCGCATTTCATCCTGCGCGGTGTGCGTCGTCAAAGAATATAGATGAATTCCTTGAGGTTCAATATCACATGGCACAGGTCGGCCCAGGCGCGTTCTCCCGGAACGGGCTCCTGATGTTCGTGCGCCTGCGCGGCGAGGAATGCCTCGGCCGACTTGCGTTCGTCGGCAGTGGGTTCCCGGCCCAGCGCACTTAGATAGGCTTCCGTGATGCGTCCTGCGGCAGGAAGGGTCATCAAGCGCCGCGCCCAGAGCCCGGCCTGTTGCACGACGAAGGGATCGTTCATCAGCATGAGCGATTGCGCGGGCACATTGGAGACGGTGCGCTGCCCGGCGCTGGTGTGCGGCAGGGGCATATCAAACACCAGCAACATGGGCGGCAGAAAATTGCGGCGCAATTCCAGATACACGCTGCGCCGGCCTGCGCCATCCACCGGCCCGCTGGCGCCGGGACGTCCACGGCCTTCCATGAAGGAGGTGAGATGCACCGGCACGGGCGGGCCGTGCCGTGCGCGATCGAGCCTTCCGGAAACCATCAGCACCGCGTCGCGGATCGCCTCGCCTTCCAACCGGCGCACTCGCGCGCGATGCAGGAGGGCGTTGGCTGGATCCGCCTGATCGGCCGCGGGCGTGGCAGCACGACTGGCCATCTGGTAGGTCTGCGAAAGCACGAGCTCGCGCAGCAGCTTCTTGGTGGACCATCCTTGCTGCACCAGCCGCGCGGCAAGCCAGTCGAGCAACTCGGGGTGCGTGGGCGCCTCGCCCAGAGCGCCAAAATTATCCACGCTGGGCACTAGGCCCCGGCCAAAAAGATGGTGCCAGAGGCGATTGACGTACACCCGCGCCGTGAGCGGGTTATCGGCACTGGCAATTTGCCGCGCCAATGCCAGCCGCCCGGTGCCGGTCGACGCGACCGCGGGCCCGTTGCGCAGCGCCGTGAGGTAGGCGCGCGGCACCTCGGCGCCCAGAGTGCCGTGGTTGCCCCGGATGAAGAGGCGCTCATTGCGGGGCGTGCCTTCGAGGATGACCGGGGTGGTGATGGGCGCGGGCACCGCCGCGGCGACACGGTGATATTCGGTGAGCGTGTCGGCCCAGCCTTGGGCCTGTGGCGCCGCTGCGGGCAGAAGTCCCTCGCGCGAGAGCACCGAGATGAGCCGTTCGCCCGCGGCGCTCAGAGGGTGGCCCGCCCGCCATGCCTGCGCCGATTTCAACGCCAATTCGCCGTAGCGCGCCGCAGCAGCCGCGCGGTCGGCCACCTCGGAGTTGGGGAACATTTCGGCCGCAGCCGGCAGTGCATCCACCGCAGGGGGCTGCCCGTGGGGCGACAACCAGACCTGCCGCATCGCTCCAAAACCCTCGGGCTTGGAACTGCTGCCGCCGGGGTCGGCCGTGCTCAAGTCGGCGATTTCCACATAGCACTGATGTCCCTGCCACTGCGCCAAGTTGATCGAGATCCAATGCGGAGTCTCGCGTCCCAGCCCACGCGAAAGTTCGCCGTAGATGGGGCTGCGTATGATTTTGAAATTGTCGATCACCACGTTAAGCCGCGCATCTTTGCCGGCCACCAGACAGTGCAGGTAGGGCATGCCCAATTCGAAGGTGGGCGAGCGCAGGGTTCCCTGAAACCGCGGCGCGAGAAGGCCGCTGTGCCACCAGCCAGGCTCGACCAATCGCAGGCCCGCCTCCGTCACCGACAGGTCGCCCGGACGACTGAGGCCGCCTGCGAAGGCCGCGCCATCAGCAAACCAACCCGCGCCGCCGTTGGCGCTCGCGTCTGCGACACGGCGCGGCGCTCCGGCGCCCGGAGGTTGGGAAGGGGTTGGCGGTGGCGTGGCCAGTTCGCGCCATCGTGCGGCGGGATTGGGAGCGCCCGCCAGCTCGCGCCACGCATGAAGCGGATGGTCGGGCTTGAGCGCGCCTTCAATCACCTTCACCCATCGCCCCAGTCGCTCGGCATCCAATTGCCCGGCATGGGCGACGGTGGCGGCATCGGCGCGCTTGGCCATCACCTCGTGGGCGCCCAAAAGATAGCGTGGCAGCAGGGCCGCTTCCATTTCCCACCGCGCTCCAAGCAGGGTGCGCAGTCGAGCCTGAAGCGGCCTCAGCGCTTTTTCAGGGCGCGAAAAGGTCTCGGCCATGTCGATGGCGCCGTGCGAAAAGCTGCTGCTCTCCAGCATGCCGTAGAGCGCGTAGTAGTCGTGCGTGCTGATGGCGTCAAACTTGTGGTCATGACAGCGCGCGCAGGCAATCGTCATGCCTTGAAATGCCTTGCCCATGACATCGAGCTGATTGTCGATGAGGTCGGCCTGATAGGCGCGGATGTCCACCGGCGAGTGGCATTGCGCGCCCAGCCACCAGAAGGCCGTGGCCAGCCGGGCCTCGTTCCATGCGCCGGCGGTGGCGGGCCGTGGATCGAGCAGGTCGCCGGCAATCTGTTCGGCAGCGAACCGGTCGAAGGGGAGATCCTCGTTGAACGCGCGGATGACGTAGTCGCGGTAGCGCCACGCATCCTGATTGGGATAGTCAAACTCGTGCCCGAACGTTTCGGCGTAGCGCACCAAGTCCAGCCAGTGGCGTGCCCAGCGCTCTCCAAAGTGCGGCGAGGCAAGCAGACGGTCGACCACGCGGGCAAATGCGTCGGGAGATTCGTCGGCGAGAAACGCCTCCACCTCGGCCGGAGTCGGCGGCAAGCCAATCAAGTCGAAGTTCGCGCGGCGCAGCAGAGCGCGCTTCTCGGCGCGGGGGGCCGGGGCGATCTGGCGCTGCTCCAATCCAGCCAGAATAAAGGCGTCCACCGGCGTGCGAGGCCATTCCTTTTGGCGAACCTGCGGCGGGGTCGTGGGGCGCACCGGGCGCCAGGCCCAATGCGCGGCCTTGCGCTGCTCAAGATTAAACACCGAGCCGGCCGCGGCAGGTGTGGCCTCTCCTCCGGGCCAGAGAGCACCACGCGCAATCCACTCGGTCAGCACCGATACCTCGGCGGGCGCCAAACGCGCCTTGGGCGGCATCTGAAGTTTGATGTCCTCATACCGCACGGCGCGAATGAGGCGGCTGGCTTCGGGGTCGCCGGGGACAATCGCAGGTCCGTTGTCGCCTCCCATGAGCAGGGCGTGGCGCGAATCCACCCGCAAACCCGCCTTCAGCTTTTCGGCCTTGGCGCTGTGGCATTGAAAGCACTTGGCGGAGAGCAACGGCCTCACCTGCTTTTCAAAAAACTCCGCATCGGCCGGCGCAATCTCCGCGGCGCACAACTGCGATTGGAGACAGACGACCGCCACGAGGGCAACGCCGCGCACCGTGCATCCTAGTCTACCCATAAGACGAGGGACATCCTACCGCCACATCCGGCAGTCTGCCACCTGTTTTCCTGCGCGCAGCGGGGGCCTGCGGTGCTTGACCCTCGCGCCTGTGTTCCCCAAGCTGCGGCCCGCTATGCCGGTGGCGAAGGGACTGCTGGAAGAACTCCAACGCATCGTGAGCGCGGAAAACGTGCTCACCTCGCGCGAAGATCTGATTGCGTACTCGTTCGACGGCACCGCGGCGCTGCAGCAGATGCCCGGCTGCATCGTCTTCACTCAGTCCACCGAGGAAGTCGCCGCCGTGCTGAAGCTGGCCAACGAAAACCGCACGCCCGTCATCACGCGCGGCTCCGGCACGGGCCTCTCCGGCGGCAGCGTGCCCGCGCCCGACTGCATCGTGCTCTGCACGGTGAAGATGGGAAAGATCCTCGAAGTGGACCGCGCCAACCTCACGATGCTCGTCGAGCCGGGCGTGACGACCCTTCAAGTTTTCGAAGCCGCGGCGGCCGTGGGGCTTTTTTATCCGCCCGATCCCGGCTCGATGAAAATCTCCACCATCGGCGGCAACGTCGCGGAGAACTCCGGCGGCCTGCGCGGGCTCAAATACGGCATCACGCGCAACTACGTGATGGGCCTCGAAATCGTGCTGCCCGACGGCGAGATTTTGTGGACGGGCAACAAGTGCGTGAAGGACGTGGCCGGCTACTCGCTGCGCGATCTCTTCATCGGCAGCGAAGGCACGCTGGGCGTCATCACCAAAGTTTTGCTGAAGCTGATCCCAAAACCGGCGGCGAAGAAGACGATGGTCGCCACGTTTGATGCGATGGACAAGGCCGCGCAGACCGTCAGCGACATCATCGCCGCGCAAATCATCCCCTGCACGCTCGAGTTCCTTGATCGTACGACAATCCATTGCGTGGAGGACTTCGCGAAGGTCGGCCTGCCGCTCGATTGCGAGGCGCTGCTGCTCATGGAGACCGACGGCCACCCCGCCGCCGTCGCGGAGGAAGCGGCGAAAATGGAAGCGCTCGCGCGCCAAAATGGTGCCATGCAGGTGCGCGTCGCAAAGGACGACACCGAGGCCGCCAGCCTCGCCACCGCGCGGCGCAGCGCCTTCAGCGCACTCGCGCGCCTAGCACCCACCATCATCCTCGAGGATGCCACCGTGCCGCGCAGCGAACTCGCGCGCATGGTGCGCTTCGTCGCTCTCACCGCCCAGAAACACCGCCTGCGCGTCGGCACCTTCGGCCACATGGGCGACGGCAATCTGCACCCGACCTTTCTCACCGATGAACGCAACAAGGACGAGATG
>SYLI01000002.1 GCA_005809105.1 Verrucomicrobiales bacterium | reverse complement strand
GGTGGGCATCAACCTGTTGCGCGAGGGGCTCGACCTGCCGGAGGTTTCGCGGGTCGCCATCCTCGACGCCGACAAGGAGGGATACCTTCGCAGCACCACGGCACTCATGCAGACGGCCGGCCGCGCCGCGCGGCACCTGTCGGGCGAAGTGATTCTCTATGCCGACGTCATGACGCGCAGCATCCAGCAGTTTATCGCCCTCTCGCAGAAACGTCGCGAAAGGCAGCTGGCCTACAACGCGGCGCACGGCATCACGCCCCGGCAGGTCACCCGCGCGGTGGAAGAGAGCCTCGCCTCGCGGCAGGAGACCACCGATAAGGCCTCAACGCTCATGCGCGAGGCTGGTGGGGATCTCGACGTGTCGGAGACCCTTCGCGAACTGGAAGGGGAGATGGCGGCCGCCGCCGAAAAGCTGGAGTTTGAGAAGGCGGCGCTGCTGCGCGACCAGATCAACCAGCTTAAACACGGGCTGGGAGAATCGCCCATTGGGCCACAACGGCGCCAAGCCCATCCCGGCGCCCGGCCCGGACGGGGCGCGCGCCGGTAATGACGCAGTCAGTTGCGCGAGAGGTCGTCGGGCGCCTTCGCCATCAGTCTGTGGATGCCCCCTTTTTCCGTCATCACCTGACACCACAGCAGCTTGAGATCCACATCAAAGACGTGCGCCGCCCTGGCCTCATGCACGAGCCACGCGGCACGCTTCATCTCCTCATCCAACTGGCCTGGCCCCCAGCCGGAGTAGCCGGTAAAAATACGCAGGCGCTGCGTAGTCGAGAAGGATCCGCCCAGCTCCACCAAGTCATCAATCGAATGACCCAGAGACAAGTCGGGCAGGACATTGGCCTTGGGCAGATAGAGGTCAGAGTGCAGGTAGCTCAGCGCGCCCGGCTGCACCGGACCGCCCACCGAGAGGCTCTGCTCGCGCAACTTCTCGGGTAGGTCGGCCACCACCACATCTCCCACCACGTTGTCGCTGGGCCGGTTGAGCACCAGGCCAAACGCGCCCTCGGGTGTGTGCTCGCACAAGAGCACCACGGTGCGATTGAAGAACGAGCCCGCGAGATTGCCGCCATCCAGCAGAAGCTGGCCACGTAACGATCGGAAACCCTGCTTCACGCTGGAGTCAATATGAAGCAGGCTTGCCTCGGTGGCAACCCCGGGTAGCCTGTCTGCATGAGAACGGCCATCCAAGTGTTGCTGCTCATCCTCATCCTGTTCTCGGCAGGCTGTGCCGGAAACGGCGGCAACCGCGAGTTTCTGCCGGGCCGAGGGTGGACACCCCTCGCCACGGGCTTGCTGCGCTAGGACGCCAGGAGCGCCTGCGCGGCCCCGGCCATTGCTTCGGCGCTCAGCCCGTGCTTTCGGTAAAGATCCTCTGCGAGGTACGCCGACTGGCCAAATTCGCCGCCAATGCCCAGCGAGGTCATGCGGTGCGCAATCCCCGCCCGCGCCAGCGCGTGGCTCACCTGCGCGCCCATGCCGCCAATCACCTGATGATCCTCGATGGTGACCACGCGGCCCTGCGCGGCCTTGACGGCCGGGCCGATGGTTTCAAGGTCCACCCGGTTGATGAAGGGGTTGTTAATCACGGCCGCCTTCACGCCGCGGTCGGCCAGCAGCTTTCCGGCAGCAAGCGCCTTCTCAAGCAGTACGCCGCAGCCAATGAGCACCACGTCGGCCCCCTCCTGCAATATCTGCGCCCGGCCCCATTGGTAACGTGCGCTCTCCACCCAGCGCACCGGGTAATTCTCGCGCCCCACAAAGAAGATGCAGCTCTCGCCGTCGCGGCCGGCCGTGCGCTCTGCCGCGATGTGCGAGATGGCTTGGTGCATGTAAGCTTCCGCCTCATCCGAGCAACTGGGCGCCACCACCACCGTATGCGGGATGGAGCTCACGGCGGCAAAGTACGTGGTGGCCTGATGGCTGGCGCCGTCGGCAGCGTCCTGAAAACCCACGTGCGAGAACATCGCAATGACCGGCGCCTGCGAGAGCGCCGCCATCGTGAGCGGCAGATTGCCCTTGGTCACGCCAAACTGCCCAAACGTGTCCACGATGGGGATGAAGCCCGCCTTGGAAAAGCCCGCAGCGGTGCTGATCATGTTGGCCTCGGCGATGCCCACTTCCACGCAGCGGTCCGGAAAGCTCTTGTGGAAGAGGCTGATTCCCGTGGAACCTTGGACATCCGATGAAATCGAGTAGACGGGCAGCCCTTCCTGCGCCGCGCGCACGGCGCCCTTCGCCAGCCCGGCCTGCACCTTGTCCTTTTTTACGGCCGGTGCTTGCGGTGCCGATGCGGATGCCCCCTGCTTGGCCTTCTTCTGCGCTTCGTTTTGCTCCCACTTGACGCGCAACTCCCGGCCCCACGCCGCCAGCTCCTCCGGCACGATTTGACCTTCGTAGATTTCGCTCAGCCACTCGTTAATCTTTTCGCCATTGGCCAGCGGAAAGCCGTGGCCGCCGGCGGCGTTGTCCATCGTCGCCTTGATGCCATACCCCTTGATGGTCTTCACCCAAAGGCAGACAGGCTGGCTGGGATTGGCTTGAGAGCGCAGCACGGCGTCCTCGATCGCGAGGTACACCGCCTGCAGATCGTGGCCGCAGGGAACGGAAATCACCTGCCACCCCAACGCCGCCATTGCCGAGAGCGTGGGCTGCATGGAGAAGGAATCCTGGGTGATGCGCCCGGAGAGCTTCGTGTCGTTGTCGGAGATGACAAGAACGAAGGGATTGACGCGGCCCTTGGCGGCCAAGCCCGGGATGGCGGCGAAGGACTCCTTGGCCTCGCCCTCCATCGCAGCACCGTCACTCACGGTGCAGAGCGTCACGCGGTCGTTGCCCGTCACCTTGTCAGCCATCGCCAGCCCCTGCGCCTGCGGCAGGCCGGAGCCAAGGGGGCCATTGCTGATGAGCACGCCTTCGGGATTAAGATGGGCCTCGCCATGCCCGGTGAGTTTGCTGGCGATGCTTCGGAAGCCGCGCAGCGAGTCGGGCGTCATCCCGTCGAACCCATAGTTGGCGCGCAGCGCGTAGATGCCATTCTCCGTGTGGCCCGCATCATTGACAAAGTGATACGCCTCATGCCACGGCCGGCCCTTGACGCCAAACATGAGCGCATGGAGGGCAGCCATGATCTCGGCAAACGCCGCCGGCCCTCCCCAGTGGCAGGCGGCGCCCCCGGTAACGGCATGCACATTCATGAGCGCCACGAGCGCGCGTGTGGCGCGGGGATCGGCGACGGTGACCGGCCGACCCTGCCGGTCGGTGATGGTGAGGGCAAACTTCGGCGCGCCCACGGGCGTCCCGGCGAGTTTGCTACTAATTTTCAGAGGCGTCAGCGGCGGCGCTTCTGCGGGTTTTACGCCCGCTGCAAGATCGACTCCCATAGCATTTGGATTTCCCGGGCTTTCCCACGGCAGGATGCCTCGCGGGGATGGGCCCGCTGGTGGAAATAAGGCCGTTTCAAGGTGGTACGCGCGACAGGGGTTGAACCTGTAACCTACGGCTTCGGAGGCCGTCGCTCTATCCAGTTGAGCTACGCGCGCAGACGCCCTTGTTTACGGGATGGCCGACAAAACCGCAAATGGATTTCAAGAGCGCGCCTCATGGGAGACTCGCTTTAAGCACTCCGCGGTTGAAATGGCGGGGCAAATCCATTACCAACACCTCCGGTGCCGGCAGAAACACCCGCCCGCGCCACCCATGTCCGACGCCGACACTCACACCCAGCCTGCGCCGCGCGATTTCATCCGGGACATCGTGCTCGAAGATCTGCGAGCTGGAAGGCACTCGCGCATCGTCACGCGGTTTCCACCGGAACCCAACGGCTACCTGCACATCGGCCATGCCAAGAGCATCTGCCTCAACTTTGGCATCGCCGTGGAGCACGCGGGCATCTGCCACCTGCGGATGGATGACACCAACCCCACCAAGGAGGAGGTGGAGTATGTCGAGTCCATCCAGCACGATGTGAACTGGCTCACCGCCGGTTGGGCCGAGGATCGGCTGGGCCTCAAGTCCAAGGGCGCGCTGCCCGTCTCGCAATCGGTGCAGGGCCGTCCTGATTTCCACATCGAGGCCATCGCCGCCGCCCCGGGGCGGACGCTCGAACCCTTCTACGCCTCCGATTACTTTCCACAGTTCTACGACTACGCCATCGGGCTCATCCGCCGCGGCAGCGCGTATGTCTGTGACCTCTCGCCGGCGGACACCGACGCCTACCGGGGTGCCCCGGACCGGCCCGGCCGCAACAGCCCCTTTCGCGACCGCTCTCCGGAGGAGAGCTTGGACCTCTTCCAGCGCATGAAGGCCGGCGAGTTTCCCGATGGGGCACGCACGCTTCGCGCCAGGATCGACATGGCCTCGCCCAACGTGTGGCTGCGCGACCCGGTGCTCTACCGCATCCGCCACGCGGAACACCACCACACCGGCAATGCATGGTGTATCTACCCCATGTACGACTTCGCCCACTGCGTGAGCGACTACATCGAGGGCATCACCCACTCCATTTGCACGTTGGAATTCGAGGTTCATCGGCCGCTCTACGATTGGATTCTTAATAAACTCGAGCTGCCACGCCCCCTGCCCCACCAGTACGAGTTTGCTCGCCTCAACCTCACCTACACCGTCATGAGCAAGCGCAAGCTGCTGCAGCTCGTGAAGGAGCGGCGCGTGTCCGGCTGGGATGACCCGCGCATGCCCACGCTGGCGGGGTTGCGCCGGCGCGGCTATCCGGCCAGCGCCCTTCGTCAGTTCTGCCGGGGCATCGGCGTCACCAAGTACTCGGGCACCACCGACGTGGGCCTGCTTGAGAATTGCGTCCGCCAGGAACTCAACCGCACCGCGCCCCGGCGCAGCGCGGTGTTAAACCCATTGGAGGTCATACTCGACACCTATCCGGAGGGAGAGGGGGAGATGTTGGACGCCCTCAACAATCCGGAGGACTCGGCCGCCGGCACGCGCCACGTTCCCTTCTCGCGTCGTCTCTACATCGAGCGCGAGGATTTTCTGGAAAACCCGCCCAAGAAGTTCTTCCGACTGGCGCCCGGCCAAGAGGTGCGCCTTCGTTATGGCTACATCATCCGATGCGACCGCGTGGAAAAGGACGCCGAGGGCAACCTCCTGCGCCTGCACTGCAGCCACGACCCCGCCACCCGCGGCGGCAACACTCCCGATGGGCGCAAAATCAAGGGCACCATCCATTGGGTCAGCGCAGACCACTGCGTGTGCGCGCCCGTGCGGCTCTACGACCGCCTGTTCACGCGCGAAAATCCGGAGGAGGCGGGGGATTTTCTGGACTGCCTCAATTCAGACTCGCTGCAGACGGTGAGCGCCCACATGGAACCGGCCCTTGCAGACACGCCCCCCGGCGGGCGTGTGCAGTTTGAAAGGCTCGGCTACTTCTTCGCCGACCCCGTGGACAGCAGGCCCGGAGCGCCAGTCTTCCACCGCATCGTGGGCCTTCGCGATTCGTGGGCCAAAACGGCGGCCAGTTAGTTATTCATCCAGCGGCCACACCGGCCGGCGCAACCTGCGAAAGTCAAATCGCCGCAGATTGCTGGAGCACGGGCCGGGGGTGTCCACCCAGTAACTGCGCGCCGCGATGGGATCGTAGGCGCGGCGATGCGCCACGGCCGCCTTCACGACGATCACGTTGAGCCGGGCGGGGTCGATACCCTGGCTGCGCCACTGACCGAGGTCAAACGGAGCCGTCCGATGGCTTGTCAGCAAGATGCGAAGGCCCCCGTGCTGCACCACCGCACAGGGCCCCATGTCGAATCGGTCGCCGCACATGGACGCCAGATGGCTCTGCTTGTCCTCAAGTTCAAACATTCCCCCACCACGCGAAATCAATGTCACTTCCAGCGTCACCGGACCTTCGTCCATACGGCTGCCCTTGCCACCCACGGCCAGCGTTGCACGGCCTCCCACGGGCACCGATTGCAGCGCCGCCACCGCCCCGGGATCGTTGATGCACACCGCGGCGTTGGGGACGCGATGCGCCAGAAGCGCGCGCAACAATCCGGTGCCGTCGCCCGGTGCGCCACCGCCGATGTTGTCCGAGGGCTCCACCAACACCGTCACTCCCGCGGCCGGTCCCGCCACACGCCGCATCACCTCACCCAACGGCTCGTCGCGGCTGCGGCCTATTTCCTTGAGCTTCCCGGCCAGTCGCTCCAACGTGTCCAAGTGCGCCTGCGCCTCCGATTCCGCGCCGCGAGTAATGACCTGGAAACTCAGTCCGGTGTCGGGCGTGTCCGCAAAGGCGAATCCCGCCGTGATATTGACGGCCCAGATTTTGCCCTGTTCCATCGCGCGCGCCGCCGCCTCCAGTGATCGCATGGGCTCGTCGGCCGTCGCCGTGCCGGTGGGAGGCAGGACGATGGAAGTCGTGCGTAGAAACGTCCTGGGCCGGCCTTCGGCAAATTGCCGGGTGAGCAAGCGCGCCGCGCACACGGCCGCCTCGCGCGCGTCGGTGTGGGGGTTTTCGCGGTAGGCCACGAGACAATCGGCATGTGCCGCCATCGCGGGGGAAAAATTCGCGTGCAGGTCGTACACGCCGAACACCGGCGGACGCGGGCCGATGAGCCGGCGGATGCGCCCCAAGACCTCCCCTTCCGCATCGGGAAACGAGGGCGTGGCCATGGCCCCGTGCAAGACGAGGTAGACCGCGTCGCAATCCGTCCGCCATGCGGATTGGAATCCCTCAAAAAACGAACCAAGCACTTCGTCGGACACGATTGCACCGGGGACGGCGCGCAGATCGATGGCCGGCACGATGTCCCATCCGGCCGCCTTTGCGTACTCCAGAACACCCCCCAGCGGGGAACTGTCCCCGGCGCATTCCAGCATCGCAGCACCGGTGCGAACCTGAAAGTCCGCCAGGCTCGTCTGGCCATCCAGAAAGGTGTGGGTCTCGTGAAAGAGGCCGGCGATGAGAACCCGCGGCTTCACAGGATGCCGTGCTTTCGGAAGACCACGGCCACGGGGACGCCCGCCGCCAGTTCGTCGCGCACGGTGTTCTCGCCATGAACCTTCTCCAGCGCCAGCCGGATTGCCTCGTCGGCCACGTCGGCAGGAATGACGACCACGCCATCGGAGTCGCCCAGGATGTAGTCGCCATTCTGGGTCGTCACACCATCAATCGTGATGGGCCGCCCGAATTCCACCACATCCATGCGCCCCTTGCTGTCGGCGGGGGTGCAGCCGATGCCGAACACCGGAAAAGGCATTTCGCGAAGGCGCCAGAGGTCGCGTGTGCACGTGCTCATCACCACGCCGCGCACCCCCTTGGCGATGCAGGCGGTGGAGAGCAGCTCGCCCCAGAATGAGCACTGGCGGTTGTGGCCGGCGTCCACGAGCAGCACGTCGCCGCGCTGCATCGTGTCAATGGCGGCCATCTCCAGCTTGTAGGGCTCGTCGGGGATGGCCGTGACGGCCACGGCGCGGCAGGTGAACACGCGCCCGCTGACCTTCTGCGCGGGCGTCAGTGCGCGGATGTCGGCACTGAGCGTCTGCTGCCGGCGGCCCATGCCATCCAGCACGTCGGCCACCACGGCAGCATACAAGTGGTCGAGCGATTCGAAAGGATCGGGTGTCATACGGGAGGCGATTGTGCCCGACAAGGATACCAAGTCAACGGTCGGCGCGCCCCACCAGCAGATCCACCACTCCCAGCGGCACCAGCAGGATTTTTCCCAACACCGCAACCCCGGCTGTGAGGATGAACGTCAACATGGAAAACATCGCCTTAAAACGGTCGCCCACCTCCATCTTGAAACCGGGCGATGACATCAGAAGAGGTGTCAGCATGAAGAACAGGCTGAAGACGAGCAGTCCGCCCACCATCAGGCACACTGCGAGCCGCGAGGTGCTGTGCAATACGCGCGCGGGCTTGCTGGGCAGATTGACGAAACAAAGCACCGACGAGGCGATGGTCATGCCCATCCAGCAGAGCATTCCCAGGGCGATGGCCACCGAGTGCCTGAAAGTCTTGAACACCTCGATGAGGGGAATGGAGCTTCCTCCCTCGGGGATGAGCCAGGAGAGGCACGCCAGACCACCACCCACGCACCCCAGGATGAAGCCCAGCAATTTGCCCGGGCGATAAAACACGATGCCCGCGCCGATCAAGAGACAAGTCCAACCCAGAACAAAGATGACGTCGCGTTCTGAAACGTGTGAGAGGGAAAGGCCCATTCCCATGCCGCCCATGCCCGCACGCCCGCGGCCTCCGGACGAGGAATTGGCCAGCATGGTGATGAGCCCCACCGCGCCCAGTGAGAGAATCACGATGCTGCGCGCGATGGCCCGCGTGGTGTGGGCAATGCTGCAGAGAGTGATGCCGACAATCAGAGGCAGCAACGACTCAAACACGTCCCCCGCGCTGCGGCCCTTGAACATGAACGTGGGAAACTAGATGCTGCTGGGTGCCCCCGGCATGCCGGACATGGATCCTGCCATTGGGTTATACACCGGCAGGATGGCCGACACGATGAGCAGGATTCCCAGGACGAGTACGAGCGTGCCTTTCTGAGATTCCTCCGCACGCGCTTCCAACGGACGCACGCCCGGCGATACCGCTGCACCATGTGAACGGGGCGGTGGAGGCGCGGAAGCCGCAGGCGAATTGCCGATTCCCGCAATCTGGCGAAGCGGCAGCCAGTCGCTCATGCCCTCGTGCCACGCCAGATCGGTCGGGAGCAGTGAGCCATCGGCAAGATAGTTCCGGGCGTCCTCCAGCGAGTAAGGGCCGTACCTTTGCCCGCCGCGGTCGATGTGAATTTCCATGGACGGCTGGGTGGTGGTGGTGGCGCGAAGGGAAAATCGGCAACGCCGGTCAGCTTTCGATGACGTTGATTTCGACCGGCTCGACCTTCACGCCGTGCTTTTCAAGCCAAGCGACTCCCTTGGTGATGTCCGCCGGTTTGCCCGCCAGTTCAAGACAGACAATGCCAATTTCATCGCGCACTTCCGCCTGCCGCACGTTGGGCACCAGGTGGTACTTCATCGCAACCTCCCAGATGATGGGGCGGGTGATGAGCCGCGGGGGGAACATGAGCCAGACTCGCGTCGTCTGTTGGCGCGCCGACTTGGATTGCTTTCGGGCGGCCACTTTAGCCTCCGGCGATGGCCGGGATGATGCTCACCTCATCGCCATCCTTGAGCGGCGTGTCCCTGTTCTGAAGGAACCGGATGTCCTCCTCGTTCACGTACACGTTCACAAAGCGGCGCACCTCGCCGTTGGCGTCGAGCAGGCGCTCTCCAATGCCAGGAAACCGCGTCTGGAGATCCAGGATGGCCGCGCCGATGTTGGGGGCGGAAGTTTCCACCAGCTCCTCGTTGTGGGTGAGCTTGCGCAGGGGCGTGGGGATGCGGATTTTCGCAGGCATGGCTATCGGGCGGCCAGGTGCGCTTCCTTCTCCACCAGCGCGTCAAAATCGCGAAGGCTGGGGCGGATGTCGCGGGTGTGTCCGACGTGGCCGGCCACGGCGTCCAGGGTTTTAAGCCCGTTTCCAGTGATGCACAGCACGGCCGAATCGTCCGCCGGAATCCTGCCCGAGGCAATCAGTTTCTTGGCGCACCCCACCGTCACGCCGCCGGCCGTTTCAGAGAAAATGCCCTCGGTCTCGGCCAGCAGCCGGATGCCCTCGCGCACCTCGTCGTCGCTCACATCCTCGGCCGCCCCGCCCGTTTCCTTAAAAACCTTGAGCGCGTAGAAGCCGTCGGCCGGCGTGCCGATGGCCAGGCTCTTGGCGATGGTGTCGGGCTTCACCGGTTTGAAAAAGTCCAGCCCCGCCTTGTAGGCCGCGCTGATGGGGGAACATCCCGTGGCCTGCGCGCCGTGGATGGAGTGGGGCGCGTCCGCCACCAAACCCACCTTCACGGCCTCCTGATAGCTCTTCTGAATCTTGGTGAGCAGCGACCCTGACGCCATCGGAACCACCGTGTGGCGTGGGATGCGCCAGCCCAGCTGCTCGACAATCTCAAAGCCGTGGCTCTTGGAGCCCTCCGCGTAGTACGGGCGCATGTTCACGTTCACAAACGCCCACTGGTACTTGCCGGCGATTTCCGCGCACAGCCGGTTCACCTCGTCGTAGTGTCCCTTGATCGAAATGACGTGGGCGCCGTACACGAGCGAGTTGACCACCTTGCCCTGCTCCAGATCCGAGGGGATGAAGACAAACGCCTTGAGTCCTGCGGAGGCGGCGTTGGCGGCAACGGAGTTGGCCAGATTTCCCGTGGAGGCGCAGGCCACCACCTCAAAGCCCAGTTCCCGCGCGCGCGAGAGGGCCACGCTCACCACTCGATCCTTGAAGGAGAGCGTCGGATAATTGACGGCGTCGTTCTTGATCCAAAGCTCGCGGATGCCCAGGCGACGCGCCAGCCGGTCGGCGCGCACCAAGGGCGTGTACCCCACCTGCAATCCCACCGTGGGCTCGCCGGCGATGGGCAGCAACTCGCGGTAGCGCCACATCGTCTTGGGACGGGTGGCCAGCGCCTGACGCGTCAGCGATTTGCGCGCGCGCTCGTAGTCGTACACCACCTCCAGCGGGCCAAAGTCGAATTCGCACACATGGCGCGCCTCCAACTCATACGTGCGCCCGCATTCGCGGCACCGCAACGCCTCCATGAACCCCTGAGTCTTGGCCATATCGTTTCTCTTTTCCTAGCGCGGGGAATAAAAAAAGCCCGCTCGAGAAAATGAGCAGGCTTGCGAACAGCGATCGCCACTCATTTTCCCGGCTTTTGCCGGCTGGACTTGGCACCTCGACATCAAACCCACGATGGGCCTGACCGGTTGCCGTGGCATCAAAGGGCCAGATCCCTCCGCCACTCGCAATGAGCGCTCCCTTTAGGAGCGGGGGCGAGCCTAGGGCCCCACCCACCCCCGTCAATGCTAAACTCCCTTCCGCTCGCCGGCGAACCCCTGCTGCCTCAGCGCCTCGTAGATCACGAGCGCGGCGCAGTTGGAGAGGTTGAGCGACCGGGCGCCCGCATTGAACATGGGAATGCGCAGCCATCGATTGCGATTTGCCTCCAGAATCGCCCGTGGCAGTCCCGCCGTCTCGCGCCCGAAAACAAGATAGTCGTCGGCACCGAAGGCCGCCTCATCGTAGCGACACGGGCCATCCTGCTCGACGAACCACATCCCCGCATCCTTGGGCAGCGCGGCCGTAAAGGCCGCCCAGTTCGCCCAACGCTGCCAACGCACCAACCGCCAGTAGTCCATGCCGGCGCGGCGCAACTGCCGATCGTCGAGTGTGAATCCCAGAGGTTCGATGAGATGCAGCGTCGTGCCGGTGGCCGCGCACAGCCGGGCGATGTTGCCGGTGTTGGCGGGAATCTCAGGCTCAATGAGCACCAGATGCATCGGCCTTCTCCCCCCGCCGCCGCCGGTAGTTCACCTTCCACAACACGAGGCCGTGCGCCGGCGCGGACATGCCCGCCACACGCCGGTCGCGGCGAGCCAGGATGCGCGGGATGTCCGAGGCGGCGAGCTTCCCCTGCCCCACCTGCACCAGCGTGCCCACGATGCCACGGCACATTTTGTAGAGGAAGCCGTCCCCTTCGATGAGAAACGACAGCAGCGG
Source organism: Verrucomicrobiales bacterium (assembly GCA_005809105.1). Classification (GTDB taxonomy): domain Bacteria; phylum Verrucomicrobiota; class Verrucomicrobiia; order Limisphaerales; family UBA1100; genus SYLI01. Next base: position 1,817 of record SYLI01000002.1, on the reverse strand, counting down.
CCCACGCCCTCGCATCTCGCAGCGGGTGAGCGTGCGCACCGCGTTCTTGAGCACATCGCCGCGGTTGGCCGCGAGGGACCGGAAGTCGTGCCGACCCACAAAGTGTCCCGCGGCCGCGCGCATGGCCACCCGGTCCAAGGGACGCGGCACATGCCATGCCTGTCGCCGCCACAAGGGATTCGCCGCCGGGTGGTTCCAAACCCAGTAACGGTATTGCTTGCCCGAGGCATCGTAGCGCGCATGGAATCCGGCCGGCGCGCGCCCCACGCGCATCACACGAATGTCCTCGGGCAGCCAGGCATTGAGGGCCAGCAGCAACTTGGACGGATCCATTTTGAATTCAACGCCGGGCACGTCAAAGTGCGCCACCATCCCCATCGCGTGCACGCCCGCGTCGGTGCGGCTGGAACTGTGCAAGTCGGGCCTGCTGGGGAAGATTCGAGCCAGCGCCTCCTCCATGCGCTGTTGGATGCCCGTGCCACTGGACTGCACCTGCCAGCCCTCGTAGGCGGCGCCATCGTAGGCAACCACGAGTTTAACGCGCGTCACGCTCACGAGAGCCCGTCAAGGTGGCTCTGCAGCATGATGGCCGCGGCGCTGCGGTCCACCTTTGACTTGCGGTCGCGGGATTTGATCCCCGCATCACCGAGCATCCGGTGCGCCTGCACTGAGGTCAACCGCTCGTCCACCACCTGCACCGGCACGGTGAGGCATTCTTTGAGCACGGCGACAAACTCGCGCACCTTGAGCGCCGCCGGGCCGTAGCTGCCGTCCATGTTGCGCGGCATCCCCACGAGAACCAGCTCCACCTCCTTCTCCTTCAAAATCTGCCGCAGGCGCCCGATGAAAGCCGCGAAGGGTTCCGCAGCGATCACCTCCAGTGGCAGGGCAAGCATTTTAAGCTCGTCGCTGATGGCGATGCCGATGCGGACGCTACCGTGGTCAATGGCGAGGATGCGCATGTCAGAGAGTTCTCAAAACTAAAGCGGCCGCGCGCACCGTCGCCTCGATGTCCTCCGCGCTGTGGGCGGTGGATAGAAAGCCCGCCTCGAACTGCGAGGGCGCCAGATACACGCCAGCCGCCAGCATGCCGTGAAAGAATTTCCTGAACCGCTCGCGATCAGACTTCATCGCGTCATCCAGATTCCACACCGGGCCGGACGTAAAGTAGGCGCAGAACATCGAGCCGCAACGGTTGAAGCAGACGGGGATGCCCGCCGACAGGGCGGCGTCGCGCAGTCCGGCCTCGAGCACGGCGCCACGGGCCTCGAGCTGCACATACGCGTTGCCCGCCTCAAGTTCCTGCAAGGCCGCCATACCCGCCGCCATCGCCAGCGGGTTGCCGCTCAAGGTGCCGGCCTGATACACGGGGCCCAGCGGTGCAAGCATGTCCATGATGTCGGCGCGCCCGCCGAAGGCACCAACCGGCAGCCCACCGCCGATGATCTTGCCAAAGCAGGAAAGGTCAGGCCGCACACCAAAGCGCGCCTGCGCGCCTCCGGGTGCAACGCGGAAGCCCGTCATCACCTCGTCAAAAATGAGCACGGCCCCGTACTCGGCGGTGATTTGTCTTAGAAACTCCAGATAGCCGGGCCGCGGCAGATACAGGCCCGCATTGCCGGGCACCGGCTCCAGAATAACGGCGGCAATCTCCTCTCGATTCGCGGCGAAGCAGGCCTTCACCGCGTCCACATCGTTAAACGGCAGCACGAGCGTGTGCCTTGCAAAGTCGGCTGGCACGCCCGCGCTGTCGGGGTTGCCGAAGGTGAGCGCGCCGCTGCCGGCCTTCACCAGCAGGCAATCCGCGTGCCCGTGGT
>SYLI01000054.1 GCA_005809105.1 Verrucomicrobiales bacterium | reverse complement strand
TACGCGACGGAACCGTAGTTATCGATGCCGAGAATGCCGACCTTCACCAATTCCGCCGCGCGCACCGCGTGAAGGGACGCCGCCAAACAACCCCACACCGCCGCCATGAGCGACATCATCCGGATGGAATGGGAACGCAGGGATGAGGAATGGCTTTTGAGCATGGAGTGATTCATGGCGGATGGCACTTGTGGTGCGTTGTGGTTTCCAGCGACTTTACGCCACCTTGGGAAGCGGCTGAATCCTTAAAAACCCGAGGGAGGAAACGAAGACTCGAAGCTAGTTCACGTCGGCTGCCGCGGCGAGAGTCTTGACGCCTTCGACACGCGGGATGCCCTGACCCTGGAAGCTGATGCGCCTCACTCCGCGCTCCCATTTCAGCGTGTCGGCGTGACCATCGTAGAAGCTCAAGGTGCAGCGTCCGTCGTTGAAGTCGCCCGGCTCGTCAAACCCAAAGGCAAAGCTGGGGTTGTCACTCACATCGGTGGCGACATCGATGAACACAAACGTCTGGCCCGGCCACGTGACCTTCATCTCATGCTGCACGGCCCTGGGATGGGTGCCGTTGAGCATCCAATTGATGGCGACGGAGCGCACCCCAGGCACGGTGTTGCCGCCGGCATCCTTAAACTCGTTGGGGTCGCCGGGGTTCTTGAAAATCTCCGCCTTGCCCGAGACGCCCTTGGCCATCACTCCATTAATGAAGGCCTTGTCGTCCACACGGCTGTCCACCCCGGGAGTGCCCAGCGTGTCGTGGCGGCACCAAGCATCGGAAGCGGCAGGACGGTTTGAGATGAGCTTGTCGTTGTTCTCATCCACCGCGGAGTTGTAGGCCTTCTGCAACTGGCCCTTGTCGCTGAGACTGCGAACGGCGCGGGCCTTGATCTTCGCCTTGGCAAGCGTGGGCAGAAGCAACGACGCCAAGACGCCAATGATGGCAACGACCACCAAGAGCTCAATCAGCGTAAAGCCTTTTTGGCTTCGTACTCTCATCGCACCCTGTCCGTACTTCCAGTTATCTACCCACCTACCGCTTGGGCTTGCTCCGGTGCCACAATTGCGGTTAAGCTTTCGGCCAAAATAATCGGGATGGAAATCCACGTCAATAGGGATGGCCAACAATTTGGGCCCTATTCAGTTGAGCAAATCCGGCAAATGCTGGGCGAGGGGGCATTGGCAGGCACCGATTGGGTATGGTATGAAGGGCTCTCCGAATGGGTCCAAATCCTCCAAATTGAGGACTTTTCGACTGCTTTGCCGTCGAATGACGCAGTTTTGACCGCGGATGCCGATCCGCCTTCTGAGGAACCAGCTGCAACTCCTGACCCCACTCCAGCTGCCGCCGCGCCAAGAGCTGCCGTGAGCGCCTCGGAGATCGCCGAGCGAGTTCGGCGGTTGCAGAAGGGAAACAAATCCGCAGCCGCGAAGGCTGCGGCGAAGCAGCCCGAGGCCGAAGCAGCCCCTGCCAGCACCCGAATCCCCGTCACGCAGATTGTGGCGGTGGTTTTGCTCATGGCCGTCATCGCCATTGCCGCGTTTGTAGTCACCTCGTCCTTACGCAAGAAACAGCGCCCCCTTCCCAAAGAGGTCGTGGCCAAAGGCACCACGTTGGATGTGGCCAAGAAGCTCAACGAACTGGGAGCGCACATGGCTCGCGATGGGAATAATGAGATCAGCGGCATCCACTTCCCCAGCCTTCCCATCAGCACGAACGGTTGGAAGCTCTTGAGCGAGTTGAAAAACCTCCAGCGCCTCAGCGTGGCCAACTGCGGCGTGACCGACGCCGATCTGGCCAATCTCAAACCATTGATTCACTTGAAAGTGCTGGATCTTTCCGATAATCCCATCACCAACAAAGGGGTGGAGGTGCTCAAGAAACTGCCGGAACTCACCGAGCTTAACTTGAGCAACACCAAGATTACCAAGGACCAAGTGGATGCCATCAAGAAGGCGTTGCCCAAATGCGAGGTGATGCGCGAGGCGCCTGCGCCTCCGGGCGCCGGCGGCACCAAGGGGGCACCTCCATGAATCGCTTGCATGGGCCTGATTTCATGAGGGTCTTCGTCTTAAAAGTTTTGGTCGGGATTCTGGCACTGGGATTGTTGGGCTGCGATGGCGACGCTCCGAAGCCTGTAAAAAAGTTCCCCAAGGAGTCCACCAATTCCCTCACGACTCCGGAGCCCCCCAATCCCATTGCCACCAACATCACGGTGACGCCGGCCCTTCCCTCGCCGGTGGATCCATCGATCATCGCCGATGTCATCAACACGGCGATCGCCGGCGTGGGTTCCTACCGTTTTGGCCCGGTGTGGAATGCCCTGCCCGACACCTATCGCCGTGACCTCCAGACTGTCGCGAAGCTCGCGCTGCAAATTGTGGACGATACCGCGCATCAAAATGCCGTGAGCGTCCTGCAGAAAGCCGCCACGGTGCTGCCGCGCAAGCGCGATTTGATTCAGCGCTGGGCGGTATCGCCTCAGGCAGCCGATCTCAACAGCACGGCGGCCCGCAGCCTGCGCCATCCCGATGCGGTGGTGGCTCTGGCGGTGTTGGTGGCGAACAGCGAACTGGCTACGCCGGCGTGGCGCAACAATCCTGATGTGGAACGGTTTCTGGGCGGGACCGCTGCACAAGTGCTTCCGCAACTCGAACAGCTCCTTGCGAAAACCGATCCCAATCAAGCGCAGCTTCGCGCCTTCAAAGCGCTCACCAAAACGCTGCGTGTCGAACTGCCCCCGCCACCGCGGAGTACTAACACCGTGCTCAAGGTTTCATTTGGAACCAACCGCGAGCTATGGACCTTTCGTCAGGTGGAGCAGAAGTGGGTTCCGGACCCCTTGGCATTGCGTTGGAATGAACTCATGGCTGGATGGCGGACGGCGTTAAACACGCGTCTGGACAACAAGGATCAGCTCGCCCGCCAACGCCTGTCCATGCTGCGCGCCATCGCCTCGGCCAACAGCGCGCTCGACCAGATTGACAATGCACAGACGGTGCAGCAGGTGGCCCTGGCCATCGGCGGGCTGGACGCGGCGCTCAGCCAGACCCCCACGGTGCGAACCTATCCCGGGCGCCAACGCCAGTGGATTTATGGCGATGGCCGAGCCGACTCCATCAACCTCGCCTACCTCAACCAGCGACAGGAAGTTCTCCTGCAGGGTTTTGGCTTTCCCGATGAGCGCCGGCCTTCGCGCAATCCGCGCGCGGATGTGGTGTGGGTTTACAAGGACATGAAAATCTACAACCGCCCCAACGGTGACTCGCTGGCCACCCGCCTGGAGTTTGCGCTCAAGCAGGGCATCGTGGTGAGCGTGCAGGTAGCCCCTTAAAACCGCGCAGGCGGCGCGCCAAATCCATGGACAAGGCGCCTTGGCAAGGGCACCTTCGGGCAGTGGCCGAAAAGAAGTACGACATCCACATTGAGTTTCCCGGCGCGCCGGAGCCGCCCGCGCCCACCCCTCCCTCCAGAGCGCGCATCGCTTGGATTTGCGTCGCCATCGTCCTTACGGTGGCAATCCTCACAGGCTTGGGCATCTGGTTCTTCTCGCGTCCTTCCAAGACCGGTGAAGTAGCCGTCAAGGAGATGACGCCCGAAATGGCGGTCAAGAGCTGGTACGGCGCGCTCCTTCAGAACCACCCAGAAACCCTCTGGAACGCGCTGCCCGAGGCGATGCAGAAGCGGGCGGCAGGACAGATTGAAAAGTTTGGCGCGACCGTGGCGCAGGACGCCGAGCTCTACAAGAGAGGCGTGCGCGTGGCGCGAAACTTCGTTGGCTTGGTGGACACCAAAAAGGCGCTGCTGCTGGACCTCATGAATTACAAGCCCAAGCAGAACTTGGGATTGAGCGCCACCAATCTGGGGTCGATCATTGGCAGCCTTACTGGTGAGAAGGGCGCCGCCACCAAGCTGCCTGATCCCGCCCAGATTGCCGCAGGCTTGGTGGACCAGCACTTTGCCGGGCTCATCGCGCAGTACAAGGTCGAAGCCTGGAAACTCGACGCCACCGCCAGCATCCTGCAAACCCTTCTGGAGAGCAAACTCAACGACCCCTCGTGGCTGGCCAAGCCTGACCTCGCCCAATTCATGACGAACACAGGCGGTGCGCTGATGAGCAAGCTTGATGTGGTGCCAGCGCAATCCGGCTCGGAATCGTGGAAGGATGGTTTTAAGAAGCCCTTGGGAATGGTGGTGGCCAAAACTCTTTCCACACAAGGCGACACTGCGGTGGTGGAGGTGGAACACCCTGCCCTGCCCTTTCTGGGGCTGCCAGAGGGCAAGCGCTCTTACACACTCAAGCGCTCGGAGGCTGGCTGGAGTATGACGGACGGTGACGAAATCGTCTTTGGCGCGGTGCTCTCAAGTGTGGACGGAGTGGCGGCGCGCGCGCGCCAGATGGAGCAGTATCGGGACACCGCAGCGCGGCTGGGCCTTCTGGGCAAGGGCGACCGGGCCGCGTTGCTTGCGGGATTGGACGATCTGGACAAGCTCATCGGAGAGATCAGCCAGATGCGCGACGCCGACGAGCTTGTGGGCCTCATGCGGCGCAAGGTGATGGGGCACCTGGATGCCTTTGCCGCGCTGGAAGCCAATGGCACTGGCCCTGTGGTCACCTCCGGCACCATTGCGCCCAGAAGCACGGGCTCCAACAACGCCACCCGCCCACCCGAGTCGACGATTGATTTCTCAACCGTGCCCGCGTCGGGCCCCGGCCGCGGTGTGCAGTGGACCATCTACGACGCCAACAGCCAGTACCCCTACCGCATCGACAGTGTCTATGTGCAGCAGCCTGAATCCATCATTCTGAAGGCTTTTGGCCGGCCCGACTTGGTGGAGGGGGGGTTTTGGGTTTATCGCGGGGTGAAGGTGTTCGACAAGCGCACGAGCATCAACTGCACCACGGTGTATTTTGGAATCAAGGGCGGCAAGGTGGACTCGGTTCTCGCCCGCTAAGTCTCTTCTTTAAAAACCCTCGTCCTTGCCACAGGTGCCACCCGTAGCTACTCTCGCGGCAATGGGCGATTGGCGCAGTGGTAGCGCAGCAGTCTTACACACTGTGGGTCGCAGGTTCGAATCCTGCATCGCCCACCACCCACCCAAAATAATGTGCTTGCCACTGTCGGCAGCCATTCCTATGCTCCCGCCCCCTTGAGGTCAATTTCAGGGTCTCCATGAGTGAAAAAACCAGAAAGTCCGTGGCCAAGCGGTTCAAAGTAACCGGCACCGGCAAAGTCAAGCGGCGCCATGCCGGCATGCGTCATCTGCTCGCGGGCAAAAGCGCCAAGCGCCGTCGCCGGCTGGGTCAGGGATTGGAGATCGACAAGACCGACGCGTATCGCGTGCTGGCCAATCTGCCGAGCACCCGCTAACTCCATCTCCACCCACACCCTCCCATGCGTGTTACTAACGCCCCCGCTTCGCGCAAGCGCCGCCGCAAGTGGCTGCAGGCCGCCAAAGGTTTTCGCCTCCGTCGCAGCAAGCTTTACCGCTATGCGAAGGACGCGCTGGATCACGGCCGCCAGTACGCCTATCGCGACCGCAAAAACAAGAAGCGTTCGTTCCGCGGATTGTGGAACGTGCGCATCAATGCCGCCAGCCGCGCCGGCGAAGAATCCATCACCTTTAGCCGCCTGATTGAGGGGCTCAAGGCCGCGCAGGTGGTGCTCAACCGCAAGATGCTTGCGGACATCGCCGCTCAGGATGCCGGCGCCTTCGCCGAGCTTGTCAAGGTGGCCCGCGCCGCGCTCAAGGCCAAGGCGGCACAAAACTAGGCCAGCCTGAATTTCCTACGGGTGCCTTGGCTGAAAGGCACCCGTTTTTTGTTTATGCGGCCTTGGCGTTCCCCTACGCTGCGCCGGTCATGTCGTTCACCGCGCAGCTCGACGCCCTCCGACAGGAAGCTCTGAAGGATCTCGCCGCGGCAGCCGATCTGGCTTTGCTGGATCGCGCCAAGGGCGCATGGGTTGGGCCGCACGGCAAGTTCACGGCACTGATGAAACAACTCGGCTCGCTGCCGAAGGAGGAGAAGCCCGCCGCCGGCAAGGCCATCAACACCGCGAAGGTAGAACTTGAAGCCGCGCTTGCCGCCCGGCGCGAAGCGCTCGAACTCAAGTCCGCGTTGCCCAAGGAACCCACGGACTTCACCGCGCCCGGTCGCCGTCGGACTGTCGGCAAGCTGCACCCGCTCACGCAGGTCACCGAGGATATTGTCCGCTGCTTCCGCAAGATTGGCTTTGTCGTCGCCGACGGGCCAGAACTCGAGGACGAGTATCACTGCTTCGATGCGCTCAACACGCCCGCCGACCATCCCGCGCGCGACGCGCAGGATACTTTTTACATTGGCGGTGCCGCACCGCAGCCCCTGCTGCGCACGCACACCAGCTCAGTGCAAATCCGCGTGATGAAGAGCCAGCCGCCGCCCATCCGCATCATCGTCCCGGGCCGCGTCTATCGCCGTGACAACGCCGATGCCACGCACAACCCCACTTTCCAGCAGGTCGAAGGACTCTACGTGGATCGTGGCGTCACTGCGGGTGACTTGAAGGGCACCGTCGAATTTGTCTTCAGGGAACTGATGGGGCCGGACACGAAGATTCGCTTCCGCCCGCACTACTTCAGCTACACCGAACCGAGCTTCGAAATTGATTTCAGCAATCCGCTCGTGAAGAAGCTCGGCAAGGACTGGCTGGAAATCGCCGGCTGCGGCATGGTGCATCCGCAAGTCTTCGAGAACGTGGGCTACGACCCCGAAGTCTGGACCGGCTGGGCGTTCGGCTTCGGCATCGAACGCATCGCCATGCTCCGCTACGGCATCACGGACATCCGGCTGTTCTACGAGAACGACGCGCGGTTCCTACGTCAGTTCTAGACCAACGGCCATGAATCGCCTCCCGCTCACTTTGCTGACGTTGACGTTCGCGCTGAATCTTCTCGCTGCCGACCTGAAGACCCAAAACATCTTTCTAATCACCGCTGACGGTCTGCGCTGGCAGGAGGTGTTCCGCGGAGCAGAGGACATGCCGTTCAACAAAGAGTTCGGGAACTTCGGCAACAGCAACGCAATTCGGAAAGACTTCTGGCGCGCGACACCGGAGTCGCGGCGTGAAATCTTGTTCCCGTTTCTCTGGGGGACGGTCGCGAAGCAGGGACAGCTCTGGGGTAATCGCGAGAAGGGCAGCGAAGTGCGCGTATCAAACGGCCGGAACTTCTCTTACCCCGGATACAACGAGTTTCTTACCGGCTACGTGGATCCGAAGATCGACAGCAACGATAAGATGCTGAACGCGAACACCAACGTCTTCGAATGGCTGCACACGAAGGCCGAGTTTCGCGGACGCGTCGCTGCAGTGGTGAATTGGGATGCGTTGCCGTGGATTCTCAACACCCCGCGCGCCGGCTTCCCGACTTGGAGCGCCTTCAAAGCTCCGGAAGGAACGGTGCGCATGGCTGTGCCGTCTGCGCTGACCGAAATGGTCGAGCGCGGGCAGACGATCTGGCCGAGCACGACGCTCGACACCTTCGTCGGTTATGCGGCGAAGCACGCGGTGCGCACCATCAAGCCGCGCGCAATGTATGTTTCCTTCGGTGAGACAGACGACTGGGCCCACGAAGGCAATTACGAGCGCTATCTTCGCGCCGCGCGCGAGTTCGATCGCTTCATCGGCGAGCTGTGGGCTCTCACGCAGTCGATGCCCGAGTATCGCGGCACAACAACATTCGTCATCAGCGTCGATCACGGTCGCGGCCCGGCGCCGGTCGCGTGGAAGAATCACGGCAAGGAGGTCGTGGACTCGGCTTATATTTGGTTCGCCGTGATCGGCCCCGACACCGCCGCTCTCGGCGATCGCAATAACACGCCGCCCATTCGTCAGGCGCAGATTGCCGCGACAGTTGGCGCGTTCGTTGGGCAGAATTTCCACGCCTCGTTTCCGCAAAGCGCGCCGCCGATTGCTGAAGTAGTCGGCACGAAGCGGCCATAAGTTTTTACGGATATGCAAGTCACCCTCAACTGGCTCAAGCAATACGTGGATTTCAACGAGTCACCCGAGGAACTCGCCGAGCGACTCACGATGCTCGGCCTTGAGGTCGAGGGCGTTCAAAAACTCGGCGGCGAGTTTGCGGGCGTGGTCGTCGGGCAGGTGCTCGCCAAGGACAAGGTCGCCGGCTCGGACAAGCTTTCCGTCAATCGTGTCGCCGATGGCACGGGCGAACGCACCATCATCTGCGGCGCGCAAAACCATCAGCCCGGCGACAAGGTCGCGCTCATCCTGCCCAACTTCGCACTGCCGCTCAAAGCGGGCGAGAAGGAGCCCTTCGTCATCAAAGAGCGCAAGGTCTTCGGCGTCGTGAGCCAGGGCATGATGTGCTCGAACAAGGAGCTGGGCTTGGGCGAAGACGGCGAGGGCATCATCATCCTGCCACCGGATGCAAAGGTCGGCCAGCCCTTCGCTGAGCATCTTGGCCGCGCGGGCAGCGACGTGGTGTATGACCTCGAAGTCACGCCCAACCGCCCCGACCTCAATAGCGTCATCGGCATCGCGCGGGAGATTGCAGCCGTGACGGGCAATGCGATGCGGCTGCCAGAATTGGGAAATCCAAACTGCGCATTGCGAGCCGAAGATCTCGTCTCCGTTCGCCTTGATGATGCCGAGCTGTGCCCACGCTACGTCGCGCGCGTGATTCGCGGCGTGAAGGTTGGCCCAAGTCCCGATTGGCTTCGCACCACGCTGGAGAAGGTCGGCATCCGCAGCATCAGCAACGTGGTGGATGTGACCAACTACGTGATGCTCGAATGCGGCCAGCCTCTGCACGCGTTTGATTATCATCTCATAGCTAAAGGCGCGGATGGCAAGCCCACGATCGTGGTTCGCCGCGCATTGGAGAGCGAGAAGTTCACCACGCTCGATGGCCAGCAGCGCACGCTCACCACCGAAATGCTGCTCATTGCTGACGCGCAGAAGGGCATCGCGCTCGCGGGCATCATGGGCGGCGCGAACACCGAAATCCGCGATGACACCAAGGACGTGCTCATCGAGAGCGCCTACTTCGCGCCCACGAACATCCGCCGCACGAGCAAGCAGCTCGGACTGCGTAGTGAGTCGAGCTATCGTTTCGAGCGCGGTGCGGACATCGGCATCGCCGACTGGGCAAGCCAGCGCGCGGCGCAACTCATCCTTCAAACCGCCGGCGGCCAACTCGCTGAGGGCTGCGTGGACGCGCATCCCGCGCCGGTTGTGCCGCGGGAAATCACGCTTCGCCACCCCAAGGTCAATGAGTTGCTGGGCCTCGCGCTCAAGCCTGAGGACATCGAATGCTACTTAAGCCAGCTCGGGCTTCGGTCGGTGTCGCGCAAGGTGCGTCCGGTGGACGACACGCGCCCGCCCGAACCCCTCACGGTGCGCGTGCCGACATTTCGCGTGGACCTAAAGCGCGAAGTGGACTTGATCGAGGAAATCGCGCGCCTGCACGGCGTGGACAAGATTCCCGCGACGACTCCGCGTGGTGCGGTGGGGGCGAATGCGTTTGACGCCATCCATGACCAGATTGCCGACGCGCGCCGAATCTTGTGCGCGCTTGGGCTGAATGAGGCGCAGGGGCAGACTCTTGTGGGGAATGGGGACTGCGCAATGAAGGATGCGCAATGTGTCGCGCTGGACAATCCGTTGAGCGCGGACATGGACGTGCTGCGACCAAGTCTGCTGCCGGGATTGCTGGCCATTCTACGCCACAACCTCTCGCGCAAGAACCATGACGTGGCGATCTTCGAGGTCGGCCGTGTGTTCACGCGCAGCGAGGGGACATTGAGGGAAGAGCGTCGCATCGCCATCGCAGTCACCGGCGCACGGGCGGCGGCATTTTGGAGCGGAGCGGAGCGCGACGCAAAGTTCGACATCCACGACCTCAAGGGCATTCTTGAGGAATTCCTCGACCAGTTTGGCGTGCGCCCGGTGTTGTGCGCGAACCGCTCGGAACCGACGGAGCTGTTCCTCGAGTCCGCCACGCTCGCACTCGGCGGCAAGCTCCCCCTCGGTGAACTGGGCCAGCTTTCGCCCGTGGTGGCAAAACGCCTCGACCTGCGCGACGCCGTGCTGTTGGCGGAGTTGAATCTCGACCAGTTGCTCTCGCGGCGAAATGCGGCGAAGTCCTTCAAGCCGCTGCCGCAGCAGCCGTCGGTCGGGCGCGACGTAGCGATGCTCGTGCCTGAGGCCACGACGCATGAGTCCGTGCTCGCCGCGGTGCGGCAGGCGAAGCCAGCGAATCTGGAGAGCGTGCAACTCTTCGACGTGTTTCGCGGCAAGAACGTGCCCGAAGGCCAGAAGAGCGTCGCCTACGCCTTCACCTACCGAGCCTCTGACAAGACGCTGACTGACGCCGAGGTGAACGCGGCCAACGCCCAAGTGCTCGACTCGCTCAAGACTCGCTTGGGTGCCGTGATCCGCGACAACTAGGGCCACTTGCCGACGGCTTGCGCGCAGGGCTCGGTGTGTTAGCGTCCCCACACCGTATGAACGCCTCAACTTGGGTTCTTGTCCTCGCCATTGTGGCATGCGCCGCGCCGGTGCCCGCACAGGGGCAGTCCAACGCGACCGGCCCGGATGCCAACGCCACGGGAACATTGCCCGAGTTTGACTCCGCATGGGTGGGTGCCCTGCCCTGGCGCGCCATCGGACCTGCGGCGGTCGGTGGGCGCATCGTGGACCTGGCGGTCTCGGAGCGCGATCCGGTCACCTTTTTTATCGCCACGGCTTCGGGCGGAGTCTTCAAGACCAGCAATGCCGGCACGACCTTCGCGCCCGTCTTCGAACGGCAGGCGGTGGCTTCCATTGGCGACGTCGCCGTGGCGCCCTCCCATCCTGACGTCGTCTGGGTGGGCACCGGTGAGCATAATGCGCGCAACTCCGTGTCGTGGGGCGACGGAGTGTACAAAAGCACCGATGGGGGCAAGTCGTGGCAGAACATGGGCCTGCGTCATTCATTCCAGATTGGCCGCATCGCAATCCATCCCACCAATCCCGACATCGTGTACGTGGGCGCGCTGGGCCGGTTGTGGGGGCCCAGCGAGGAGCGCGGGTTGTACAAGACCACCGACGGCGGCAAGACCTGGAAAAAGGTGCTGCATGTGGATGAGCGGACCGGATGCGTGGAGGTGCAGATGAATCCCTCGGATTCCGAAACATTGCTGGTGGGCATGTACGAGCGCCAGCGCGACATCTACTGCGCCGGCGATCCCGCCAAGCGCTGGGGGCCTGGAAGCGGTCTTTACAAAACTACCGACGGCGGCGGCAAGTGGACTCGTCTGACTCGGGGATTGCCCACCCGGCCAATGGGCCGCATCGGGATTTCTTACTACCGAAAGAATCCGAAGGTCGTCTTCGCCATCATCGAGACCGACAAAATCGGCGAAGGCCCGGCGATGGCCTATGCAGGCGTGAGCGGCGCCAACGGCGTGCGCGAGGCGCGCATTGGACAAGTGGTGGCCGATGGACCAGCCGCGAAGGCGGGCGTGCTGGCAGGCGACGTGGTGACCGGACTGGGCGGGAAGGCGGTGGGAACCTACGAGGAGTTCACCCAGGCCATCCGCGACCACAAAGTGGGCGAGAAGGTGAAGCTGGTCGTCCAGCGCGGCGGGGTGGCAAAGGAACTGGAACTGGTGCTGGGAGTGCGCGATTCCAGCGGCAAGCCCTTTGGAGCGCAATTGGGCGGCCAGAGCGCGAACGCCGACAAGCAGCAGGGCAAGGACGGCTTTGAGACCGGCGGGGTGTTCCGCAGCGATGACGGCGGCGAAAGCTGGCAGCGCGTCAACAGCCTCAACCCGCGGCCCTTCTATTACAGCCAGATTCACGTGGACCCAAGCGATGAGCGCTACGTGTACGTCCTGGGCATCGGGTTCCATCACTCGGCCGACGGCGGCAAGTCCTTCCAATCCACGTCCGCAAGCCGCGTTCATGCCGATCACCACGCGCTCTGGATCGACCCGCGCGACGGGCGGCACATGCGACTGGGCTGCGACGGCGGATTTTACACCAGCCACGACCGCGGTCTCACGTGGGACTTCCATGACGTCATGGACATCGCCCAGTTTTACGACATCGGCGTGGACACCCGCCGCCCGTACTGGGTGTACGGCGGCCTTCAGGACAACGGCAGCTGGGGCGCGCCCAGCCGCAAGCGCGGCACCGCAGGCCCTGAAAATGCCGACTGGCTGCGCATCGGCGGCGGCGACGGGTTTGTCTGCCGCGTGGACCCGGAGGATCCCCACACGGTGTATTGCGAGACGCAGTACGGCCGCATGAGCCGTGTCAACGTGGCGACGGGCGAACGCACGAGCCTGCAGCCGCCCGGACAGGGCCTGCGCTTTAACTGGAAGACACCGATGCTGCTCTCGCCACACAACTCGCGCCTCTTCTACTGCGCGGCCAATTACGTCTTTGGCTCGCTCAATCGGGGAGCCAACCTTCAGCGCCTCTCGCCGGAGATCACGCGCACCGACAAGGGCAGCGCCACGGCGCTGGCGGAATCGCCTCGCGAAGCCGGTGTCCTCTGGGTGGGCACCGATGACGGCGCGCTCTGGATCAGCCGCGACGCCGGCCGAAACTGGAAGAGTGTGCATGAGAGGACGGGCCTGCCCGCGCCCTTCCACGTGGCCAGCATCGAGGCCTCGCGATTCCGCGCCGGGCGCGCCTACGTGGCCTTTGACGGCCACCGCTCCAACAACGACGAGCCCCACATCCTGGTGACGGAGGACTACGGGCAGTCGTGGCGACCCTTGCGCGCCAACCTGCCCGCCGGCTCCACCCGCGTGCTGCGCGAGGATGTCGCGAATGAAAACCTGCTCTACTGCGGCACGGAGTTTGGCATCTGGGCCAGCGCCAACCGCGGGCGTAGTTGGACTCGCATCCATAACAATCTGCCCACGGTCGCGGTGCATGAAATTGCCGTCCACCCCACCGCCGGAGAAATCGTCGCCGCCACGCATGGGCGCGGCGTCTGGGTGCTTGACGTGACTCTGCTGCGCCAGCTGGCGTCCCCCTCCACGGATGAGACGCGGCTGTACGCACCGGAGACGGGCGTGCTGTGGGCCGGCGGGTTGAGCCGGTCTCACTTTGGAAACCGACACTTCGCGGGACAGAATCCCTCCTTCGGAGTGACACTGATGTATCGCCTCTCTGCCGAAGCCAAGGCCGTGTCGCTGGACATCCGCACGCCTCGGGGCGAGATCCTTCGTCAGTTCCCGACGCAAAAGAAGGCGGGCCTGCACAGCGTGCAATGGGATTTGCGCGCCGGCGACCGCTCGCGCTTGGCGCGCGTTCTGCCCGCAGCCGTCCTGCCCGCGCCGGGCGCCCCGGTAAAGCCCGGGGTTTATCTGGTGCGCCTTGTGGTGGACGGCCGCGAGCATCTGCGCGAGCTTGCCGTTCAAGCCGACCCGGAGTTTCCACGAGCGCTGCTCCAGGAGGAACTGGAAGAATCCACACGCAAGCTGCGCCAACCCGTCATCGAGTAAGGCTCCCCATGAAACTCCATCCTGCCCCGCGCCGCGCCGCCTGCTTGGTGATTGCCGCGCTCTGGACGTGCCAGGTTGCTGCCGAGCCTGCCGTTCGAGTGTTCGTGAGCGGTACCGACGGATACCACACCTACCGCATTCCGGCTCTCGTGATCAGCAAGGCCGGCACGCTGCTTGCGTTTTGCGAGGGCCGCAAAACCGACCGCGCCGACCACGGCGACGTGGACCTCTTGCTCAAGCGTTCCATCGACGGCGGGCGCACATGGGGGCCGCAACAACTGGTGCATGAGGAGGGTGGCGCCGCCAAGGTCACCATCGGCAACGCCTGCCCTGTCGTGGATTCCAGCACGGGCCGGGTGTGGCTGGCGTTCACACGCGAGAACCGCGCGGTCTTCCTCACCCACAGCGACGACGACGGCAAATCCTGGGCGCGGCCCACGGAGATTTCTTCATCCGCCATGGATCCTGCATGGACCTGGGTGGCCACCGGCCCGGGCAATGGCATCCAGATGCTGCAGGGCAAACACCGCGGTCGGCTGGTGCTGCCCTGCGACCACCGTGTGGGCGTGCACGACGCGCGCAACTCGCGCGGCCATTCGCACACGTTGTATTCGGACGACCACGGAAAAACCTGGCAACGGGGCAAGCCCACCGATGCCGGGATGAATGAGTGCGCCATTGCCGAGCGTTCTGACGGCAAGTTGATGCTCAACATGCGCAGCTACCGCGGCAAGAACCAGCGCGCGGTGGCGCTGAGCGAGGATGGCGGCGCGACATGGGGGGCGGCCTTGGACGCGCCCACCTTGGTTGAGCCTGTGTGCCAGGCCAGCCTCATCCGCATCGCCCCCCACCAGCCCGGCGACAAGCGCCTGCTCTTCTCCAATCCAGCCAGCACCCGGCGCGACCGCCTCACCGTGCGGCGCAGTGATGACGACGGTGCGAGCTGGTCGGCCCTCCGGGTGCTCCATGAGGGGCCGGCAGCCTACTCAAACCTCGCCATGCTGGTAGACGGCACGGCGGTGTGCCTCTACGAATGCGGTGTGAAGGACGCGTACGAGACGATCACGCTCTCACGCTTCTCGCCAGACTCATTGAAGCCACCACCGAAGCGGGAGTGAGAGAGCCAGAATCAGCCCAGCTCGGCGATCGGACGGCCACCGCTCGTGACCACGGGAACCGGGCGGCCCTGCCGGTCGGTCCAGTGGGCGCTCAAGTCAATGCCCAGGTGTTGAAAGACCGTCGCCGCCAAATCTGACGGACCCACCGGGCGGCTGGCGATATCCGAACCATGCGGGTCGGTGCTGCCGATGACCTGCCCGTGTCGCAGCCCGCCACCGGCCATCACCATCGACATCACCCTCGTCCAGTGGTCCCGCCCGGCCTGTTTGTTGATGACCGGGCTGCGGCCAAATTCGCCCAGCATCAGGATGAGCGTGCTCTCCAGCAGACCGCGTTGCTCCAGGTCGGTGACAATGGCATGAAGCGTCTGATCCACACGCGGCAACAGCGGCTTGAGTCCCTTCTCAATGCCACCCCAGCGCACGTCGTCGCCGTGATGGTCAAAATAGCCCCACGCACCACTGACCAGCACGAAGGTGACGCCAGCCTCGACCAGCCGCCGCGCCATGAGCGCCTTCTGGCCCATGCTGGTTTGGCCGTAGAAATCGCGCATGGCCTGGGTTTCCTGGCTGAGGTCGAACGCACGCTGCGCGCGTCCCGAGAGCACAACATCGTACGCCTGCTGGGTGTAACGGTCTGCCGCAGCCAGAGCCGGGCTTTGGTCGGCGGCGCGGCGCAGTCCATCCAATCCCTTCCTTAAATCGTGGCGGTCACGAAGGCGGTCGAGTGAACACTCTGGCGGGGGCGCCAGTTCTCGCGAGAGTTCCTGCGCGTTCACCGGTTCAAACGCCTGCCCCATCTGGCCCGCACCCCAGACATCGGATTTCCACGAATCGGCGAGGCCCACAAATCCGGGAAGCCCCGGTGCGTTGGCGCCGCGAAGCTTGGCCGCAACGGCACCCATCGAGGGATAACCACCACCGTCACTGCCATTATCGGTCCGCCGCGCCAGCGGGTTGCCTGCCTGCATGGTGATGGGGGTGTGATTGCTGGCGCTGCAATCCACCGACCGCACGATGGTCAGCTTGTCCATCAATTTCGCCGTCAGCGGCAGGTGCTCGCACACATGGACGCCGGGCACCTTGGTGGGGATGCTGGCGAAGGGCCCGCGGATTTCCCGCGGCGCGTCGGGCTTGGGATCCCACATGTCAATGTGGCTGGGGCCGCCCGAGAGCCAGAAAAGGATGACGCTGGTCTTGCGAGTGGATTTGCCCGACGCCGATGCCGACGCCTGAACCTTGAGAAGCAACGGCAGGGACAGACCCGCTAGGCCCCGCACGCCGGTCTGGATAAACCCGCGGCGCGTGTCGCCCATCCGGATGACATCGGGCGCAGCCGGCGCAAAGAGCGCATGTACCCCGCCCTGTCCGCGCGGCCCATGAAAGCTTTCTGATTCCATGGTCTCTAACTGAACCTCGCAGGCCAGATTGTCAATGCCCCATCCCGTTTCATTCCAGGCCAATGAGATTGCAACGGGCACCGGCATTGCATAGCGTACGGCCCCTCGGCCATGTTGACTTTGGAAAAGTACTCGGTGGGCGTCGGCGACCGGTTTGCGCATCAGGCAAAAGCGCAGCTTCGCGCCTTTGAGTTGGCGGCCGCGGCGGGCGTGAGCGTGGTGCCGGTCTGGAACAAGTCCCACCGCGAACACACTTTCACAGGCTCGCATCCGCAGTCCGTGTGGGACGCCGCACAGGCTGCGGTGCAGGCACTCTCCTGGCCCGGCGGCTGGCACGTGGATGCCGACCACATCCGGATGGAAACGGTCGATCGTTTCCTGCCGTGCTCGGACTTCTTTACCATTGATGTCGCCGAGTGCATCGGCAAACCCGCACCAGCGGCCGACGTGGCCGCGTTCGTCGCGCGCCATCCCGAACTGATCGGCAAGGTGCTCGTCGCGGGCATTGGTGCGCCCCTCGAAATCCCGCGCGCACAAGTCGAGCGCGTGGCCGGCAAATACCTGCTCGCCGTGCAGGAGGCCGGCCGGATCTACCGCCACATCGCCGCAAAAAAGGGCGCCGGCCATGTCATTGCCGAGGTCTCGATGGACGAGACGGACGATCCCCAAACGCCGCCTGAGCTGCTCATCATCCTCGCTGCGCTGGCCGACGAGGAGGTTCGACTCCAGACCATCGCGCCCAAGTTCACGGGCCGATTCAACAAGGGGGTGGACTATGTCGGCGATGCGGCGCAGTTCGAAAGAGAGTTCAACGACGACCTCGCCGTCATCGCCCATGCCGTGGCCCGCTACGGGCTGCCCGGCAATCTCAAGCTCAGCGTGCACAGTGGCTCGGACAAGTTCACCCTCTATCCCATCATCAGGCGTGCGCTGCGCAGCACGGGTGCGGGCGTTCATCTTAAAACGGCCGGCACCACGTGGCTTGAGGAACTCATCGGTCTGGCCGAGGCCGGCGGCGATGGCCTCGCATTGGCGAAGGAGATTTACGCCGGCGCCCTCGACCATCAGGAGGAACTCTGCGCGCCCTACGCCAGCGTCATCGACATTGATCCCACCCGGCTGCCCACCACCGCGGAGGTGGGCCGGTGGACGGGCGAAGAATTTGCCCATGCGTTGCGGCATGTGCCATCGCATCCACAATTTAACCCCAGCGTCCGCCAGCTTCTCCACGTCGCCTTCAAGCTGGCCGCCCGTGCGGGCACGCGCTACACCGATTTGTTAAAAGCCAGCGAAAACACGGTGGCGCGCAACGTGACGGAGAACCTCTTCGCGCGCCACCTCCACCCGCTCTTCATCGCGCCATGAAGTCCGCGGTGACACTCTCACTGGTTCCGGAGGCGCGCGGCGGGCCCTTCATCTTTTGGGACGACTTGGAGGCGGGGTGCGCCTCGGCCGCGCGGCACGGGTTCGACGCGGTGGAACTCTTCGTGCCCTCCTCCAACGCGGTGCCGCTTAGCAAGGTGCAGGAGCTGGGCGATCGACACGCGCTCAAACTGGCGGCCGTGGGAACCGGCGCCGGATGGGTGCAGCATCGCCTGCGCCTGACCGATCCGGATGCAGCGGTTCGCCGTCGCGCGCGAGAGTTTATCTTTGGCATCATCAACTTCGCGGGCATCCTGGGTGCGCCGGCGATCTTGGGCTCGATGCAAGGCCGGCACGAGGGCACTGTGTCACGAGATCAGGCGCTGGACTGGTTGGCGCAGGAGCTGCGCGCCTTGGGCGAACGCGCCAGCGGGCACGGCGTGCCGCTCCTGTACGAGCCACTCAACCGCTACGAAACCAACCTGCTCTGCACCACGCACGACGCGGCGCAGTTCATTGAGTCGCGCGGCATCACCAACGTGAAGCTGCTCTGCGACCTCTTCCACATGAACATCGAGGAGACGGATGTGGCCGGCGCCCTGCGCGCGGTGGGGCCGCAACTCGGGCATGTGCACTGGGCGGATAGCAACCGGCGCGCGATGGGCATGGGCCACACGGATCCCGCGCCCATCGCCGCAGCCCTCAAGGAGTGCGGCTACTCAGGCTATCTTTCGGCCGAGGTATTTCCGCTGCCCGATGGCGACGCGGCCGCCCGCCAGACGATGGAGAGTTTTCACCGCTGGTTTAAGTAGAAGAAGCAAACCCCGGATTTCCCCATGTTGAAGAGCGAACTCATCCACCCAGAAATCCTGCGCGTGTGCGCGGCCGCCGGCCACCATGCAAAGATCCTGATTGCGGATGGCAACTATCCGGCGTCCACGAAGAAGGGGCCCCACGCCACGGTGGTGAGCATGAATCTGGCGCCGGGAATTATCACGTGCGCGCAGGCACTGGAGGCGCTTCTGAGCGCCGTCCCGCTCGATTCGATTCACACCATGGGAATCCCGCCCGATGACCCCTACGCACGGTACGGCGAGCCAGCGGCCTGGGGGGAATTTAAGCAGCTTATCCGGCGATCGGGCCTCAAGCTCAAACTCGAGCCCATTCTCAAATGGGACTTTTACGCCGCGGTGCAGTCGCCCGACCACGTGCTGACCATTCAAACCGGCGACGCCGCGTTGTGGGCCAACGTGCTGCTCGTCGTCGGATCGCGACCGCCTGAGGCAGATTAGGAAACCGCGGGCGGCGCAAATCCGGCACGATAGGTTCGCGCGAGGATTTTCTGGTTCGCCTCGTCGTGGTTGGTGAACCGGCAGCTCGCACTGTCCCACTGCAATTCCTGGCCGGGAAAGCGTGTGGCCTTCACCGCCAGCAACGCCGGCTCGGTGATGCGCCAGCCGATTTGGAAGGGCGTCCACAACGGCTTGTTCGCGCCGAGGCAGTTGTCCGCCCAGTCGTGCCAGTGATGGCGTGGTTCAACCTGCGGCATCGGCTCATTGGCCACCACCTTGCCTTTCCGGAACACCGTGATCTTGCCGTCGGCCTGCAGCATCAGCGTGCCCTCGGTGCAGACGACCATGGTGTGGTTGGCGCCGACTTTGGTGGGCGGCAGACCCAGCGAGGTGAACGAGGGCATGAGCGCGTCGTCGTTGTAGTGCACCACAAACTTGTCGCGCGCGAATTTCCCGCCGCCCGGATAAGTCAGCGTGCTTTGGTTGTGCGCGGAGTGTCCCGTGGTGGAAGGCTTGGGCGAATGCGTCAGCACCGACTCGGGCGAAGGCAGGTCGTAGGCAAAATAAAGCAAGTCGAGAAGGTGGCAGCCCCAGTCCGCGAGCTGGCCGCCGCCAGTCTCCCAAAACCCGCGCCAACGCCGCGGTGCCAAGTCTTCGCTGTAAGGCAACGGTGCGGTGAGCGGCCCCTGCCACAGATTCCAGTCCAGGTACTCCGGAACAGGCTTGCCGGCAGTGTATTGGTTCCACGGTTCGGTGAAGTAGGTGCCACGCGAAACACCGCCAGTCCACACCCACGCCTCGACGGGCCGGCCCAGCTGGTTGTTTTTAAGAATCTCCACCGCCTGCATTCGGCCGGTGTTGCAAGCACGCTGGTTGCCCATCTGCGTCACGGCCTTGGGGCGGGCTTTCAACGCCTCGCGCACCAGGCGCAGTTCGTCAAGCTGCTGCACCAGCGGCTTCTGGCCATAGACATGTTTGTGGTGCGCCAGTGCCGTGATCATCATCGCCGCGTGGTTGAAGTCGGGCGTCTCAACAATGACCGCGTCGAAGTCGCCCAGCCGGGAGGCGAATGCCTCGCGGTAGTCCTTCACCACCCAGGCTTTGGGTTGCGCCTGCCGGATGCGATCGAGCTCGCGCGAGTCCACATCACAGAACCCGGCGTACTCCACCCGCAGATGATCCTTGAGCTTGCCATACTCCAGGCCGCCGATGCCGCCCACGCCAATCTGAAAGAGGCGCAGCTTGCTGTTTTTATTGACCTGTGCGCGCGCCCACGGGCTGAGCGTAACAAGGCCCGCGGCGGCGATGCTACCGGTGGCTAGGAAATCCCGACGGTTAAATCCGGCGGCGGTTTTTTTGGAGTACGGGGTCTTCATGGGTGCTGGTGGAGGATGACGTATCCGCGCCAATGCTCAAGCAATCTCTGTGCTGGCGCGTGGCCTTTGGAATCGCTACAACCGCCCCCGCAAACGCATGGCCAACCTCCCCACACGGCCGCTGGGCAAGACAGGGCTTCATCTGCCCATCCTCAGCTTCGGCGCCAGTTCGCTCGGCCAGGAGTTTCGCCGCGTGAATCTGGACGAAGCGCTTGGAAGTGTGCGTGCAGCACTAGAGTGCGGGCTCAACTTCATCGACACATCGCCCTTCTACGGTCGCGGCATGAGCGAGGTCTTGCTGGGGCTTGCGCTGCGAGGGGTTCCCCGCGAGTCCTACACCCTCTGCACCAAGCTGGGCCGCTACGACCTAGCCCACTTTGATTTCTCTGCGCGGCGTGTGGCCGAGAGCGTGGATGTGAGCCTGCATCGGCTGGGCACCGACCATTTGGACATCGCTCTTTGTCACGACATCGAGTTTGTGCCCCTGCAGCAGATTGTGGATGAAACCCTGCCGGCATTGCGCAGGGTTCAGCAGGCGGGCAAGGTACGGTTCATCGGCATTAGTGGTTATCCTCAGCGGGTTTTCCGGTTTATCTGCGACCGCGCTGATGTGGACTGCGTCCTCTCCTACAATCAATACACGCTGCAAAACACCCGATTCTCCGAAGAGACCATTCCCTACCTCAAGGCCAAGGGCGTAGGCATCATGAACGCCGGGCCCTTTAGCGCACGCCTGCTGACCAACGCGCCGCTGCCTGCGTGGCTCAAGGAGCCCGAAGCCGTGAAAGAGGCCGCGCGCGACGCCGCCGCGCACTGCGCTCAGCGAGGCGTGGACATCGCGCAGTTGGCGCTGCAATTTAGTCTCGCGCATCCGGACATCACCACCACCGTGAGCGGCAGTGCCAATCCCGACAACATTCGTAAGTGGGCGCGATGGGCTGCCGAGCCGATGGACGTTCAATTGCTCGCCGAAGTGCAGGCTCTCTTTGCCCCGGTGAAAAACTTGGGCCACCAAGAGGGCCTTCCGGAAAACAATTAGTCACTGATTGGCTGCGGCGCGTTGACTAAACTCCCCTCGCGGGCGCAGTCTTTTGCCCATGAACCCACTCCGTCTCGTTTCGGCGCATCCCCGTCTTTCTGCCGGCATCCACGCCGCATTACTGCTCGCCCTTGCCTTGCCCACCTTGGAGGCCGCTCCACAACCGGCAACGAAATCGCCTGCTATCAAAGCTCCCGCACCGGGCATTCCCGCGGATGTCGTCTGGCACGATGTCACTCAATGGGGCGTCGAAGGCCGCGCTTGGGTGGATCAGGAGCGCAAGCGCTGGTTTGACCGCCTGCCGGCAAAGGCCGAAGGCAAGGTGACGCCGGCCGTGTGGGGACTCAGCCGCGACAGCGCGGGGATGATGGCGCGGTTCACGACCGATGCGGGCGCGATCTACGCGCGATACACGCTCTCCAAAACTAACCTAGCCATGCCGCACATGCCAGCCACGGGCGTCAGCGGACTGGACTTGTACGCGCGCGATGCGAAGGGAATGTGGAAATGGGTGCAGGTCACGCGGCCTTCATCGGCCAAGATTGAGACGGCCATCATCACCGGATTGGCGGCCGGCAGCCGCGAGTATGCCGCGTATCTGCCGCTCTACAACGGGGTGGAGTCGCTGGAAATTGGCGTGCCCTCCGGCGCTCAGTTTCAGGGGCTCGCGCCGCGCAAGCAGAAGCCCGTTGTGTTTTATGGCACCTCCATCACCCATGGCGCCTGCGCGTCCCGTCCCGGAATGGTGCATACGGCCATTCTGGGCCGCCGGTTGGATCGCCCCGTCATCAACCTCGGCTTCTCGGGCAATGGCCGTATGGACTTGGCTGTCGGCGAACTTTTAACCGAGATTGACGCCGCAGTGTACGTGATCGACTGCCTACCCAACATGCAGCCCGCAGACGTCGCTGCCAAATGCGAGCCGCTCGTCAAACAGCTGCGTGCCGCGCGGCCGAACACTCCCATCGTGCTCGTCGAGGATCGCCGGTTCACCAATGATTGGATCACGCCGGCAAAACAGAAATTCCACGATGACAACCACGCGGCGCTAAAGGCGGCGTTCGCCCGATTGACCAAGGACGGAGTTGCCCGACTCCACTACATCGAAGGCGACAGCCTCTATGGCGATGACACCGAAGGCGCCACCGACGCCAGCCATGCGAGTGACTTGGGCTTCATGCGCCAAGCCGATGCCTTCGGGCCGACTTTGCGCGCGGCGTTGAAGCCCTGAGGAGGATCTTGCATCGCGGGGTTTCCCATGTCGCGATTTCTTGGATGCACCCGCAAAAAAGAGTGAGGCTTGGTTTCCCAAGCCTCACTTGATCTAATCGGCAAGTTACAGTCCTAATTTCTCAACACAATTTGTCTTATTTCGGGGCTGTGTTAATTGCCTAACCTCTACATAGCAGGGGCCGTGCCACCTTGATTGGCTAGGAAATTGGCGCCTTTCGAATCAGAACGAGGGTTGTTTTGGAACGATACGACGAGGTGGGGCAAATCCTTCCCTAGTTCAATTGGCAATATTGCAGTCTGGCAGCGACGCACGCAGGCGCGAGATTCCTTTGCGGGAGACTTTGGTTCCCTGCAAATCTAGCGCACGCAGGTTGGAGAGCATCGCGATGTGGTCCACACTGGCATCGGTAACCGAGCTGTGAGAGAGGCTCAACACCCGCAATTCGCCCAACGCGGCCAGATTCGAAAGGCGTGACTCGTCCACCTTGCAGTTGTGTAAGACGAGCTTGCGCAGGTTGTAAAGGCGTCCCACGAGTTCCCATCCCGAATCGGAAATGGCGCGGTCGGTCAGCGTGATGGCGGCCACTTCGCCATTGGCGTCCTGTTCCAAAATCCCCCCGGCTGATTTCATGCGGCGCACGGCTTCGGCGGTGTCCTCCTCGCTGACGGCGATCTGGTGGACGACGACGGTTTCTTCGCGTAGCGAAATCCATAGCAATCCGCCTGCCAGAACCACAGCGCCCAAGACGGTGACGATGACTTTGTAGTCGCCCTTGTCGAATCCTTGAACCACCCAGTCGGCGAGCGCGTCCGCCGCCTGCCTTGCCAGTTCCACTAGTGCCAAGATGCGTTCCATATTGAGCGTATCCTTCCTCCCCTTCATCGCAGAACGTGGCCGGTTTCTTACAGGACATCGCAATGTAAGAAAGCAGTGGAGCTGCGCGATGTAGGGACAAGATGAAACGAAACCACAACGCCGGATTCACCTTGATCGAGCTGCTCGTCGTCATCGCCATCATCGGCATCCTCGCCTCGATCATGCTGCCCACACTTGCCAAGGCCAAGGAACGCGCACGCGCCATCAAGGCCGTTAGCAACAAGAAGCAGCTTCAGTACGCATGGCAGATGTTCACCGATGACAGCGACGGAAAGATCATCCGCAACAACTGGAGAAAGGCCATGGCGGCCAAGGACGACGGCTGGACCACGGATGGCAGCTACATCTGGCGCACCTGGTGCGCGCACGATGACACCTTAAACAGCCTGCAAGACAAGGCGGCGTTCATGAAGGCGGGCTTGGGCAATTATGTCTCGCAGGAGGACAGCATGTTCCGCAATCCGGGCGATGTGTATCTCAATGCGAACGGCGAAGCCAATCAACGCACTGTGTCCATGAACGTCATTCTGGGCGGCGCGCCTTCGCTTTATGGCGCGCTGTACTCCCGCGGCGGTGCGCGCGGCGGCATCGTCTACCACGAGGCGGCCATTCAACATCCCACACGCACCTTTGTGTTCATCGACGCCGACACCGAAGCCAGTCCGGGCCCGGTCTTTCAAGTGCCCATGGATTTGAATGACGTGGTGAACGCGTCGCTTCCCGGCAGCTACAACAACGACACCTGCTCTGTTAGTTTTGTGGACGGCCATGCCGAGAGCATCAAGTGGCACATCGCCGAAGGCGGCAAAAATCTCTGGCTCATCCAGAATGATGGCTGGTCGGGCAACGACAATCTTCCCGCGCCGGGCCTGCCTTGAGGATTGCATTCTCCCCCGGAGCAGCAAGATTGACCATATGTGGCTGCTCCCTGTCGCCCTGCTCTTCTGCCTGCCACAGGCCTTCGCTGACGAGGCGAAGCTAGTGGGACTTCCCGCCCCCGCCTGGCTGATCGCCAAGCCAGACTGGCAGAACTCCCCGCCGCTTTCGGTGGCGCGGTTGCGCGGCAAGGTCGTGCTCATCCGCTGGTGGACCGCGCCAACCTGCCCTTTCTGCAAAGCCTCTGCGCCCGCGCTCAATGCGTTCCACAAGAAGTACGCAGGACGTGGGCTGCAGGTCGTGGGATTCTATCACCACAAGGCAGACACACGACTGGAGCCTGCGCAGGTGAAAGAGTGGGCGGCCGACTTTGGATTTAAGTTCCCCGTGGCGATTGACCGCGACTGGCGCACCTTGCGCCGGTGGTGGCTTGACCACGACGACAAGGCATGGACCAGCGTCAGTTTTCTTCTGGATCGCAAAGGAGTCATCCGGCACATCCACCCCGGTGGGCAGTACGTCGAGGGCGACCCCGCGCACGCCTCCTTGCAGAGGGCAATCGAAACCTTGTTGGCTGAAAAAGATTGAGAGGCCGGGGGGCCGACCTCTCATTCTTCCAGTGAAATTACAGGGCCTTCGTTTTTGCCAGTTTGGTTAGCGTTTATTTTGGAGGCTGCAATCTCGCCTTACGATGGTGATTAAGCACGCTGCGTGCCATGCGCACTTCGCACCGGTTTAGACCGATTCGGCGCAAGCGGGCAGCCAATGTGCCCACAAATTGCGTGAGCCTCGCGCACGGGATGAAAAAACTTTTCTTGGGTGGCGTCCTGCCGCTGGCAGGCGCTACTTCTGGGCGCCCTGCTCGATCCAGCGCTTGAAAAGTTCGACCACAGGCTTTGAAAGGCGATCGCCCTTGGGCGGCATGCGGTCGTCATTGCTGTCCGGCAGGGAGATGCGCTTCAAGATCAGGCTCTCGTCCGGCTTCTGAGCCACCACCACCGCCTTGCCGTCCGCACCCTTCTTGAGTTCTTCAAAGGTATCCAGACGCAGCTTGCCTTTGGGTTTCTCGGCACTGTGGCATTCGCCACAGGACACCTTGATGAGCGGCAGGATATCCTTGTCGAACTTGGGCTCCTTGATGGCCGCATACTTTTCCGCTTCGGCCTGGGCGGCTTTGGCGGTGGAGGCAGCGGAAATCTTCTCGGAATCCTCGCGCTGCTTTTTCAGGCGCGCGATGTCGTTGACGCTTCGCAGATCCTTGTCCACGCCAAGGTTCACCGAGAGATCCTTGTTGCCTGCTTTGGCAAGATCATCCTGAAACGTCTTGGCCTTGGCCTCGCTGACCTTGGTTTCCCAGAGGTAGAGGTGTTTAAGTTTTCCCAGCTTCTTGAGCTTGTCCAGGCCCGCGTCGGTGACGGCCGTCTGATAGAGATTGAGGTACTCCAAGTTGGCGAGACCGGCGACCGAGTCCAAGCCCGCGTCGGTGACCTTGGTCTTCTCCAAGTGCAGCCGCTTAAGCCCCGCCAGAGACTTGATGGGTGCCAGCCAGGCGTCGGATGTCTCGGGGTGCATGAAGGCGATCTCATTGGCGTTGACCAACTCGGAGAGCACCTTGAGGTCGTCGGCAGAGATTTTCTTGGGGGCCGTCGCATCGTGGGCGATCGTGACATTGTACTCTTTGGAATCTTTTGCCACGTAGAGGACGGTGCCTCCCAGTGATTCCACCTTCGCGATGGCGGATTTTTCGTCTGCCCAAAGTGCCCCTGACGCTGTGAGCGCAAACGACATCAGAAGGATGAAACGTGGTGTGTTCATGGTGGTCTTCATCGGTTCAGCAATTTTTTGACAGCCCGGCCCAGCCCGTCATTCAAGCCCGCAGGCGTGGTAGGACGGGAGGGGCTCGAACCCTCAACCAACAGCTTAAAAGGCTGCTGCTCTACCCTTGAGCTACCGTCCTGCAAGGCCGGGCATCGTGGCGCGAGGTTGTCTGCGGCGCAAGCCCTTTTCCCCTTGGAGCGCACCCCTGCCCCATGCCACAGTCCCCCATGCCCATGCTCACACGAATGGCGCTTGCGCTGTCGCTTCTGGCGCACGCTTGGCTTCGATCGGAGCCGGCGCAAATCGTCGTCCCCGCCGGCAAGGTGGAACGCACCGATGCCCTTGTTACCGTCACGATGCCCACTCACAAGTCAAAGGTGTTTGGCCTGCGCGGGCCGGATGGCGCGGTTCTTGCCGCACAAGCCGACGTGGATGGCTTGGTTACTTTCCTCGTGCCCAAGGTTCCGGCAAATCAGCCCGTCACTTTCACCGTCGCCCCAGCTCCTTCTTCAACGCCCGAAGTGATCGCTGCGAAGCAAGGCCGCAAGCTGCGTTTCACGCACGCTGGCAAAACCATTTTGGAATACCAGATGGAACCGGGCGACTTGCCACGCGCGGGCATCGCGCCCGAATACCGGCGCGGCGGCTATCTGCATCCGGTGTTCACCCCGTCGGGCCGCGTGGTCACCGACGACTTTCCCGCCAAGCACACCCACCACCACGGCATTTGGTTTCCTTGGACCAAAACCGAATTCGAGGGGCACCATCCGGACTTTTGGAACATGGGTGCGGGCACCGGCCGCGTTGAGTTTGTCGCTTTGCAGGATACATGGAGCGGCCCGGTGCATGCCGGTTTTCGGGCCACCCACCGGTTTGTAGATCTGTCGATCAAGCCGCCCAAGCCCGTGCTCGAAGAAACTTGGTCGCTCACGGTGTATGCGCGCTTGGGCGGTGCCAAACAACGCTGGGTTTTTGATCTCGTTTCGACGCAGCGTTGCGCCGGCTCCAAGCCACTGCGACTGCCGCAATACCACTACGGCGGCCTGGGGTTCCGCGGCCATGCCTCGTGGGATACCGATACAAACAACCCCACACGGTTCCTCACCTCCGCGGGCGAAACCAACCGAGTCGTTGGACACGCCACGCGCGCCCGCTGGTGCCATATCGGCGGCGCCGTAGAAGGCACGCTGGCGGGCGTGGCTGTGCTGTGTCATCCCACGAACTTCCGGGCGCCGCAGCCCATGCGCCTGCATCCCTCAGAGCCCTTTTTCAACTTCGCGCCTCAGCAGTTTGCAGACATGGAAATCGCGCCGGGTTCGGTCTATGTCTCCCGCTACCGCTTTGTGATTGCCGATGGCGCGCCCGATGCCGCCGAGTTGGAGAGGATGTGGGATGCCTACTCCCGGCCGCCCGTGGCGGAGTTGAGGGGCCAACCCAGCCCCTAGCGCGGCCGATACTGAAGCCGGGCCTTGGGCATCAGTTTCTGCAGATTGGCGATGCGTTGTTCGTCAAGCGGGTGCGTGCTTAGGAAGTCCACCTTGGAAGCGCCCCCCTTCGTTTTCTTGTACTCGGCAAATCGCCGCCAGAAGAGCACCGCCTCCTCCGGATCGTACCCAGCGCGCGCCATATAAATAAGCCCAATGCCGTCGGCTTCCATTTCCTGCATGCGACTGTGAGGCAGCGTGCGTCCGACCAGCGTTCCCAGGCCGTATGCCGAGTACAACAACTGGCGCGCACCTTCGCTCATTTGGGAGAGACTGGAAAACACCGCGGTGCCGAGGCCCTGCCAGAGCATTTGTTCGCTCATCTGCTCGGCGCCGTGATGCGCCACGGCATGCGCCACTTCGTGCGCGATGACGGTGGCTAGTCCCGCCTCGTCCTTGGTAATCGGAAGGATGCCGGAGTAAACGCCCACCTTGCCGCCGGGAAGACAGAAGGCATTGGGTTCGGCGTTTTGGAACAGCACAAAATCCCACTTCGCCTGCGGCAGGTTGGCGACATCGGCGATGCGTTGGCCCACACGCCGCACCATCTCGGTGGCGTTGCGATCGGTGCTGGCGGCGAGCTTGCGCCGCACATCCACAAAAGCCTGCTGGCCCAAGCTCCGCTCCTGCGAAGGGGAAATTAAATTAAACTGCGTGCGCCCCGTCTCCGGCACGACGGCGCAGGCACCCAGCCCTCCTGCCACGAGCGCCACCGCAGCCAGCTTAGAAATCCCGATGCCCCTCCCGCTCATGGAGTGGGATTCAAGCAAAAACCTTGGCTTGCGTCGAGCCTTCGCGCTTGGCAGCGCGGCCGGGTCGATGGCATCGTTCTCACCCAAGCCGGTGATGACCACCATTCAACTAGCCTACGGCTCAGGACACTTGGCCGTTGATTTTCCGCGGAGTCGCACCACGGTCATCACCCCCACGATGCGAGAGGGCCTAGCCGATGAGCGGGCCGCCGTGCGCGAGGCGTTGGAGCGACCGCACTCCGCAAGGCCACTGCGCGACTGGGTGCGCCCCCACTCGCGCGTGTGCATTCTTTTTACCGACATCACGCGCGCCACGCCCAACGAACGCATCCTTCCTTGGCTCCTTGAACACTTGGCCCACGTTCCGCGCGAGAACATCACGCTGCTCAATCAGACCGGCACGCACCGCTCCAACACGCCCGAGGAGCTGGACAGGTTGCTCACCCCCTCCGTGGCTCGTGGTTATCGGGTTGTCAACCACGAGTGCGAGCGGGCCGCGGATTTGGTGCAACTGGGCCACACGCGGAGCGGTGCCCCTGCCCTGCTCAACCGCCACGCGGTGGAGGCCGACGTGCGCATCGTCACCGGCTTCATCGAGCCACATTTTTTTGCCGGCTTTAGCGGCGGCCCCAAGGGCATCATGCCCGGAGTGGCGGGGCTGGAAACCGTGATGAGCAACCACGGCGCCACCCACATCAGCAGCCCGCACGCGACCTTCGGACGGACGTTTGGCAATCCCATCTGGGACGAGATGCGCGAGATTGCCCTGCGCGTCGGGCCTTCCTTTCTGCTCAATGTCACCCTCAATGAGCAGCGCCGCATCACCGGAGTTTTTGCCGGCGACCTCATCGAGGCGCACCGGGTGGGATGCGCGTTTGTTCGCGAGTCGGCGATGCAGCGCGTTGCCGCACCCTTCGATGTCGTGGTGACCACCAACAGCGGCTATCCACTCGACCAGAACCTGTATCAAGGCGTGAAGGGAATGAGCGCGGGCGCGCGCATCCTCAAGCCCGGAGGCCTGCTCATCTTGGCTTGCGAGTGTCGCGAAGGCGTGC
Organism: Verrucomicrobiales bacterium; assembly: GCA_005809105.1. Lineage (GTDB taxonomy): Bacteria > Verrucomicrobiota > Verrucomicrobiia > Limisphaerales > UBA1100 > SYLI01. The sequence goes on along the minus strand of SYLI01000054.1, from coordinate 17,433 downwards.
CCGCGGGAAGTCCGTTGGACCGGCTGCTGCGCAGCGCGGCAAGCCCCGAGGAAATTCTGGCACGTCTGGCGACGCCGGGCTTTGAGCACCCCGAACAGTGGCAGGCGCAGATTCAGGCGCTCTTGCAGCGACGCGCGGAGGTGCGCGTGTATAGCGCCCTTGACGACGCCACATTGCGCGCGGCACACCTCAAGCCTTGCGCGGACATTGCTGCGGCGGTGCGCGAACGACTGGCAGCGGTGGGGCCGGGTGCCACCGTGGCGGTGCTGCCGCAGGGACCACTCACCATTCCCTTTATCGAAGGCGAATGTGAGTAACTTAGGATTTCAAGAGGGCGCGCTTCCGGCGTAATTAAACACCACCCACATCGTTGGGTGTAAAGGAGGCTGGTATGATGACGAGGAGAGCGTTTCCGCTGTTGATTGTGGCTGTGCTGTTCGCTGCATGGGCTGGGCCCAGTTCGCTTTTTGCGCAGGCGCGACCATTCCCGAAACCCGAGGAGGGCCCCAAAGGGCCGCGCACACCCAACATCATCCTCATCATCGCCGACGACTTGGGCTACGGCGACTTGGGCGCCTACGGCCAGAAACTCATCAAAACGCCCAACCTGGACCGGCTGGCCGCCGAGGGCATGCGGTTTACCGACGCTTACGCGGGCGCGCCCCTGGACAGCGCGTCGCGCGCGGCGCTGATGACCGGGCTGCATACGGGGCACACTTTCATCCGCGGCGATCTGGATGTGCCGCTGCGCTCGGTGGACATCACCGTGGGACAGATGCTGCGCACGGCCGGATACCGGACGCTGGCCGTCGGCAAGTGGGGGCTGGGGCTGGAAAACTCCACCGGCGAGCCTTTCAAAAAGGGATTTGAACACTGGGTGGGATTCGTCGATCAGGCGCACGCCGACAACTATTATCCCAGCTTTCTCTGGCGCTTCGAGCCGGGATTCAAGGGTATCAACGCCTATCAGGGCATGGTGGAAATCCACCGGAACCGCGAAGGCCGCAGGCTGGAGTACGCGCAGGATCTGCTGACCCGGTCGGCCCTCAATGCCATTCGCATCCACCGGCCCGCGTATGACAACAAGTACCAGCCCTTCTTCCTCTATCTGGGATACACCACGCCCCATGCCAACGCGGATCTGCAGCGCAAAACCGGCAACGGGATGGAGGTGCCCAACAATCTGCCCTACGACATTCATCGCTGGCCGCTGCCGGAGAAGAACAAGGCGGCGATGATCACGCGTCTGGACGCCGACGTCGGCAAGATCATGGCGCAGTTGCAGGAGTACAAGATTGAGGAGGAGACCGTTCTCATCTTCACCAGCGACAACGGCCCGCACGCCGAGGGCGGCAACGACCCGGCGTTCTTCCAAAGTGCCGGGCCTTTCAGGGGCATCAAACGCAGCCTGTACGAAGGCGGCATCCGCATTCCGCTTTTGGTTCGGTGGACCGGCAAGACCAAGGCCAACTCCGTGGTCAGCCTTCCCGTGGCGCACTGGGACTTCATGCCCACCCTCTGCCAGATTGCGCGCGTGTCGCCCCCGCGCGAGACGGACGGCATCTCGTTTCTTCCCACGCTCATCAACTCACCCCAGCAGCAGGGGCACGAGCACTTCTACTGGGAATTCCACGAAGGCGGCTCCAAGCAGGCCGTGCGGATGGGATCATGGAAGGCCGTGCGTCCGGAGCCGGGCAAGGCGCTGGAGCTCTACGACCTCAAGACAGACCCCGCGGAGTCGAAGGACGTCGCGGCCGCCAATCCCGATGTCATCGTCAAGCTGGAGAACTTCCTGCTGACGGCGCGCACAAAGTCCGAGCACTGGCCCATCACCATGCCCGACAAGCGCAGCGCGCAGCGTTAGACGCCCTCTTATTTCGACTTTGGATCCGTGGCGGCGGCAGGCGCAAACCCTGCCGCCACGCAACGGAACCCGGCGTGCGAAAGGCCCGTATCGGGCGAAGTCTTCATGCGTCGGCTGGGACGAAAGGCTCCGCAGTAGAGGTCTGTGCAAAGAAACGAACCGCCGCGCTGGACGCGCTTGGCCACGCCCGGCTCGTTGGGATCGTGGCTGGAGTCGGGGCCTGGCGGATTTTTCGCCGGTGAGTTTTTGTAGTAATTGGGAAGGTAAAAATCATGGCACCACTCCCACGCGTTGCCAGCCATGTCATGCAACCCAAAGCCGTTGGCCTGGAACGATCCCACCGGCGCCGTGCCGCGGAAGCCATCACGCGCGGTGTTCTCCACGGGAAACTGCCCCTGCCAGAGGTTCGCCATCGGCCGGCCCTTGGGCTCGAACTGGTCGCCCCACACGTACTCCTTTCCAGCCAAGCCGCCGCGCGCGGCGTACTCCCACTGCGCCTCGGTGGGGAGTGACTTGCCGGCCCACTTGGAAAAGGCCACGGCGTCATCCCACGCGATGTGAACGACCGGGTGTTTCTCGCGGCCGCGCAGGGTTGAACCGGGCCCTTCCGGATGACGCCAGCTGGCGCCGGCAACATAGCGCCACCATTGCAGGAAGGCGTTGTGCGCCCGCAGCTCGGCAATGGGGATGGCATCCTTGGGCGGCGTGAAGACGATGGATCCCGCCTTCAAATCCGCCGCGGGCACACCCGGAAAGAGTTTGGGATCCGGCGGCTTCTCAGCAATCGTCACGTAGCCCGACTTCTCCACAAATCGCGCGAACTGCTCGTTGGTGACCTCGAACTTGTCGATCCAGAACCCATCCAACGACACCTTGTGCACGGGCCGCTCGTCCGTCTCCCCATCGTTCCAACCCATGTCGAAGGTGGCCGGTGCGATCCACACCATGCCCTCCACAGAGAACGGGCGGGCTTTCGCAGCGGGTTCCGCCGCCGCGGCAGCAAAGGCCAAGAGCAGCCCCATTGTGATGGACATTCCGTAGTAGTGGAAACCGTGCGCCATGAGATCGCCCCCACGGTAACACCCGCCGAACATCATCCAAGCCCTCATTTTGAGATCCGGTCGGGACGTTCCTGGTGTTGCTTGATGCGCTTGGCTTCGCGGATGGCACCCACGAACCAGAAGAGCGAAACCACCAGCCACAACAGCAGAAACGCCACCACATAGCGAACCCATTTGGGCGTGTTGGCTCGTTCGGGGATCGGCGATGGCAACGACATGCGGGGTTCATCCTCGCCTTTCGGATGCAAAAGGCAATCGTCAACGCCCCATCCTTCCCGGCCGTGGCCCCTTGTGCTACAAACGGCCGCGCCATCGGATGCAAGCTGAGCTCCCACCCCTCCAACCCGGAACGCTGTATCTGGTGGCGACTCCCATCGGCAATCTGGAAGACATCACCTGGCGCGCGGTGAGGACGCTGCGCGAGTGCGACGTGGTGGCCGCCGAGGACACCCGCCGGACGGGGCTGCTGCTCCGGCATCTGGGCCTGCAAAAGCCGATGATGAGCTGCCACCAACACTCCGAGGCCCGGCGCTCCGGTGATCTGCTTGAGCGCCTCAGCGGCGGGGGCACCGTCGCCTACGTCACCGACGCGGGCACCCCGGGCATCAGCGATCCTGGAGAGCGCCTGGTGCGGCGCATCCTCGCCGCCGGATTGCGCGTGGAGAGTGTGCCCGGCCCTTGCGCCGCCATCGCCGCCTTGTCCGCCAGCGGACTGCCCACGGGAGAGTTTCACTTCATCGGGTTCCTGCCCCGCAAACGAGGCGCGCGCCGCAACGAACTGGGCCGCCTGGCGGACGTGCCGGGCACGCTCGTGTGCTATGAATCGCCGCATCGCGTGAAGGCGCTGCTCGAGGATCTGGCCGGGCTTTGGCCGGATACGCCGGTGGTGCTCTCGCGCGAAATCACCAAGAAGTTCGAAGAACACATGCGGGGAACACCCGCCGCCATTCTCGCGCAGCTCCCGCAGGGTGGGGTTCGCGGCGAATGTGTCGTGCTGGTGGGCCAATCGCGGCGCGGCGGCGCCCCCGAGGTTGGCCCAACGCCCCCCCTACCCCTCTCCATTGATCCATGACCACCACACTTTACGTCGGCAATGTTCCCTACGAAGCCAGCGACGAGCAGTTGCGGGCGCATTTCGAAACTGCGGGGCAGGTGCTCAAGCTTGCGCGCGTCACGCGCCGCAGCGACGGGCGCACGGCCGGGTTCCTCTTTGTGGAAATGGCCGACCGCGCCTGCGCCGAGAACGCCGCCGCGACGCTCCATGGGCGCGACTTTAACGGGCGCAATCTACGTGTGGAACTGGCGCGCCCGCTGGATGGCTAGACAAACTTGCCCGGGTTGAGGATCCCACGCGGATCGAGCGCGCGCTTGATCCGCGCATGGGCGCGCCGGACGGGTGCGGGCACCGCCAGATTCCACCACGGTTTCTTGGCCAGGCCGATGCCATGCTCGCCCGTGATGGCGCCTCCCAGCGCAAGCACTCCGCGAAAGAGCTCATCCAGCGCCGCATGCGCGCGCCGGCGAACGCCCGGCTGTGATTCGTCGAGCATCAGATTGACATGAATGTTGCCGTCGCCCGCGTGGCCGAAGCAGGCGACGCGGATTGCATGGCGGCGATGAAGGCGCGCGCCCAGCGCAAATAATTTCTCCACCGCCCCCCTGGGCACCACCACGTCCTCGTTGAGTTTGGTGAGGCCCGTGTCGCGCAGCGCGTACGAAAATTCACGGCGCACCTTCCAGATCTGCTCGCAGGCCACCGCCCCATCCACCACCTGCACGGTGCGCGGACGCCGCCGCGCCAGGATCGCGCGCAGCTCGCGCATTTCGGCGCGCACAGACGCGCGCTGCCCGTCCAGCTCCACGATGAGGTAGGCCCGGCATCCATCGAAGCGGCGCGTGCCGGTCCGATCGCGCGCGGCGTTGAGGGTGAATTCGTCGGCCAACTCCACCGCACAGGGCAGGAAACCCCCATCAAACACCGCCCGCACACTGGCGCAGGCCGCCTTCATGGTGTCAAACCCCACCGCCGCGATGGCGCGATGAGGCGGCAAGGGCAGCAGTTTGAGCGTGGCCTCGGTGACCACGCCCAGCAGCCCCTCTGACCCCACGAAAAGGCGGTGAAGGTCGAACCCCGTCTTGTTCTTGTGCACGCGGCCACCCAGCCGCGCCACAGTGCCATCGGCAAGCACCACCTCAATCCCCAGCACATAGTCGCGAGTCACCCCGTACTTCACACTGCGGGGCCCCCCGGCATTGGTGGCGATGTTGCCACCGATGGAACAGTCGGCGCGGCTGGCGGGGTCGGGGGGATAAAACAAGCCAAGCCGCTCCACTTTGGCCTGCAGCGTTGCGGTGATGACACCAGGCTCGACGACCGCGACGAAATCGCGCGGGTTGATTTCCAGAATCCGGTTCATTCGCGCCAGGCTGAGCGCAATGCCGCCACGCTGTGGGACACAACCACCGACGTAGCCATGGCCGGCACCTCGTGCCGTGACCGGGATCGCATGGCGGTGGGCGAACTGGAGAATGGCCACAACCTCTTTCGTCGTGCGGGGGAGCGCAACGGCATCAGGCGTGCGCGCCGCAAACCACTTGTCGCCCGCGTGCGCGTCCAGAGTGCCCGAATCCTGCCGCAGCACGCCGGTGGGAAGCCGCCGCTTGAGCTGCTGCAGGGACCGTGCGAGCGGGGAGTTCACAATTCCTCGGCAGGTAGATCCGCCAGCCACTCGCGCGCCTCCTGTGCCTGGGATTCTGGCACCACCACGCGAATGCTCGTGACGCCCGGCAGGATGCCCCCGAAATTGGTGGCCGTGGTTTCGTTGAGTACTTCGGCAAGGAAGCCTCCCGCACAAAGCCTGGCGCAGGCCAGTTGCGCGTCCACAAGCCGTGTCGCCTCAAACACGCAGACCGGGCCGCTCATGGCACCTCCGGCCGACTGCTTCTCGGCGGCGGGCGCGTGGTGGCAGCCGAGTTCGTCCCCTTCCAAAGCACCCCGTGCTTATTCAGGTTGTCGGCGAGGGTGCCGAAGCGATCCACCGCGACGCTCAGATTGGTCACCAGCTGCGCGAATTCACGCTTGGCCTGCTGGTCGCCCACAAGGGTTCCCACGATCCCCTGCCCCGCCTCCACGAGCGCCATCACCTTGTTGAGGTTGCCCGTGGTGGATTTGAGATTGCCAGTGACATCGCGCATGTTGGCCACGATGGCCGCCAAATCGCCGCGGTTCTCCTTCATCGCCGCCTGCACTTCCCCCGCCGTGACGCTCAGCTTGCGGGTGAGCTCGGCCACGTTGGTGATGGTTTGGGAGATGGCCGGCTGATTGGTCGCGATGATGCCCTGCAACTGCCCTGCCGTGGTGTTTAACTGGCCGGCGAGCCGGGCGATGTTGGTGAGGGTCGCCCCCACCGCCGGCTGGCTGGCCGAAACCATGGTCTCGATCCGGTCGGCTGTGTGGTGCAACTGGAGGGTGAACGACTGCAGATTGGAGATGACCTGGTTGAACGCGATCGAATTGGTCGCCAGCAGGTGGTCCACCCGATCCACCACCGCCGTGCCGCGCATGGCGATGTTGGTCATGTGCTCGGTGAGCTGGACCATGCGCTGGGAAAAGACGCGAGCCTGGTCGGACGCCTGCTGCGCATTGGAGAGTGTGCTGGTGAGGTTGGACATCGTATGACTGCTCAAAAGCTCGGTGTCCACGCGCGCAAGCATGTTGGAAAGCACGAACGCCATGCCATCGACACGGCCCACCAGCGAATCGACGCGCTGCACAATTCCCTGCACCGACCGGGCGGTCTGATCCATGCTGAAGGGCTCGTTGCCCGCGACTTTTGCGCCGGGCTCCAGCACACGGGAGCGCAGGGGAGAAGGCACGATGGACACATACTGATCGCCGAGAAACCCAACGGTTTGGATGCTGAACGAATCCTCGGCATACACGCGCCGCTCTGAGGCGATGCGAAGCTTTACGATCACGCCCGCGCCGTCGGGCCTGAGCTCGATCCGCTCGACATGTCCCACGCGCACACCCGCGAAGAGCACGTTGGCGTCGGGCACGAGCGTGCCGGCGTTGGGAACCTCCATGGACACGACGTAGCCGCCGCCCAGCCCCATGCTTGATTCACTGAAACGGATGGAGAGCACCGCCGCCATAGCGATGCAGGCCACCATGAACAGGCCCACCTTCAGCTCCAGCCCTCGGGCACTCACGGAAACTCAACCTCCTTCAAATCCGCCACGCCGTCGACAAAACGGCGCACCACCGGATCCAGCGACATAAAAACATGTTCCGCCGTATCGTCGAGATAAATCCGGCCCGCCTTCATCATCAGGATGCGCCGCCCCAGCCGCCGCGCCGTCCTCATGTCGTGCGTCACGACAATGCTGGTGACATTCAACCGTTCGCAGACGCGCATCATGAGCTGGTCGATACTGTCGGCCACCACGGGGTCGAGTCCCGTCGTGGGTTCGTCGTAGAGCACAATCTCCGGGCGGTGGACGATCGCCCGCGCCAGTGCCACGCGCTTCTGCATGCCGCCGGAGAGTTGCGAGGGCAGCTTCTGCTCGATGCCGGGAAGCTCCACCAGTTCCAACACCTCGGCGATGCGGCGCTGGGTCGATGCGTCGTCGTGTGCCTCCCGGCCACGAAGGGGGAAGGCGATGTTCTCAGCCACCGTCATGGAGTCGAGCAGCGCTCCTCCCTGAAAGAGCATCCCAAAGCGCCGCCGCACGCGCAGCAGTTGCCTCTCCGACATCGCGCCCAGGTTCTCCCCACCCACCAGCACCTGCCCCTCGTCGGGCTGCACGAGGCCAATGAGGTGCTTGAGCAAGACGCTTTTCCCCACGCCGCTGCGCCCGACGATCGCCACCGACTCGCCTGCCGGCACGTCAAAAGAGACGCCGTCCAGCACCAGGTGATCGCCGAAGCGCTTGGTGATTTGGCGGACTTGAATCATCTTTATCGGAACTGGCGCAGGATGAGCGTCAGGAAAAAGTTCACGATCAGGATGGTGACGCAGGATTGCACCACCGCCTCGTTGGTGGCGCGGCCCACACCCTCGGCACCCCCCCGGCAGTGGATCCCCTTGTAACAGCCGATGGCGGTGATGATCCCACCAAAAAAAACGGACTTCACCAGGCCTGCAAACACGTCGAAGGGCTCCGAATAAAACTGGGCGTGCTTGAGACTGTAGGCGCTGTCCATCCCCAGCAGCCCCACGCCCAGCAGGTACGCGGCGGCGATGCCGATGGCCACCACCATGCTGGTGAGCATGGGCATCACCAGCACGCCGGCCACCACGCGCGGCACCACGAGGTAATCCACCGGGTGCGTGGCCATGGTGCGAAGCGCGTCGATTTGTTCCGTCACGCGCATGGTTCCAATCTGCGCGGTGATGGCCGCCCCCACACGGCCTGCCACCATGAGTCCCGCCAGCACGGGCCCCAGTTCGCTGCACATGGCGGCACTGACCACCGCCAGACTGGCGGAGCCGACCGTCAGCCGTTCGAATTGGTAGTAGGTCTGCGCGCAAAGCACCATGCCTGCGAAGGCCCCGGTGATGGCCACCACGCCCTGTGACTTGACGCCGATGAAGTACATCTGCGCGATGATATCGCGCAGGCTGGGGCGAACGGTGCAAAGTGAACGCACCACCTCCGCCCCCATCAGTGAGAACCGCCCCAACCCCAACGTGAGCTGGGTCAGAATGCCTGTGCCTTCCCCGTGCATGACGGACTTTTAGACTCTGAACCTTCCTTGTTTGGAGCGCCCCTTCGCGGGCGCGGGACTACTGGTTCTCCTGCCCGGAAAGCGCGCCGGCTGCGGAGGCCTTCTGCGAGAAGGTGAGCTTCTCCTTGTCGGAGGAGACCTCCACCGGATCGCCGTCGTGCAACGTGCCACGCAGTATCTCCTCGGCCAGTGGGTCTTCCAGAAAGCGCTCCACAGCACGTCGCATCGGGCGGGCGCCATACTCGGGGTTGTGCCCCTTTTCCAACAGGAAGTCCCGTGCCTTGGCGTCGAGCTCAAGGGTGATCTTCTTGTCCTTGAGTCGCTGCAGCACCTTGTTGATTTCCAAGTCGAGAATGGTCACCAGATCCGTCCGCGAGAGCGGCCTAAAGACGATGACCTCGTCGAGCCGGTTGAGAAATTCCGGGCGGAACACGCGCTTGGATTCGTCGAGAATCTGCTCGCGCATCTTCTCGTATTGGATTTCGCCGCCGGCGTTGGTGAAGCCGATGGTCGCGCCGGGCTTGGCTTTGTCCGCGCCCAGATTGGAGGTGAGCAGAATGATCGTGTTGCGGAAATCCACGATGCGGCCCTGGCTGTCGGTCAGCTTGCCGTCCTCCAGGATCTGCAGAAGCATGTTCATCACGTCCGGGTGCGCCTTCTCCGCCTCGTCAAAGAGCACGACAGAGTAGGGTTTGCGCCGGACTTGCTCGGTGAGCTGGCCGCCATCCTCAAATCCCACATAGCCCGGGGGCGCCCCCAGCAGCCGCGAGCTGGCAAACTTCTCCATGTACTCGCTCATGTCGATCTGGATGAGCGCCTTCTCATCGCCGAACATGGAGCCGGCGATGGTTTTTGCCAGCAGCGTCTTGCCCACGCCCGTGGGCCCCAGCAACGCAAAGCTGCCGATGGGCCGCTTGGGATCCTTGAGGTCGGCGCGCGACCGGCGCAGCGCCTTGCAAAGGGCCGACACGGCCTCGCTCTGGCCGATGATGGTGCGCCCCAGCTCCGTTTCCATCTCGAGCAGTTTCTTGATTTCGTCCTTCTCCATCCGGCGCAGGGGGATTCCCGTCCATTTGGAGACCACCTGCATCATGTCCTCCTCGTCGATGACAATCTTCTGCTCCGTGCTCGCCGACCTCCACTGGGTCATCATGCCCTCCAGCCTGTCCTTGGCCTTCTTCTCCTCGTCGCGCATCGCCGCTGCACCCTCAAAATCCTGCTCCTTGATGGCCTGCTCCTTCTTGCGTTTGAAGCCCTCGATCTCCTCCTCAAACTTCTTGATTTCCGGCGGCCGCATCATGGCTTTGATGCGTCCACGCGACCCGGCTTCGTCCAAAACGTCGATGGCCTTGTCGGGAAGGAACCGCGCCGTGATGTAGCGGTCGGAGAGCTTGACGGCGGCTTCCACGGCGGCGTCGGTAAACCGCGCCTTGTGGTGATCCTCGTATTTCGAGCGGAGGCCCTTGAGGATTTCGATGGCCTCGTCCACCGTGGGCGCCTCCACCTTCACGGTTTGGACGCGCCGCTCGAGCGCCGCGTCCTTCGCGAGGTACTTGCGGTATTCGTGGGGGGTCGTGGCGCCGATGCACTGCATCTCGCCACGCGAGAGCGCGGGCTTGATGATGTTCGACGCGTCCATCGTGCCCTCGGCCGAACCGGCGCCGACGATGGTATGAAGCTCGTCGATGAAGAGGATGACGTTCTTCGCGCGGCGGATCTCATCCATCACCGCCTTGATGCGCTCCTCAAACTGGCCGCGGTACTTGGTGCCCGCCACCATCAGCGCCAGATCCAGCGTCACCACGCGCCGGTCGCGGAGGATTTCGGGTACGTCGCCCTTGGCGATTTCCTGGGCCAGCCCTTCCACGATCGCCGTCTTGCCCACCCCCGCCTCTCCAAGGAGCACGGGGTTGTTCTTGGTGCGGCGGCAGAGAATCTGGATGACGCGCTCGATTTCGTTGGCGCGGCCGATGACCGGATCCATCTCTCCCTTGCGCGCGATTTCTGTAAGGTCGCGCCCGAAAGCCCGCAAGGCCGGCGTCTTGCTCTGCGTCTTCTTGCCGCCCTTCGCCGGTCCGGCGCCAGGCCCCGGGGGCGGCTCCTCGCCAGCCTCTTCCCCGCCTTCCTCGGCCTGCGCGCTGAAGTTGGGGTCGAGCTCCTTCAAGATCTCTGCGCGGGCGAGCTCAATGTCCACGTCCAGATTCTTGAGCACCCGCGCCGCAACGCCTTCGCCCTCGCGCAGCAGCCCCAGCAGAATGTGTTCGGTGCCCACGTAGGTGTGCGCCAGGGCCTTGGCTTCCTTCGCGGCAAGGCTCAGCACTTTCTTCACGCGCGGGGTGTAGGGAATGTTGCCCACCTGCTTCTGGTCAGGCCCGGTGCCCACCTGCTTCTCGACCTCCAGCCGGACGGTGTCCAAGTCCAGCCCCATTTTCTGGAGCACATTGACCGCTACACCCTGTCCGAGCTTGATGAGCCCCAGCAGCAGGTGTTCGGTGCCGACAAAGTTGTGATTAAAACGGTCGGCTTCCTTGCGCGCCAAGGCCAGCACCTGCTGGGCGCGCGGCGTAAAATTGCTCATCCCCTCGTCACTCATGGCATTGAAATGTGGTCACAGTCATCCCCTTTGTCCAGCACACAGCGTACCAACCTGTCCGGCACGGCACCCCTCCCCCGCTTTGACGCGGCTGCTGGCGAGGGTTATTCCGGAATTCTCAACCCCTCCACGGGGGACAGACGTTCGCGCAACAGGTTGGCGCGGTGCACATCACGCTCCTCGGCGGAATACTTGGAACCAAGCAGGTGCTGCAGATGCGCCGGCTGGGAGACGAGAAACATCTCATCCAGCGCCGCCATCGGGATGGTCGGAAACAAACCCAATCCCGCGCCCAGGCGCATCATGGAGAGCTGGTTCATCGACTCCTTGGAATTGATGATGCGCGCATGGGCCAGCACCCCAAAGGCACGCCCCAGAAAGTTGTGCAATTCGGTGGTCTTGCCCTTGAGCAGCGTCTGGCGCGCGTTTTCCTCGTGCTCGATGATCTGGAGAAGCACCTTGCTGATGCGCTCGACGATGTCCGACTCGGACTCGCCCAGGGTCATCTGGTTTGAAACCTGGAAAATGTGGCCCAGCGCCTCCGTCCCCTCGCCGTAAAGGCCGCGCACCGTGTGGCCCAGCTTGGTGACGGCCTGGATGATCTGGTTGATCTGCTCCTGCAACACCAGACCGGGCAGATGCAGCATCGCACTCACGCGAATGCCCGTGCCAAGATTGGTCGGACAGGCCGTCAGATAACCCAGACGGTCGTGGAACGCGTAGGGCACCTTGCGTTCCAGGCTCGTATCCACACGGTCCACCTTCTGCCACACCTCCTTGAGCTGCAGGCCCGGCAGGATCGCCTGCATGCGCAGGTGGTCCTCCTCGTTGATCATGATGCTGATGGACTCGTCCTTGCTCAGCGCCAACCCGCTCCCCGCGCTCTTGGCCGCGTGCTCGCGGCTGATGTAGTGGCGCTCCACGAGCAGTTGCTTGTCCAGCGCCTGCAGGTTGGCCATCGACTCCACATACCCGCCGCGCATGCTCGCCAGCGACCCCACCTGCCCGGTGATGAGCTCGCACGTCTCCACCCGGTCGTTCTTTTTCGCGCGGCCCGGAAACGCCCGCCCCTGGAGATTTCGCGCTAGGCGCACGCGGCTGGAAAGGACCACGTGGTCGTGGAGCCCGCGCTTGCGGGCCATCTCGTCCGGGGTGCTGAGGAATTCGTAGAGGTTCATGCGAGGTTATTCAGCGGGTTCCTCGGCGGCATGGCAGCCCAGCCCTTTGATCTGGTCGCGCAATTGCGCCGCCAGCTCGTAATCCTCCTCGCCCACGGCGCGGGCCAGACGTTCCTGCAGCTGGGCCCGCTGCTTGGACAGATCCTGCGCCTTTCGCAACGCCCGCGGCACTTTGCCTTGGTGCTGCGTGCCCTTATGCATCTGCCGGATCATGCCTTCCAGGGGCTCGGCAAAGGTCTCGTAGCACTCCGGACAACCCAGCCGGCCGGACTTCTTAAAATCAGTGTGGGTGAAACCGCAGGCGCTGCAGGTGATCTGCCCACCGCCGGCGGCCTGGTCAATCTGCGCTGAGGCACCCAATCCCAGAAGCAGATCCGCCAGTCCAAAGCCCGCCGGGTCGGTCACGCCCTTGTCCTTCGCGCATTCCTCGCAGAGATCCACCTTCTTCATCTGGCCATCAATGATCTCGGTGAGATGCACCGTGGCCTCCTTGTCACATTGGCAGCATTTCATCGCCTTCTCCTCCGCCTCCCTATATCGCCTCGCCTTCCACACGCGTCAAGGCGTGGTAGGAGGCTATCAGCTTCATCGTCGCCGGGCCGGGTTTGCCCGTGCCAATCACACGCGCGTCGATGGAGACCACCGGCACCACCTCCGCCGCCGTGCCCGTGATAAAACACTCGTCGGCATTGTAGAGGTCGTAACGCGTGAGGCTGGGCTCGGCGACTTGCAAATCGTGGCCGGCGGCCAGGTCCATCACCACACCTCGGGTGATGCCGTACAATGCGCCCGCCGAGAGCGGCGGCGTGAGCAGTCGCTTTCCCCGCACGATGAAAAGGTTGTCGCCGGTGCACTCGGCCACGAAGCCCTCGGAATTGAGCATCACGGCCTCCTGACAGCCGGCGTTGCCCGCCTCGATCTTGGCGAGGATGTTGTTGAGATAGTTGAGCGACTTGATGGCCGGGTTGAGCGCGTTGGCCAGATTGCGCGTCGTCGGCACGGTGACGAGCGACATGCCCTTCGTGTAAAGTTCGCGGGGGTAAAGCTGGATGGTCCCGGCGATGATGATGATGGAGGGACGCTCGCAACGCTTGGGGTCCAACCCCAGCGTGCCCACGCCGCGAGTCACCACGAGCCGGACGTATCCATCGCGGATGCGGTTGCGCCGGCACGTGGCCAACACGGCTTGCGCCACCTGCTCGCGCGTCATCGGGATGTCCAATAGGATGGCCTTGGCCGAGCAGAACAAACGATCCACATGCTCGCTCAGTCTGAAAACGCGCCCGTGGTAGGCGCGGATGCCTTCAAACACCCCGTCCCCGTAGAGCAGGCCGTGATCGAACACCGAGATTTTGGCCCGGGCTTTGTCGTAAAACTTGCCGTCGATGTAGATTTTCATGGGTGCACCACCTGTGCGGCGGGGGAGAGTAGTCTGCGCGGATGACCCGACGCAACCCTCACTTGTCCCCCAGATGGCCGTCAACCAGATGCAGCACGCGCCCCGCACGGGTCGCCAGCTTTTCATCGTGGGTGGCCACCAGCAGGGTGATCGCGTGTTGCGTGCGAAGCGACTCGAGCAGCTCCAGGATTTCGCCGCCGGTGTGCGAGTCGAGATTGCCCGTTGGCTCGTCGGCCAGCAGTAGGCGGGGCTGGTTGATCAACGCCCGGGCAATCGCCACGCGCTGCTGCTCGCCGCCGGAGAGCTCGCTGGGCCGGTGTTCCATTCGTTCGGACAATCCCACCTGCGCCAGCAGCTCGCGCGCGCGCGCCGCCAGCGGCCCATCCATGCCGCGGCCGATCCGCGCGGGCAGGCACACGTTTTCAAGCGCGTCCATTTCCTCCAACAGGTGATAGGATTGAAACACAAACCCGATATGCCGGTTGCGAAACCGCGCCGCCTGCGGATCGTTCATCTCATCCAGCCGCTGCCCGTGGATTTCGACCGTGCCTGAATCCGGCGCATCCAGCCCGCCCAGCAGGTGCAGCAGTGTGGACTTTCCCGATCCGGACGCGCCGCAGAGCACCACAAATTCGCCCTCGCCCACCTCCAGATCCACCTCGCGCAACACAGGCAGGGCGCGCTGGCCCATCCGGTAGGTCTTGGATAGAGACCGCACCCGCAAAAGGGGCGGCGCCGGGAGAGCGGCCTCACTCATGATGCAGCGCCTCCGCGGGTTTGAGCCTAGCCGCCGAGAGTGCCGGCAAAAGTCCGGCCACAAGGCTGATCAAAAGCGATCCGCCACAAATGATGAGAAGATCCGAGGGCACCAGTGCCGCCGGCAACTCCCGGAAGTGATAGATGTTTTCGGGGAAGAGCTGATAGCCCAACTTCACACGGAGAAACTCCAGCACGGCATTGCGCTGCGCCACCAGCAGCACCCCCAGCCCCGTGCCCAGTCCCACGCCCACCACCCCCACCACCATGCTCTGCGCCAGGAACACCGATCCCACCTGCTGGTTGCTCGCTCCCAGCGCCTTGAGCAGGCCGATGTCGCGCGTCTTCTGAACGCCAAAGATGATGAGCGAGCTGGTGATGCCGAAGGCCGCGACAATCACGATGAAGAAGAGCAGAAACTCGATGACGTTTTTCTCCACCGCCACCGCGCCCAGCAGTTCGCGGTTGTTCTGCATCCACGTGACACAAATGTATCCACCGCCCAGGCGCTCCTCAAGTTGCAGCGCGACCGCGGCGGCCTGGTGCGGGTCATCCAGCCGCACGAAGAGCGCGCTGGCCTGGCCGGGCATCGCGAAGAGGGCCTGCGCCGCAGGCAGCGAGCAGACGAGAAATCCGTTGAAATCCTTAAAACCCACATCGAACACGCCCCCCACCTCAAACTGGCTGGAGAGGATGCCGATTTCAGGGCCGCCCTTGCGTGCCTCGCGCATCGTCTTGAGTTCGCCCGGCGAATAGAGGTTGAGCGTATCGCCCGTCTGCACGCCCAGACTGCCCGGCTCCGCGATCGTCACCCCCGCCACCATCCGGGGATCGCCCACTGCATTTTCACCCAAATCAAAACGCCCGCGCACCATGTGCTCGGGAAGGGGGTTCACCTTGAAGAACGTGTTGGTCTCCACGCCCAGCACCACCAGCCCATCCATCGACGCCTCGGTGCGCTGGACGGCTGACTCGACCAGCGCCTTGCCCACGACCACCGGCGACACCGCGCGCACCTGCGGATGCGCCGCCACCTTGAGGGCGAGCGCGGCGGGATCCTCGAGGTTTCCTGTCACACGCCGAACCGTGAGGTGGGATTGAAAACCGAACAACTTGCGCTCCAACTCGCGGTGAAACCCGGTCATCACGCTGATGACGATGATGAGCACCGCCACCCCCAGCAGAACGCCCAGCACTGAGATGAGCGTGATGAAAGAAACCGACGTGCGTTTGGGGCGCAGATACCTCAGCGCCAGTTCCATCTCGAAGGGCAGCCACCTCACCGCCGCAACGCTACCGGCAGCGCACCCTCGCCGCAAGCCCCCACTGCGTGGCAGGAAGGCTCATTCTACGGACGTGGAGGCTGCTGCGCCCGGCGACGCGCCTGGATGAGTGCGGCGAGCACCCTGGAGCGCGCCCTGCCCGACTCCACCTCCTCGCCTGTCAGCACCCGCTCCAGTTCATCGCGCCGCCGCGCCGCGTCCGGATCGTCCGCACCCGCCAGCGTGAACCACGCCAGCGCCTCCACGCGATCCACCGGCACCCCGTGTCCGGTGTCGTAACACATGCCCAGATTATACTGCGCCGTGGCCAGGCTTTGCTCGGCCGCCTTACGATACCAGTAAACCGACAACGCCGGATCTGCGCCCACCCCATCACCCCGGTCATAACGGACGCCGAGGTTAAACTGGGCCTGGGCCACCTGGTTGTCGGCCGCCTTGCGATACCAGTGGATTGCCTGCGCGTCATCGCGATCCACGCCCCGACCGTTGGCAAAGGCCACTCCCATGCTGTACTGGGCCGCCGCGTGGTTTTGTTCAGCGGCCTTCTTAAACCAGCGCGCCGCCTCGGTGTCATCCTGCGACACGCCCCGGCCCATCGCAAAGCTGACCCCCACGTTGAACTGGGCGGCCGCCACGCCTCCTTCAGCAGCCTTCAGAAACCAGCGTTGCGCCTGCGCCTCGTCTTTAGGCACGCCCAGTCCGTTGAACAGGTTGACGGCCCAGTTGTACTGCGCCTGGGCGTGTCCATTTGTGGCCGCCGTGTGATACCACCACGCCGACTCGGTCGCATTGGCGGCCACTCCCCGCCCCAGATCATAGCAGAGTCCCAGGCTGTACTGGGCGCCGGTGTGGTTCTGGTCGGCCGCCCTGCGGAACCACGAGACGGCCGTCGCATCATCGCGGTCGGCACCGAACTGGCCCATGCGATGGGCCAGAGCCAGCGTGTACTGCGAGGTGGCGTCGCCCGCGAGCGCCTTGGTTCGCAGAGTTTCGAGCATCCGAGCCTGGGCCTTCGCAGCCGTCGCGACAGGGTCCGGTTTGCAGGCGACCCCCGCCAATCCCAGCGCCAGCACGACAGCCAGGTGCTTGCATGGGTTCCTGCGTGGCATGGCGGAAGGCAGATTTACCACGCGTCACCGCGCAGGCAAGCGGCGCCCAAAGCGCGTCACACGCGGCCCTTCACGAGCGATTCCACCACGGCCGGATCGGTGAGCGTGCTGATGTCGCCCAAGTCGTCCACGTGGCCCTCGGCAATCTTGCGCAGGATGCGCCGCATGATTTTGCCCGAGCGCGTCTTGGGCAGTCCCTCGGTGAACTGGATTTTCTCGGGAGCGGCGTGAGGCCCCAGGATGTCGCGCACTTTGAGGAGGATTTCGCGGCGCACGATTTCGCCGGCCGCTTGTCCTGTCTTCAAGGTGACAAAGGCGTACACGGCGTTGCCCTTGATGTCGTGAGGGTACGCCGCCACGGCCGCCTCGGCCACAGCCGGGTGCTGGCCGATGGCGCCTTCGATCTCGGCCGTGCCGAGGTTGTGGCCGGAGACGATGATGATGTCGTCCACCCGCCCG